>JAGWXP010000076.1 GCA_018969845.1 Lysobacteraceae bacterium | reverse complement strand
TCGCCGTGGCTTTCTCGTCGACCACGCCGGGCGTATGCACGGTGGCCGGTTCGACCGTGACCATCGTCGCGGCCGGCACCTGCACGATCAATGCGGACCAGTCCGGCAACGCGAACTACAACGCCGCACCGACCGTAACCGACAACATCACGATCAATCCGGCAAACCAGACGATCACGTTCCCGAATCCGGGCGCGCAGACGTACAGCCCGAGCGGCACTTTCGCGGTAAGCGCCACGGCATCGTCCGGTCTGGCCGTGACATTCTCCTCGACCACGACGGGCGTATGCACGGTCGCGGGTTCCACCGTGACCATCGTCGCGGCCGGCACCTGCACGATCGCTGCGAATCAGGCCGGCAACGCGAACTACAACGCGGCGCCGACCGTGTCCGACAACATCACGATCAATCCGGCGAGCCAGACGATCACGTTTACCTCGACGCCGCCGGGCAGCGCGACCGTGGGCGGACCGACGTACACCGTGACCGCGAGCGGCGGCGCATCCGGAAATGCAGTCACGTTCACCATCGACGGGTCGTCGAGCGGCGTGTGCACGATCGCCGGCTCGACGGTGTCCTTCACCGGATCCGGCACTTGCCTGATCGACGCCAACCAGGCCGGCAATGCCAATTACGCCGCGGCGCCGCAGGCGCAGCAGTCGGTAGCCGTCGGCGTCGCCAGCCAGACGATCACGTTTCCGAATCCCGGACCGCTGGCCTACAGCCCGAGCGGCACGTTCGGCCTGACTGCCACGGGCGGTGGTTCCGGCAATCCCGTGACCTATGTGTCGAACACGACCGGCGTGTGCACGGTGGCCGGATCCACGGCCACGATCGTGTCGGCGGGCACCTGCTCGATCACGGCGAACCAGGCGGGCAACACCAACTACGCGGCGGCCTCGCCGGTGACCGATGCGATCACGATCAATCCGGCCGGTCAGACCATCGCGTTCACCTCGACGCCGCCCGCGAGTCCTGCCTACGGCGGCAGCTATGCGGTCAACGCGACCGGTGGCGGCTCGGGCAATCCGGTGACCTTCAGCATCGACGCCGCTTCGACGGCCGGGGCCTGCTCGATCAGCGGATCGAACGTGTCGTTCACCGGTACCGGAACGTGCATTGTCGACGCCAATCAGGCCGGCAATGCGAACTACACGGCGGCGGCGCAGCAACAACAGAGTTTCGCGATCGGTGCGGCGAATCAGACAATCACGTTCACCTCGACCGCGCCGGCGCCGGGCGTGCTCGGCGGGCCGGGCTATACGGTGACGGCAACGGCAAGCTCGACCTTGCCGGTCACGCTGAGCATCGATGCGGGCTCGGCTTCGGTGTGTTCCATCAACGGCAGCGTGAGCGGTTCGACGGTAACGTTCACCAGCACGGGCACATGCACGATCGACGCGAACCAGGCCGGTGACGCGAACTACAACGCGGCGCCGCAGGCGCAACAAACATTCACGGTCGGCCTAGGCACGGTGGCGCTGGTATTCACTGCACAGCCGGCGAATGTCGCGCAGGGCACGACGCAAGGCACCATCGCCGTGACCGAGCAGAACCAGTACGGCTATGTCGTTACCAGCGACAACAGCAGCACGGTGAACTTCACCGTGGTCGCCTGCGGCGGTCCCGTGAGTCTGGGTTCGGCGACGATGAGCAACGGCGTGGCGACGCTGTCGAACAGCACGCAGCGGTTCTACACCGTCGCTGCGGGTTTGACCACTGGCGCCGCCAGTTCGGGTACGTTCTCGGGCACAGCTGCCAGCGGTACATTCAATGTGATGTCAAATCCGGGCCTGATCTTCAGCGACGGCTTCGACGGCTGTCGTTTGTAAGATTCATCACCTTGCGACACGAAATCCCGCGGCTCAAACCGCGGGATTTTTTTTGTGCGCGCGGATCGCCGCTGCGATCGCCTTGCGCCGCGCTTCGCGCAGCGCTTTGCCGAGTTCCGGACCGCGCAGGCCCGCGTCCAGCAAGGCCTGCGCCTTGGGCTCGATCGCGGCGTGGAACAGTTCGGTGAGGTAGCGCGCCTGCGGATAATCGCTGTCGGCCATGCCCTTGCGGCCGCGCTTGTCGGCCGCGCAGGCGAGCAGGAATTGCGGCAGGCGCCGGGGTTGGCGGAACGCGTCCAATTTCTCGAAAAGTTCCAGCACGGTTTTCGGACGCAGCTCGAACGCGGTGTGCGCGAGCAGGTGCAGGCGGCACACGCACTCGGCCAACGCCGTGTACTCGGTGGGCACCTTCAGCCGCGCGCCCAGCGCGCGCAGCGGTGTCAGGCCGCGTTGTTCGTGACGGGGATGCGACGGCAATTCCGCCGCCGGGGTCAGCGCCTTGCCGAGGTCGTGGGTGAGCGCGCACCAGCCGATCAGCGCGTCTCCGGGAGCGATGTGCGCCGCCGCGTCGAGCACCATTTCGACATGCGCGCCGGTGTCGATTTCGGGATGAAAGTCGGCACGCTGCGGCACGCCATAGAGCGCATCGACCTCGGGCATGATGCGCGCGAGCGCACCGCATTCGCGCAGCGCGTGCAGGAACGCGCTCGGCGTGCGTTCGGCCAGTGCCTTGCGCGTTTCCGCCCAGACGCGTTCGGGTACCAGATGATCGGCCTCGCCGTCGCGCACCATCACGCGCATGAGCTCGATGGTGCGCGCGGCAATGGCGAAGCCGCGCGAGGCATAGCGCGCGGCGAAGCGCGCCACGCGCAGGATACGCACCGGATCCTCGGCGAAGGCGGGCGAAACATGACGCAGCACGCCTTTGCGCAGGTCCGCGGCGCCGGCGAACGGATCAATCAGCGTGCCGTTCTCGTCCTGCGCGATCGCGTTGATGGTCAGGTCGCGCCGGCGCAGGTCGTCTTCCAGCGTCACCGACGGATCGGTGTCGAAGGCGAAACCGTGATAGCCGCGTCCGGTCTTGCGCTCGGTGCGCGCCAGCGCGTATTCCTCGCCGGTTTGCGGATGCAGGAACACCGGGAATTCCCGGCCGACAGGTTTGAATCCGGCGTGCAGCAGATCATCGGGCGTGGCGCCGACAACGACGTAATCGCGATCCTTGACGGTCAGGCCGAGCAGGCGATCGCGCACCGCGCCGCCGACCAGATAGGTTTTCATGCGCGCATTATGCGGTCAACCCAACTTGAAATCTGCTGCGCTCGGCATTTCGTCCGCCGGCGTAGCGCGAAATGCTCATGTACTGACGTGTTCACTCAGCTTCCTGCGCTCCGACAGCGCGAACTGCCATCGCTCGCGACGATTTCGAGTTGGGTTGCATCGCCGCGCCTTCACGCCGTCTGCATGGCATCATCGGCAGTCTGTGTCCGCCTGCCAAGGACCATCGACCATGCGAACCCTGTTTCTTCTGGCTTTGATCGTCACAACCCTGAGCGGTTGCGTGCAACCGGCGCCCAGACCGGCCTCGCCGGCGGCCAAGGATGCGCTGTACCGCGAATTGGGCGAAACCCCGGGCATCACCCGTGTGGTCGACATGTTCTTTCTGCGCATCAATGCCGACGCGCGCATCAATACCCTGTTCGCGCATGTGGATCACAACGATCTGCGCCGGCTGGTGATCGAGCAGTTATGCCAGGCCACCGGCGGCCCGTGCGTTTATTCCGGGCGCAGCATGGAAGACGCGCACAGCGGCCTGAACTTGAGCAATGCCGATTTCGATGCCTTCATCGGCGACCTGCAGGCCGCGCTGGACGAGGCCAAAGTCGGCAAGGCCGCACAACGCCAACTGCTTGCCGTGCTGGAGCCGATGCGGCCGCAGATTGTGGGGCAGTGATCAGTGTTTGGCTTGCGCAGCCGCTGGCAATGCGGCAGCGGCTGCAGCGGACGCGGCGGTTGAAGTCGCCGGCGTTGCCGGACACACCACGTCTTTGCGCGGCGCATCGGCGGGCGGTGGTGAATAGGCCTGACCGATGCGCGGCAGGCGCGAGGCCAGCGGCAGCGCCTTGCCGTTGAGGCGCCAGTCGTAGATCACCGCAAAGGCGAGCACGCGCGCCACGTATTCGCGGGTTTCCTTGTACGGAATCGTCTCGATGAAGAAATCCGGATCGAGGCTGTCGCGCGCGTCGATCCAGCGTCCGACCGGATCGCTGCCGGCGTTGTACGCGGCGGTGGCCAGCCACGGGCTGCCGTCGTAGCGCACGGCCATGTCGCCGAGGTACTGCGTGCCGAGGCGGATGTTCACGTCCGGATCGAACAGTGCGGATGCGCCGGAATACGCGATGCCGAGGTTTCTGGCCAGATGCCGCGCGGTGCCGGGCAGCAGTTGCATCAGGCCGTAGGCATCGGCGCCGGAGCGTGCGTCGGCGGTCCACGCGCTTTCGGCGCGGATGATGGCGTAGGCCCAGGCCGGATCGATACCGGCGTCGCGCGCGTCGCGCACGACGTCGCCGCGCTGCGCGAGCGGAAAGCGCAGGTCGTAAAAGCGCAAATCCGCACCGCGATTGAAGGCATAAACGGCGCGGTCGTGCCAGCCGCGATGCGCCGCGAGCAGCACGGCTTGCCGGCGTTGGGTAGCGTCCAGGCGCGTCATGGCGAAATCCCATTCGCGGCGCGCCTGCGGCAGGCGGCCGATGGCAAAGAATTCGAAAGCGCGGGCGAGATCCGCCTGGCGACGCAGCGCCTTGTCCACGTCGGTGGCCGCGTCCAGCGTGGCCGGGCAGATCGTATACGGCAATTTCAACCAGTCGGCGGCGAGGAAGCCGTGGAAGTTCGCTTCGCGGGCGACCGCATCGAAGAGCGGTGTGGCTTCGTCCGTGCGGTCGAGTTTGACCAGCACGCGTGCGCGCAAATAGCGCCAGCGCGCATCGGCCTTTTGCGCGTCGTCCATGGCGTCGAGCGCGGCCAGCGCGTCCTGCCAGTCCTGCGCGGCCACGGCCGTGCGCACGCGCCATTCGCGGGTCGTGTCGTCATTCGCTGCGGCGGGCAGGGCATCGAGGCGGCCCAGGGCGTCCGGCGCGTAGCTTGAGGCGCGGTCGATGGCGAGCGCACGCAGGAGGCGATCGCGCGTTGGGGTATCGAAGTGGAAATGTGGAGAAAGCAGCTTCCACGCCGTCTCGGCCGCATCGCTGTCTCGGCGGGCAAGGCGCAGCAACGCGATGCGGGCTGCCTGCCGCGCGCGTGTGCCGTCGGGCCAAGCCATCGCCTTGGTGAGCGTGGCCGCAGGATCGCGAATCGCCGCGGCCAGGCGCAGTGCATCTGCGCGCGCGCCGCCATCGAGCATCGACGCGAGCGTGTCAACAAGCGCGGCTTGACCGGCGCCGGCGGCCAGGTCGATGCGCTGCCAGACCAGCGCGGACGTCAGCTTGCCGCGCGCGTTGGCCCAGGCGACCACGGCACTGCAGGCGTCCGGCAACGGCTGCGCAGATAGCCACAACGGTTCGACGTCGGTGCCGAAATCCACCGGTTTGCCGAGCGCGACGCGCGCATGCAAGGCATCGCATCGCAGCGCCGTATCCGCCTCGGCAGGAGTATACAAATCCAGAAAGTCCTTCCAATCCTCGCGCCGCGCCAGTTCGCTGAGGAACGCCTCGCGCCACAATTTCGCCGGCAGCGAGTCCGGCCAGGCGGCGAGGAACCTCGACGCCTCCGGACGTTGCACGTCGCGGATGCGCCGTTGCAGCGAGGCCAGTTCCAGGTAGGGAAACAGGGGGTAGCTTTCCAGTCCGGCGGCGAGCTTGCGCCACGCGCCGGCCGGGCCGTGTTGCGCAACTTCCCAGGCCATCAGAAAGTGCATGCGCTGCGCGGAGGGATCGCCCGCGCGGCTCGGGGGCGGCGCGAACAGTGCCGTCAACGCGCACAGTAACGAAACGACACGCAAATATGGACGTCTGAACATGTTTTTTGCGGTTCGCGACACGCGGCGAGTTTAGCCGAATGCGGCGTGCGAAGCCGCGCCATTCGGCACCCTAGCCAAAGCGAGTGCACTGTGCCATTATCGTGTGGCGGTTACATTTTTTTTACACTTCCGGCTTGGGGAATGCGCGCCGGAATCTCGCTTGAATTCCATCGAAAACCTGAGGAGGTTTCGTATGACTCGTTTCAACCCGCGTCTGCTTGCCGCCGGCATATCCGCTGCTTTGGGCGGCCTGATGCTCTCCACGGTAGCCACGCCGGTCCTGGCCCAGAACAAGCCGGGCAACGACGTGCAGAAGCTCGAGGCGATCGAGGTCACCGGCTCGCGCATCAAGAAGGCCGAAATCGCCGATCAGACCCCAGTGATCACGATCTCCGCGAAGGACATCGCCCAGACCGGGCTGGCCTCGATTGGCGACGTGATTCAGCAGCTGTCGGTCAGTGGTTCGGCGCTCAACACCAAATTCAACTCCGCCGGCAACTTCGGTTTTGCGCCGGACGGCTCCGGCGTGGGCTCCGGCTCGACCACGATCAGCCTGCGCAACCTCAACGCCAAGCGCACTTTGATCCTCGTCGACGGCCTGCGCTGGGTGAACGAGTCTTCGGCTTCGGGCGTCTCCGCCGCGGTCGACCTGAACACGATTCCGGCCGGCATCGTCGAGCGCATCGAGATCCTCACCGATGGCGCCTCGGCGCTGTACGGTTCGGACGCGATCGCCGGCGTGATCAACATCATCACCAAGAAGAATCAGGATGGCGCTGCGCTGCACGCCTATTACGGCGATTACTCTGTCGGCGACGGCAAGACCGGCTCGGGCGACATTTCCTTCGGCGGCAAGGGCGATCGCTACAGCTTCTTCGTCGACATCAGTCACTACAAGCAAAACCGCATCAGTTCGGCCGACTGGGCCCAGGCCAGCAGCGCCTGCGTGCCGGGAACCGGACTTTCGAACTGCTCATCGGCCACGCCGTTCACGCGTGTGCTGTTCGACACCCCGGGGGGCACTGATTTCGGCGGCCTCTGCCCGGGCGGTTTCTGCAGCATCACTGCCAATGGCGTTGCAGGTCCCGGCGGCGTGCAGAATTTCCCCTCCGGTTATCATCACTTCACCAGTGCGGATCGCTTCAATTTCGCCCCGTACAACCTGTTGCTGACGCCGTCGGAGCGCACCGGCTTCTTTGCCCAGACCGACTACAAGCTGACCGACAACATCCACTGGTACATGAAGGGCTTGTACAACACGCGCAAGTCGGTCAACCAGGCCGCACCCGAACCGATCTTCCTCGGTCAGGCGTTCTGCTTCCTGATCGACCGCTGCTACAACGTCGGCGTGGACAAGACCAATCCCTACAACCCGTTCGGCTTCACGCTGGACCCCAGCAGCCCCGATTTCGGGCTCGCCCGGCGTCCGGTCGAGGGCGGCCCGCGCATCTTCAGTCAGCATGTGGATACGCGCTATTTCGCCACCGGCCTGACCGGCAGCTTCGGCTGGAACGAACACAACTACAACTGGGACGTGAACGTGGTGCGCGCCGACAACAACGCCACCCAGGACGTTACCGGCACCTACAACATGGCGCACATCCAGGAAGGCCTCGGTTCGCTGGCGACCTGTCAGGCTGATCCGTCCTGCGTGCCGCTGAACTTCTTCGGCGGTCCCGGCACGCTGACGCCCGACATGCTCAACTACATCCTGTACCACGAGCACGACACCAGCCATCAGGCACTGGGCGTTGTCACCGCGAACATTTCGGGTGATCTGTTCCAGTTACCCGCCGGTTCGCTGGATTTCGCCGCCGGTTACGAACACCGCAACCTGTCCGGCACCTACCAGCCGGATGCGGTCGTGGTTGCGGGCGAGTCCAACGGCGTGCCGTCCAAGCCCACGTCGGGCGGTTACGACGTGAATGAGTACTATGTCGAGTTGAACGCACCGCTGGTCGCGGACGCGCCGCTGGTCAAGGCCCTGAATGTCGACGTGGCCACGCGTTATTCGGATTACTCGACGTTCGGCGGCACCACCAACAGCAAGCTCGGCCTGCGCTGGCAGCTCAACGACGATCTGACCCTGCGTGGCACCTACGCCCAGGGCTTCCGGGCGCCGTCGATCGGTGAGTTGTACGGCACGTTCTCGCGCTTCGACGCGTCGCTGACCGATCCGTGCAACTTCAACAGTCCGATCGCCAGCCCCGCCGTGGCGGCCAACTGCGCCAAGCTGGGCGTGCCGAATCCGGCCACGTTCCAGCAGTCCAACAGCCAGATCTCCGTGTTGACAGGCGGCAATCGCGACCTGCAGCCGGAAAAATCGCGCAACACAACCTTGGGCGCGGTCTACAGTCCGTCGTGGGCCGAGAACACGGCGTGGTCGCAGAAGATGGATTTCGAACTGACCTGGTACAAGATCAAGGTCAACAACGCGATCCAGGCCAAAGACGCGCAGACTCTGCTCAACCGCTGCGCCGAAACCCTCGACCCGGCGTTCTGCAGTCTGCAATCGCGCAACGGCGCCGGCTACGTGGCGTTCCTCAACGACACGCTGGGCAATCTTGGCCGGGTGGACACGCGCGGCTTCGACTTCGGCGTTACCTGGGTCGGACCGGATACGGGCTGGGGCCGTCTGGGCGCGAGCTGGCAGAACACCTATGTCGACAAGTACAGCGCGATCGACACCACCACCGGGCTGGCCGAGCCGGATGGCGTCGGCATCGAAGTCCACGACAGCGGCATTCCGCGCATCCGCTCCACCCTGCGCTTGAACTGGACGTACGGCGAATGGTCGGCTGGCTGGGCCATGCGCTACCTTTCCGCCCTGACCGAGGATTGTTCTGCCGCTGGCGGCTTCCCGATCTGCCACGGTGCGCCGACGGCACAGTTCCCGGACGGTTCCAACCATCTCGGCGCGACCACGTACAACGACGTGCGTGCGAGCTGGAACGTACCCGTCAGCATGCCGCTCACGGTTTCGGCCGGCGTCAACAACGTGTTCGCCAAGGATCCGCCGATCTGCCTGAGCTGTTCGCTCAACGGCTACGACGCGTCCACCTACGATCTGCCGGGCCGGTTCTGGTATGTCGAGGCGAATCTCAAGTTCTGATCGATAATCCAACCACAACAAATTTGCGGGCCGCCTTGTGCGGCCCGTTTTTTTGTGGGGTCGTTCGTGTGCGCGTCTTCGTGCGCGAAGGTCAGGCGGTGGCCGGCAGTTTGATTCTTGCCGCCAGCGGCAGGTGATCCGAAACCGAATGCGGAAGGGTCCACAGGCGCTCGACCGCGATGCTGGACGAAGTCAGGATATGGTCGATCGCACGGCGCGGCTGCCAGCTCGGATAAGTGGCGGGTGCGGCGTGTGCCGGCGCCACCAGCGCGGTGCGCCGGAACAGGGGCGTCAACTCGCGGCTGTGCGCAGGGCAGTTCAGATCGCCCATCAGCACCACGTTGGCCTGCGCGCCGATCAACTCGGCAAGGAATTGGAACTGGCGCCGGCGCGCGGCGGGGCCGAGCGACAGATGCGCGATCACCACGACAAGTGCGGCGTCGTCCGCGCCAAAGCGTGCCCACAGCGCGCCGCGTCCGGGAATGCGGCCGGGCAGGGGATAGTCGCGTACTTCGTCGGGGGCGATGCGGGTAAGCAGGCCGTTCGCGGACGCGGCGAAGCGCGCCACCTTGCGGTTGGGCTGGTGGCTCCAGTACGGGAACCGCGCCGCTTCGGCGAGGTATTGCGTCTGGTTGACGAAACCCGAACGCAGACTTCCGGCATCGGCTTCCTGCAATCCGACCAGATCGAAATCGGCGAGCAATCCCGCAAACCGGTCGAGATTGCTGCGTTTGCCGCGGGAAGGCAGCACCTGCCTCCAGCTTTGCGTCACGTAGTCGCGATAGCGGCCGACGCTGCCGCCGGCCAGGATGTTGCAACTGAGCAGGTTCAGATGTTGCGGAACCGCGGCGGATTGGCTGACATCGGCGCGCATGGGCCGAGGCTATGCCGCCGGCGATTCGATCGCAAGCGGCATCGTTGCTCGGAAGATTACTTGTGCGTCTTGGCCGGGTGGTGTTTGGCCGCCAGCTCCTGATCCACCAGTTGCAGGGCAATGGTCACCATCTGCTGGAAGCCGATGCCGCGTTCAGGGTTCGCGGTGACGCGGTACTTGCCGTCGATGATCAGCGTTGGCGTCGCGTCGACCTGCCAGTCGCGCACCTTCTGATTGCCGGCCGCCAGCTCACCTTCGATCACGAACGAGGTGGCGGTGGACAGAAACTCGCCCGGACTGGCGCCGTAGTTGGCGTAGAATAGATTGGCCAGGTCCTGGATCGTGCGCAGCGGTTCGTGGTCGCGGTGGATCGCGTCAAACAGCGCCTGATGGGTCTTGTCGACCAGGCCCATCGACTGCGCGGTGTAGAACGCTCGAGCGTAAGGTTCCCACATCGCGTTGAACACGGCCGGCAGCAGGGCGAATTTCACGCCCTTGGGCAGCTTGCTCTTGAGCTCGCCGGCGTAAGGCTGGAAATCGGCACAGTGCGGGCAGGCGTAAGAGAACACCTCGGTGACCACGACTTGATCGCCCGGTGTCGTCTGTGGCGGAGTGATCAGGTAATAGTCCTGCCCGGCGACCAGCGCGGGGTTGGCCGGCGTCTTGGCGGCGTCCGTGTTGCCTTGCGCCTGGCAACCGCCGAGAAAGGCCAGTCCGGCGAGCAGGATCAGGACTTGCTTGAGCATCGTGTTCTCCCAATGAGGCGTGCGGCTGTGGGACTGTGTGCGCTTGCGCAAGTTCCCGTTACTTGCCCGATTCCTTGTTCACCAGGTACAACACCAACTGCTCGGCCTTGTCCCAGTTGCCGCCGGCCGAGACCGTGGTCAGGCGGTATTTGCCGTTGACGATGATGGTCGGAGTCTGATCCACGCCGGTGGCTTTGACATAAGCGTCGGCCTGTTTCATGCGCGTGTTGATCGTGAACGAGTTGGCTGTGGCGACGAACTGATCCGGCTTGACCCCGTATTTGGCGTAGAACCTGGCCACGTCTTCGATTGTCGGCAGCGGGCTCTTGATCCGGTTGTTGGCGTCGTAGATGCCCAGTTCTTTGGTTTTCCATACCGCATCGAACATGGCGTCGTGGGATTTCTCGGCGATGCCAAGTGCCTTGGCGGTGAGGTAGGCGCGCTGGAACACGACCCAGTCTTCGGACGGATTGAACGCGGCCGGCACGTAATCCATCTGCGCGTTCGCGGGCAGATGCTTGCGCAACGAATCGATGTAGGTGTGCGCGAAGTTGCAGGCCGGGCAACCGTACGAGAAGACTTCGGTTACTTCGATCTTGCCGGGCGTCTGCGTCGGCTGCGGCGGATCGATCACGAAATAGTTCTTGCCGGCTTCCCATTGCGGCGCGGCCTGCTGCGAAGCAGGATTTTGCGCGGCGGCGGCAGTGGTCAGGACGGCAAGTGCGGTGAGGGCAAGCAGACGCTTCATGGCGACTCCGTTATTGGGCGGCGGTGGGTGCATCCACCGCATGCAGGCCTTCGACATAGCTCGCCAGGGCGGCGATTTCCGCATCGTTCAACGGCTTGGCGATTGCTTCCATGATCCTGGCGTGATCGTCGCTGCCGGCCGAACCGTCGCGGTAAGCCTTCAGGCGCGCCGCCACATAGTCGGCGTGCTGGCCTGACAACTGCGGATATTCCGAGCCCGGATTGCCGCGGCCGTCCGGCCCGTGGCAGGCCATGCAGGCCGGCACGCCGTCCTTCGCGTCGCCGCTGCGGTAGTAGGCTTCGC
>JAGWXP010000075.1 GCA_018969845.1 Lysobacteraceae bacterium | reverse complement strand
ACGCCGGCGAACAGCCCGCGCGAGCGCGAGTAGGAATAGATCTCGGCGCGCAGTTGTGCGTCCGTGGCAGCATCGGCCGAACGGCCAACCGGCCCGGCTGCAACCGAGGCGTCGGCGCCCAGCGTGAACTTGCCATGCACGATCGAATCCACGCCGCGCTGGGTGCGAAAAATCAGGATCACGTCGGTCGACTGCACGCCGGCCTGGAAGCCGATGCTGCCGCCGCTCATGCCGATGAACGTGGGATTGCTCCAGACATCGTTCGGCGTCTTCACCGACAGCAAGCCCAAGCCGTGACGCCCGCCGATGATGAGACCGGCCTTGATCACGTCCGGAATGACGGCTACCGCGTAGGCGTCGCGCAACAGGTGGCCGGGAATGCGGCTGTCCGGCGCCTGCATGATTTCCTTCAGTACGCGCACGGCGTTGTTGGCGCGGGCGATTTCCTGTTCGCCGGCATGGGCGGGCATCGCCGTGGCGGCGGTCAGCAGTACCGCGCACGCGGCGATCCGGGCGATCCAACGGAGCATCAATGGTTTCCTTGGCGAAAGTCGGAACGGCCGGCGCCGTCGGACGTCAACAGCTTGGACGCCGGCGGCGCAGCCAAGTTCCGCCGAGCAGCAGCGTCAGGACGATCAAGGCGGCGATTGCGCGCCACGAGAGTGCAGGCGTGGAAACGATGTTTTGTCCGGCAAACGCATTCGGGGCGATGGCAAGACCGCGAATGCCGACATAGCTCAGGTTCTGGAAAGTTGGCGAATTCACGGAGTAAGAACTCGGTGGCGTGATGCTGCCGAGATCCGTCAATGCTCCGGTCGAGAGTGAAATTTGTGCCAGGTCGCTCCATTGCAGGTAGGTGGTGGAAAGTGGCGGAATGTAATCGAGAATGCCCCACAATTCTCCGGAGGAGTCAAATGCCGGACTGACAAAACTGATGGGGTTCGCCGTGGAGCCGTAGCTGCCGATCAGCGTTGCCGTGCCGTTTGCTGCGTCGATCGAATAGAAATTGTTGTTGCCCAGACCGCCTGTGCCGTACAGGGCCATGCCCTTGGCGGTCAGGCCGGTGATTTTAATGCCGAGATTGGCAACCGGCGTGGCCGTTGCAGTGGCGGGATCGACCTGCCAGAGCTGGCCATTGCTCGACGACATCCACAAACTGCCGTCGCTCGTAAAGGCCAACGCAAGGTCGAATTGCGTATTGCCATTGAAGTTGAAAGTGCCAACCGGAGTGACAATGCCGGTACCCTTGTTGACAGTAACCAGGATTTTTACCTGGCCGGCATCCCACACCGCATAGAGGATACCCGCCGGATTGAATGTCAGGCCGGTTATATTCGAAGGGGTTTGCTGTCCATTGATCAAGCCGGATCCGCCGATCAGCACGGCAGTCCGCGCGGTCAAATCGACACTGTACAAGGCATTATAGGCCTCGCCGTAGCCGACGACATCGGTGGCACGTGCCTGGCTGGCGAAGACGCCAAGCACGAGCGCTGCAAGGAATGCGCGCAGGGGCATGCGATATTCTCGTTCTGTTCTTGTAGTAATCGTCAGCCACGTCGTCGAGGACATGGCGTTACGAGTCTAGCAGCGAATGCAGGGAAAACAAAGCCTTGGCGCGACGATGCTACACTTGTGGTCGATAAGATCGAATGGCCGCTACCGCTATGGATGCGGGCCGTACCATTGCACAAGATATTGGGTTTTCATCGCGCAGCGGGGAATCGTGTCCGTCCATGCCTGATTCAAGTCGCGCATCCTCACCGGCCACGACCGTGCTGCTCGTCAATCTGGGTACGCCAGCGGCGCCTACAGCGTCCGCCGTGCGACGTTATCTAGCCCAATTCCTCAGCGACCGGCGCGTTATCGACTACCCGCGCTGGCTATGGTTGCCTTTGTTGTACGGGGTGATTCTGCGCTTGCGGCCACGGCGCTCGGCGCGCGCCTACGCGAAAATCTGGACTGCGCAGGGATCGCCGCTGCTGGTCAACAACCGGGCGCTGGCAGCCAAGTTGGCCAGCGAGTTGAGCAACGAGGAAATTCGTGTGGAATTGGCGATGACCTACGGCGAACCGGACGTACCCGCGACGATCCGAAAGCTGCTCGCCGAGGGTGTGCGCCGCCTGTTGGTGTTGCCGTTGTATCCGCAGTATTCGGCCACTTCCACCGCGGCGGTCTTCGATGCCGCCTTCGCCGCCTTGCGCGCCGAGCGGCGCCTGCCCGAAATCCGCTGCATTGCCGATTATCACGCAGAGCCGGCCTATATCGACGCGCTGTCGGCGAGCGTCGAGAAATATTGGTTGACGCACGGCCGCGGCGAACGTCTGTTGCTGTCTTTCCACGGCATTCCCGAACGTTACGTCAACGCCGGCGATCCGTACCGCGGCCAATGCTTGACCACCGCGCGCCTGCTGCGCGAACGTCTGGGCGTGTCCGAATCGGAACTGACCGTGGCGTTCCAGTCGCGCGTCGGCCGTGAGCGCTGGTTGACGCCCTACACCGACGCGGTGTTGCCGGAACTGGCCAGCGCGGGCGCCCGCCATGTGCAGGTGCTGTGCCCGGGATTCGCGGTGGATTGTCTGGAAACACTGGAAGAGATCGCGATCCGTGGCCGCGGGCAGTTCCTTGCCGCCGGCGGGAAGCGTCTGGATTACATCCCCGCGTTGAACGATTCGCCCTCCCATGTGCGTTTGCTGCACGAGCTGATCGAACGCCACACGCAAGGGTGGACCGTTGGCGGTGCATGACATCGAATTGACCCTGCCGGGTCAGCGCTTCGCCGCGCGGACGTGGGGCGGCGAATCTCTGCCGAAATTGCTGGCGCTGCATGGCTGGCTGGACAACGCGGCCTCATTCGACGCACTCGCGCCGTTGCTGTGTAGACATTTCCACATTGTGGCCATCGATTTTCCCGGTCACGGCCGTTCGGATTGGCGCCCGCCGGGAACGTGGTACCACTACGTCGATTACCTGAGCGATGCACTTGCCGCTGCGGATGCGCTCGGCTGGCAGCGTTTCGGTCTGCTCGGACATTCGCTCGGCGCCGCGTCGGCGAGCATGCTGGCGGGTGCCTGTCCGGCACGCGTCGAGCGCTTGTTGCTGATCGAAGGACTCGGTCCGCTCACGCAAGCACCAGAGCAGACGTTGGGGCTGTTGCAGCGCGCTTTCGCCGAGCGTGGCGCGGCCGCGGACAAGTCGCCGCGCGTGTTCGCCGATCTGGACGACGCGGTAACGGCGCGCATGCGCGCCAATGAACTGTCGCGTGCGGCGGCGCGGATGCTGGTCGAGCGCGGGGTCAGGCTGATCGATGGCGGCCTGACCTGGTCGACCGATCCGCGACTCTTGCTGGCCTCGCCGGTGCGCAATACGGAAGAACAGGTACTGTCGGTGTTGCGCGGTATCCGTGCGCCCACCGGCTTGATCCTTGCCGAGCCCGAACAACCCTACATGCCGCGCGCTGTCATGGATCGGCGCATTGCGCAGGTGGCTGACATCGAAGTGGTGCGCTTGGTCGGCACGCACCATCTGCACATGGAAAACGCGGCGCCGGTGGCGGCGGAACTGCTGCGCTTTCGCGCGGCGATAATCTAGGGCGCGATCAGCCGCGCCAGTTCAGCCTTCAACGCCTGTCCACTGGCCTTGAGCCAGTCACGCTGGATCTGCCAATCCGGATCGAGCGAACCCACCAGATCCCAGAAGCGCGGCGAATGATTGCGCACGCGCAGATGACACAGTTCGTGCACGATTACATAACGCAGTGCCTCGGGTGGCGCGAGCGCCAGGGCCAGATCGAGCGTGACGCGATCGCGGGTGTCGAGGCTGCCCCACAAACTCTTGAGTGGCTTGATGCGGATGCCGCTCGGCGCGCGGCCGAGTTCGGTGGTGTAGCGCGCCAGATGCCGCGACACGTCGCGGCGGATCTGTGCGTGCAGGTACGAATGCAGCAGTCCGCGCGCGGCGGGCAGGGTTTGCTTGTTGTGCGGCTTGGGCAGCGCCAGCACCAGGCGCTCATTCGCCAGTTCGATGTGCGGATAGGCGCCATCGCGCCATTGCAGGCGCGTGGTTTCGCCGCGCAGCGGCAACACCGTAGGCGCGCCGGGCCTGAGCGGCGGCGGCAGAGCCGCGGCGTCCTGCAACTCGTCGAGCTTGCGTTCGAGCCAGTTCGCGTGCTTGCGCAGAAACGCGAACACCTGCGCCGGATGCGTGCCCTGCGGATATGACACCTGCGCGCCGCCGGAGGTGACGGTCAGACGCAGGCGGCGCGCGCGCGGATGCGCGCGACGCAGCACCTTGATGGTCTCGCCATCGGGCGTGGCCAGTTCCAGATAGTTTTGGTTTTCCGCGACGGTCATGATCGTATCGGGCCGATTAGAATCAGGCCCCGGATTACGCCTGATCTCTGTCGTCCGGCCGGGGCAAACCGAACCACTCATCCAGCTTCTGCAACAGGCGCTCGAGTTCCAGCGTCATCAGGGCGAAGGTGGCGTCGAGATCGCCGGCTTCCGCGTCGCGTCCGGAAGCTTCCCGTTCGTCCTGCACCACGTCGAGGAAGCGCAGCTTGCGCACGGCGAGGTCTTCGCCGAGGGTGAAGCTCACACGATCCTCGAAGGTCAAACCGAGAGCGAATGCCTGCTTGCCACTCTTCAGATGCTCGCGCACCTCGTCGGTTTCAAGGTCCTGGCGACGGCAGCGCACCACGGCGCCGGATTCGGCCGGGTCGCGCAGTTCGCATTCGTCGCCAAGCACCAGACCCGGGGGCAGCTTGCCATGGATCAGCCAGTCCGTCATCTGGCGGCGCGGCGATTCTTCTGGCGCCATCGGTACGGCCGGGAAGCTGCCCAGGGCCTCGCGCAACAGGCTGACGGCCTCTTCGGCTGATTTTCTGCTAGCCGTATCAAGAACGACAAAGCCGGATTTTGTCGACAGATAACAGCCAGTTCGCGACATTTTCGTGAATGCTCGCGGAAGCAGATCGGTCAGGATTTCATCCTTCAGGCGCTTGCGTTCTTTGGAACCGATCTTTCGACCTTCTTTTTCGGCTATTTTCTTCAAACGTGCCGCCAATTCCTCAGAAATTACTGAATTTGGCAACAAACGGTGCTCATTGGCCACGTTCAGCAAGATAAAGCCACCGACGCGATGGGTGAGCATTTCTTCATGGCGTCCGAACGGCGAAATGAAACCGCGCGTGGCCATCTCGATCGGTCCCGGAGCGCGCAGTCGGTGCTTGTCGAGCTTGTCTTCGAGAGTTTTCAGCGACTTGGCGGTTTTTGGGGAGAAACGGAACAGCGTGAGGTTGCGAAACCACGTCATGCGGAAGATCCGGGGAAAGGGAGAAATTATTCGGCGCCGTCGCCGAGCAGCCACGCGTTCTCGTCGTGGCGAACATCGTTGCGGCTGCCAAGACTGGCGAAGTCGAAAAGTTCACGGTCGGCCAATTGCGAGGGTGCGATTGCGCCGATGCCGCGAAAGACGTTTTCGATGCGCCCGGGCGTCTTGCGTTCCCAGTCGGTGAGCATCTGCTTGATCGCCTTGCGTTGCAGCGTTTCCTGCGAGCCGCACAGGTTGCACGGCATGATCGGAAACTGTTGTTGCTGCGCATATTCGGCGATGTCGTCTTCCTTGCAATACGCGAGCGGTCGAATGACCACGTGCTTGCCGTCGTCGGAGAGCAGCTTCGGCGGCATCGCCTTCAACGCGGCGTGATAAAAAAGATTCAGGAACAGCGTCTCGACGATGTCGTCGCGATGATGGCCGAGAGCGATCTTGGTGAAGCCCTCGCGCTCGGCGAAGCTGTACAGCGAACCGCGGCGCAGGCGCGAGCACAGGCCGCACATCGTCTTGCCGTCAGGCACGACGCGCTTGACCACGCTGTAGGTATCTTGTTCCAGAATCCGGAACGGCATGTCGATGGATTTCAGGTACGTCGGCAGAACATCCGGGTCGTAGCCCGGCTGCTTCTGATCCAGATGCACGGCGACAAGCTCGAAGCGCACCGGCGCCTTGGCCTGCAGCTGGCGCAAGAGCGCCAGCAGCGTGTAGGAATCCTTGCCGCCGGACAGGCAAACCATGATGCGGTCGCCGTCCTCGATCATGTTGTAGTCGGCGATGGCCTGCCCGCACTGCCGGCGCAGGCGCTTGGCCAGCTTGTTGGCGTCGATCTCGAGCTTGCGGGCGGCGGAAACGGACATGGCGCTGCAAATGCGAAGGGCCGCGTATTCTACGCCAGCCCGTACAATGCGCGGATGGATGTTTCGCATTTGTTGGATGGCCTCAATCCCGCGCAGCGCGAAGCGGTGAGCGCGCCGCCCGGCCACTATCTCGTGCTCGCCGGCGCGGGTTCCGGCAAGACGCGCGTGCTCACCCATCGCATCGCCTGGCTGCTCGAAGTCGAGCATGCGTCGCCGTGGTCGATACTTGCCGTCACCTTTACGAACAAGGCCGCTGGCGAAATGCGCGCGCGCGCTGACACCTTGATCGCGCAGGGCACGCGCGGACTTTCCATAGGCACCTTCCACGGCATCGCGCATCGACTTTTGCGCCAACACTGGCGCGAGGCGAAGTTGCCCGAGACATTCCAGATTGTCGATGCCGACGATCAGCAGCGTCTGCTCAAGCGCACAATCCAAGGGCTGGGTCTGGACGAGGCGCGCTTTCCGACGCGTCAGGCCGCGTGGTTCATCAACACCGCCAAGGACGAAGGCAAGCGGCCGGATGCGTTCCAGGCGCAATCCAATCCGCTGACGAAGACGCTGGTCGACATTTATCGCGCCTACGAGGAGGCCTGTCACCGCTCCGGCCTCGTCGATTTCGCCGAACTCCTGCTGCGCGCGCACGAGCTGTGGCTGCACGACGACGCCCTGCTCGCGCATTACCGCGAGCGCTGGCGGCATCTTCTGATCGACGAATTCCAGGATACCAACACGATCCAGTACGCGTGGATTCGCGTGCTGGCGGGGCAGACGGGACAGGTCTTCGTGGTCGGCGACGACGATCAGGCGATTTACGGCTGGCGCGGCGCGCGGGTGGAGAACGTGCAGCATTTCCTGCGCGATTTTCCCGGTGCGAAAACGATTCGCCTCGAACAGAATTACCGTTCCACCGGCAACATCCTCAACGCCGCCAACGCGATCATCGCGAACAATCCACAGCGTCTCGGCAAGAAACTGTGGACGTCCGGCGAAGCCGGCACGCCGATTGCGCTGTACGCCGCCTACAACGAACAGGACGAGGCGCGCTTCGTCGTCGAGCGCATCCGCGAGCATGTGCAGCAGGGCGGCAAGGCCAGCGATTGCGCGATCCTGTATCGCTCCAATGCGCAATCGCGCAACTTCGAGGAACAGCTGATCCAGCACGACGTCCGCTATCGCGTCTACGGCGGATTGCGCTTTTTCGACCGCGCCGAGATCAAGGATGCGCTGGCGTATTTGCGTCTGGTCGCCAACCGCCACGACGACGCGGCATTCGAACGCAGCGTCAACACGCCGCCGCGCGGAATCGGCGAACGCACGCTCGACACCTTGCGTCAACGCGCGCGCGCGCAATCCATTTCGCTGTGGGATGCGGCCAGTACCGAAGCCGCGGGTGCGGGATTGGCTGGTCGCGCGAAGAATGCGTTGAAGGCATTTGCCGCGCTGATCGATGAACTTGCGAAAGCGTGTGCGAGTGACAGTGACGCGCCGATGGCACTCTCCGAACAAGTCGAACACGCGATCGCAAAATCCGGACTGCGCGACTACTACGAAGCCGACTCGCGCGGCAATGCCGAATCGCGCGTGGAAAACCTTGATGAGCTGGTGAACGTCGCCAGCCGTTTCGAGCGCACGGTCGAGGACATCGAAGCCGGATTTTCCGAACTCACCGCCTTTCTCGCCCACGCCGCGCTCGAAGCCGGCGAGACGCAGGGCGAGGCGTGGGAAGACTGCGTGCAGTTGATGACGCTGCATTCGGCCAAGGGTCTGGAATTTCCCGTCGTGTTCCTCGCCGGGCTCGAAGACGGATTGTTTCCGAGCCAGAAATCGCTGGACGAACCCGGCCGCCTCGAAGAAGAACGCCGCCTCGCCTACGTCGGCATCACGCGCGCACGCCAGACCTTGATCCTGTCCTACGCCGAATCGCGGCGCCTGCACGGATCGGAAACCTACAACCGACCCTCGCGCTTCCTGCACGAACTGCCGCGCGCACTGCTGCACGAAGTGCGCCCGCGCGTGCAGGTGTCGCGGCCGATGTACGCCGGCCGTTTCGTCGACGACGGCGGCGACGCCATGCCGCTCAAGCTAGGCCAGCATGTGCGCCACGCCAGCTTCGGCGACGGCGTCGTCATCGACGCGGAAGGCGCCGGCGCGCACGCGCGCGTTCAGGTCAACTTCGAGAATGCCGGGGCGAAGTGGCTGGTGGTGGCGTATGCGAATCTGGAGCCGGCATGACGGCATATTCCCCTCCCGCCAGCGGGAGAGGGGAGCAGGAACTCGAGTCCACTATACTGTCAAAGGCACCCGTCGGAAACGGATCATGACCAGAGCTTTTCGTCCTATGCTGATTGCGTTGTTTGCCGCGATCGCGCTCACCGCCTGCGGCAACAAAGGCCCGCTTGTTCTTCCCGACAAGGCGCCGCAAACGCAGCCGCAAAAGCCCGCGACCTCTCCCGCGCCGGCGCCGGAATCCGGCAAGCGGTGAAACTGCGCTTCACCAAGATGCACGGTATCGGCAACGATTTCGTGATCGTGGATTGCCGCACACAGCCGCTCGCGCTGAGTGCGCAGCAGATCGCTCAAGTCGGCGACCGCCACACCGGCGTCGGTTTCGATCAGCTGCTGACGATCGAGCCCGCCAGCGATGCGAGTTGCGTGTTCGCCTACGGCATCTATAACAGCGACGGCTCGCGCGCGATGCAATGCGGCAACGGCGTGCGCTGCGTGGCGGCGTGGCTGCATCGCGCCGGTGCGCTGGGCGTGGGCGCAACAAGGCTGCAAAGCCCGTCCGGGCCGGTGGCGGTGGAACTGCTTGACGGCGGCGATGTGCGCGTGGACATGGGTGTGCCGCGGTTCGCACCCGCGGACATTCCGCTGAATCTGCCCGCCGCCGATCCGTACCGCGTGCACGTGGGCGATTCCGATGTGGTATTCGGCGCCGTGTCGATGGGCAATCCGCACGCGCTGATCGAAGTTGCCGATGTGGCGACCGCGCCATTGGACACGCTCGGTGCGGCGCTTTCCACAAATACGCATTTTCCACAAGGTTGCAATGTCGGATTTGCGCAGATTCCGGATCGTGCGCATCTGCGTCTGCGCGTGTGGGAGCGCGGTGCGGGCGCGACGCTGGCCTGCGGCAGCGGCGCCTGTGCGGCGCTTGCGATCCTGCGCCGGCGTGGCAAACTCGACGCTGCTGTCGACGTGCAATTGCCGGGCGGAACCTTGCGTGTACAGTGGGACGGCGAGGGCGCGCCGGTGTGGATGCGCGGCCCGGCACAATTCGTGTTCGGGGGAGAGATGCACATATGAGCGATACCACGGCCAAGGACGGACTCAATCCCATCGAGGTGGCGAGCTTTCTGCGCCGACATCCGGAATTCCTGAGCGAGTATCCGGATATCGCGCTCACGCTTGCCATGCCGCGCGATCAGGGCGCGACGACGTCGCTGGCCCACTATCAGCTCGACGTGCTGCGCGAACAGAAGCGCGAATTGAACCGGCGCCTGCACGAGTTGATCGGCATCGCGCAGGAAAACGAGCAGCTCATGATCCGCACGCATACGCTGGCGATGGCGCTGCTGCGCGAGCGCACGCTCGGCGACTGCGTGCGCCGGATCGCCGCCACGCTGACCGAGGATTTCAACACCGAGCGCGTGCGTCTGGTGCTGTTCCGCGCGGCGAGCGAGGATCTTCCCGCCGCAGCCTGGCTGCTGCTGGCGCCGGGCGGCGCTTCCGAGCTGCCTGCGTTCGCGGAATTCCTCAAGCGCGATGAGCCGTTATGCGGCCGTCTGCAACCGGAAAAACTTGATTACCTGTTCGGGGAACAAAAGGATCAGGTGCTGTCGTCGGTGCTGATTGCGGTCGGCCATGCCGGTATGCTGGCGATCGGTAGCGGCGACGCGCATCGCTTTCATCCGGGCATGGGCACGGTGTTTCTGAAGCTGATCGCCGAGACCATCGCCGCGGCGATCGCGCGCTATTCCTGAAGCGGCGATGGGCGAAGAACCGCTCGCGCAGGGCATCGAACGCTTCGCGGCTTATCTGCGCAACGAGCGGCGCTACTCGCCCGCGACGCTGGCCAATTACACGCGCTCGCTGCGCCAATTGTGCGAGTTCCTGGAAACGCAGGACGTGACGCGCTGGCGCCAGGCGCGCGCCGAACAAATTCAGGCCTTCATTTCCAAGTCTCATCGCGCCGGACTCGCGCCGGGTTCGCTGCGCGACATGCTCTCGGCCTATCGCAATTTTTACCGTTACCTGGCGCGCGAGGGCGAGGCAGCCGCAAATCCGGCCATCGGCGTGCGTTCGCCCAAGGCGCTGCGCAAGCTGCCGCAGGTGCTGGATGTGGATGAGATCGGCGCGCTGCTGGACTTTCCCGCCAACGATCCGGAAGCCGTGTGCGATCGCGCACTTTTGGAACTTTTATACTCGTCCGGATTGCGCGTATCGGAACTGACTTCGGTGCGCTGGCGCGATCTGGACTTGGCCGAAGGATTGGTCCGCGTCACCGGCAAGGGCCGCAAGACGCGCATCGTGCCGGTCGGCAGCAAGGCCATCGCCGCGCTGCTGACGCTGCGCGAACAGGACCACCCCGGCGCGGACGATCCGCTGGTACGTGGGCGGCTGGGCAAGCCGCTGACGCCGGGCGCGGTACGCGCGCGCCTGAAACGGCGGGCGAAGGACCAGGGCGTGTGGAAGCGGGTGTATCCGCACCTGCTGCGCCATTCCTGTGCCAGCCACGTACTCGAATCCTCCGGCGACCTGCGCGCGGTGCAGGAACTGCTCGGCCATGCCGACATCGGCACCACGCAGATCTACACGCACCTGGACTTCCAGCACCTGGCGCGCGTCTACGACGCCGCGCATCCAAGGGCGCGAAGAAAAAAGTAGGAAAGACTTCCTGCTGCGGTCGCTGCGCCGGCAGCGAAGCGCATCCGAGACGCGATGGCATCAAGACGCTGGCCGGGTGTCCGTTTCGAACACGTCCTCGCCATTCCACCAGCGTTCCTCGGCCGAAGGATCGGTCAGCGCGAGCAGTACGCCGGTAATCATTTCGTGCGTTTCGCTTGGCAGTTTCAGGCGCGCATAAGCTTTGCGGGTGCCGGTTATGACCGCGTCGGATTTGAAAGACATCTCCGGATCGCTCGGCACGGTTTTGCCCATCTGCTTGCAACGTTCCACATCCAGCGAGACCATCTTGCGGCACGCCAGCGGGCGCAATTCGTAGATGGAACACGCTCCTTCAACCAGGAACGGACAGAATTTGCGTTGCCGTGTTTCGGTGATACCGCGATGCATTTCGACATGTTCGGAAAGCGCGGCGACGAGCGACTCCCGGTTGGGCTGGCCGCGCAGCTCGCGCGCGATGCGAAACGATTCCTGAGGCAGGACGTGAACTTCGAGCCGGCAACAGATCGTGCAGCCCTTTTTGCAATCGAACCGTACGCCGCGATTTTCGGT
>JAGWXP010000074.1 GCA_018969845.1 Lysobacteraceae bacterium | reverse complement strand
GCCGAGGCGGACACGCCGTACTCCAGCACCATGTTCCAGCCGATGAACCAGGCCACCAGCTCGCCCAGCGTCGCGTAGGCGTAGGAATACGAGCTGCCCGACATCGGGATCAGCGTCGCAAATTCGGCGTAGCACAAGGCGGTGAAACTGCAGCACACCGCGGCGATGATGAAGGCAAGCACGATGGCCGGGCCGGCGTGTTCGGCCGCGGCCTGCCCGGTGATGACGAAGATGCCGCCGCCGATCACCGCGCCGATGCCGAGCGCGGTCAGCCCCCACGGACCGAGCGTGCGTTTCAGGCACGGCCCGTCGCCGGACTCGACGCTGCTGAAATCCGTTTTCTTCGCAAGCAGTTGACTGAGCATGATCAGCCCGCGTTGCCGTTCGCGAGTTGGCTGCGCCGGTAGCCGTACAGGCGATACACGATCAAGCCGATGACCGCCCAGCCGACGAACACTTCCTTGGCGACGACGCTCAGGTTCACGAACAACAAGGCACAGCCGATCACGGCCAGCGGGCAAACGATCCACACCAGTGGCGTGCGGAACGGACGTGCGCGGTCCGGTTGCCGCTTGCGCAGAACCATCACACCGATCGCCACCATGGCAAACGCGAGCAAGGTACCGGCGTTGGACGTGTCGGCCAATTTGCCGACCGGGAACATCGCGCCGCAAAACGACACGACGAATCCGGTCAGATACGTGATGACGTGCGGCGTGAAGAAACGCGGATGCACGCTCGACAGCACATCCGGCAGCAGGCCGTCGCGCGACATGGTGAAGAAGATGCGGGTCTGTCCGAACATCATCATCAGGATCACGGACGGCAGGGCGACGACCGCGGCGAGGCCGATCAGGTTGCCGATCACGGGGTGATCGAGCATGCGCATCACATGCGCCAGCGGTTCGCCGCTGCATACCAGGGCGTTGGAGCCGATGCAGGCCTGGGTCATCGCCGGTGTGCCCGGGTCGAGCGGCATGCCGTTCGCGCCGAGAATCGGTTGAGCGCCGAGGGATCCGGCGGCGCCGTATCCGACCAGCAGGTAAAACGCCGTGCAGATCAGCAGCGCGCCGATCAGGCCGATCGGAATATTGCGATTGGGATTCTTGGTCTCTTCGGCGGCGGTGGACACGGCATCGAAGCCGACATAGGCGAAGAAGATCGATGCGGCCGCACCAAGCACGCCGACGCCATTGCTGCCGATCGGATTGCCCCAGCCCCCGGGCATGAACGGATGCAGGTTGGCGTTCTTGACGGCGGGTATGGCAATGACGATGAACACGGTCAGGGCGATGATCTTGATCGCCACCAGCACGGCGTTGACGCGTGCGCTCTTGGAGGTGCCGATCACCAGCAGCCAGGTGACGGCGATGCCGATCAGGAAGGCGAGCAGGTTGAATCCGCCGCCGGAGAAATAACCGGTTTGCAGCCAGGCGGGCAGCGCCAGCGAGCCCGGCTTGACCAGGCCGAACAGGTCGTTGTTGAGCAGGCCGTTCATGTACTTGGACCAGCCGACCGTCACCGCCGTCGCGCCGATTGCGTATTCGAGCACCAGCGCCCAGCCGACGATCCAGGCGATCAACTCGCCCATCACGCCGTAGGTGTAGGTGTAGGCGGAGCCCGATACCGGGATCATCGCCGCCAGTTCTGCGTACGCCAGTGCGGCGAGGCCGCAGACGACTGCCGCGATCACGAACGACAGCATCATCGCCGGGCCGGCTTTCTGTGCGGCCTCCGCGGTGAGTACGAAGATGCCGGTGCCGATCACCGCGCCGATGCCGAGCAGGGTGAGCTGGACAGGACCGAGCTGGCGCTTGAGCGACTTCTTTTCGGCGGTTGCGAGAATCTGATCGAGCGGCTTGATGCGCCAGAAAATCATGGATGTCCTCCCCGGACCTTTGATTGCTGCGGATTGCCGGTCAACCGGCGCAAAACGCGGGTACCATACGCGAGGGCGGGAGAACGGGCAACTGGCGGAAGTCGAGCGCATTACGCTCGACCGCTGAATTCCCCGGTCAGCGTGCTTACCAGAATCTTCTCGCCCGTGGTGATGTATTCGGGCACCTGAATCTCGATGCCGGTATTGAGCGTGGCGGGTTTGGGTCTTTTGGTCGCCGTCGCGCCCTTCAATTCAGGCGCGGTGTCGATCACTTCCAGCGTCACTGCCGACGGCAGTTGCAGCGCGACCGGCGCGCCTTCGATCAGTTGCACGTAGCAGCCTTCCAGGCCATCGGCGATGAAACCGGCGGCTTCGCCGATCGCGTCCGCGCCGAGCGTGTACTGGGTGTAGTCCTCGGCATCCATGAATACGAAATGCTCGCCGTCCTTGTAGGAATAATTCGCCGCGCGACGCGCGAGTTCGGTTTCTTTGAGATCGTCTTCCGCGCGCAGGGACAGGTCGAGTTTCTGCGCGCCGGGAACGCTGTACAGGGTGAAGCGAAAGGTGACATTGCCGCCGCGGCCCTGCGGCGAACTGCGTTCGATGTCGCGCACCTGCCAGACCCGGCCGTTGTGCTCGACGACGTTGCCTTTCTTGATTTCGGCGGCTTTCATTTCGGCGCCAGCCGGATTGCGCCATCGACGCGGATCACGCTGCCGTTCATGTAGCGGTTTTGCAGGATGAACGCGACCGTATCGGCGAATTCCTCGGACGTACCTAGGCGCGACGGATAGGGTACCTGTGCACAAAGGGAATCGTATACATTTTGC
Organism: Lysobacteraceae bacterium; assembly: GCA_018969845.1. Classification (GTDB taxonomy): domain Bacteria; phylum Pseudomonadota; class Gammaproteobacteria; order Xanthomonadales; family Rhodanobacteraceae; genus Rudaea. The sequence continues at coordinate 9,109 of JAGWXP010000074.1, read as the reverse complement.
GGCATGCCATCGACCATCGGCGTGTGGAATACGCCCGGCGCCACCGTCATCACGCGCACGCCGATGCGCGCGAACTCGCGCGCCATCGGCAAGGTCATGCCGATCACGCCGCCTTTGGATGCCGAATACGCGGCCTGACCAATCTGGCCTTCGTAGGCCGCGATGGAGGCGGTATTCACGATCACGCCGCGTTCGCCGTCTTCGCCCGGCGCATTGTGCTGCATGATCGCCGCAGCCGACTTGGCGACGTTGAAACTGCCGATCAGATTGACCATGACCGTTGTCTGGAAGGTCTTGAGCGGCATCGGCCCGTCCTTGCCGAGCACGCGACCTGCGCCGAGGATGCCGGCGCAATTCATGGCCACGTTCAATCCGCCCATATGCTCGGCGGCCTGCGCAAGCGCCGCAGCGACGCCGTCTTCGCTGGTCACATCCACGCGGCGATAGCTCGCCCTGGCGCCGAGTTCGTCGACTGCCGCCGCCGCTTTCTCGTCGTTGATGTCGAGCAGGGCGACACTCGCGCCGTGTTCGACAAGATGCCTGGCCACGGCCAAGCCGAGTCCCGATACGCCGCCGGTGACGACGGCCTTGACTTGATTGATTTCCACGCGAGATTTTCCTGCGAGTGCGGCACGGGGTCGCCGCTTCCAATCCGGCGATCGGAGGCGACCGCACGGAACGGAATATTCTAGCGGAGTTTCGTCGGCGTTGAAGTGGCGAGGACGCCGTTCGCGTCGGCCTCTGCCGGCGCGAACGGGTTTTGCAGATGCGCAGTACGCCTTTAGCGCACCGGGGCCATCAGATGCTGATAGGGCGTTCCCGCCCACATCACGTAAGGCACCGACGTGTCCGGGTCGGCCGATTTGGGATACATGTCGTAGAAGTTGGCGTCCGCGCCGACAATCATCACATGCGGCCCGGTCTTGATCCAGTGGTTGGACTGGGTGGGCTTGCTGGCGTAGGGATCGGTATTGCTGGCATCCGTGCCGCCGGCGAGCATATACATGAAGCCAACTTTGCCGGCTGGCGGTGTCTGGTGCGACATCCATGCATGCGCCCATTCCATCGCGTTGGCGTCCATGCACATCGGGTCCGGTCCCGGCGTCGCCGGATTGTCCGGCATGCAGGTAAAGCCGTTGGTGCCCTTGCGCAGCGTGCGCATCGTGCCGTCGGCTTCCTGCGCGACGATGGTGGCGCCTTTCGCCACGCTGGCTGGCGCTGCCTTCATCGCGCTGGCGATCAACTGCGCATCGGTTGGCGTTTTGGCTGCGGCCTTCTTCGCCGTGTCGGTCGCTGAGGCGGCCAGCGCAGCGCTTGCGCAGGCGGTTGCTGTCAACAGGAAAAATACCTTGATTTTGGTCAACCCACTTGCGTTCATAGGCATTTCCTCATGTGAGTTCGACGCATGTGCGTCGTGCGCAATCTCCTCCTGGACCAAACCGCAGTCAATATGCATCGAAGACGCTTTCGGCACCGTGTGTTGCGAAGCATAAAGAGTGCCGCTACAGGTCGAGCAGATAAAACCGGTTGCAGCCGAAATGCCCGGTGTTTCCCATGGCAGCCGGAATACGCATGAACCCGTGCCGCTCATACAGCCGCTGTGCGGCGTCCATGCCAGTGAGGGTTTCGAGGTAACACTGCCGGTAACCCAGTTTGCGCGCTGCGTCCAGACAGGTTCGCATAAGGGCGGCGCCGGCCCCCAGGCCGCGCAGCTCCGGCAGGAAATACATCTTGCGCAATTCGCAAGTACCCGCTTCACCGTGCAGCGGCGCGATGCCGCCGCCGCCACAAACCCTTCCATCCCGTTCAACGACGAAGTAGGCGCAGCCGGGACGCGCGTAGGCCGCGTGCATGGCGCCGACTTCCGCATCGTGGATGGCGAAGCCCGGACCGTCGGCGCCGAATTCCGGCATCACCGCGCGAATGATCGCGGCCATGGCCTCGTCGTCGCAGCTCTCGATCGGACGGATCGTGAAACTCACAAAGGCCTGCGAAAGTCGAGGTCATAACGCGAGCCATGCACCAGCACGTGCACGCGCAGGTTGGTGATGCTGATCGGATCGCTCGGGCCCGCATCGGCGGCGTTGGAATGACCGACATCCGTAGGATCGACCACGGTGACGCTGCCGACGCCGACGACTTCGAGCACGTTATCCGGACCGATGAAAGCAGCGGTGTCGGCGTCGAGCCCGATGCCGAGCACGAAAGGGTTGAGCGCGAGCGCGCCGAGCAGACGACCTAGGCGATCCGCGCCCGCGCCGCCCTGGTCGATCAGCAAGCGGTTGGTCAATCCCAATCCCGGCGCCAGGCTGACGTTGCCCATGCGTGGCGAGGACCCCTGCGCGCCGCCGCCCAGCATGTGCTCGGGCAACACCGACGCGCCGGCACCGATGCCGCCAACGGCCATGCCGTCCGCATTGCGCCGGCGCAGCAGGCGCGCCAATGCGGTCCCGCCCAGCAGCGTCGAAAGGCGCAGCGGCTGCTCGGCGCAGAGCACGGCCAGATGGCTGTGCTCGATCGCCGCGAGCGCGGCCTGCGCTTCGCTGTCGGCGCGCTGCGTCAGCACGATACGCTGCACGTGGCCTGCTGCGCCATCGGCGACCAGGCGCGCATCCAGATCGTCCGCCAGTGTTTCGTCGGCGGAGGCGACGACGATCGTCACGCGCGGACGCTGGCCGAGAATCGCGAACAGACGCCGGAAGATGCCGGTCTGGCCCGCACCGCGCACGCTGGCGCCGAGCGGTACGAGGTAGCCGCGGGATTGGTCTGGGGCGAGGCGTGCGGGCATGGAGGACGATTGGCTTCAAGAAAAGGAATTGTAGAAACCATCCATAGGTAAACACACCAGCCCCGCCGTCCTTGGCGTGGCGCTCACGGGCGCGCGATGCGCTTCAACGCAGCACGCGTCAAATACCCGCTCGCCCAACTTTGCTGCCGTTGTCACGACCGAGCTGCGTACTCAGCCAGCGGCCGGTTTCGATCAATTTCGGCAAATCGATGCCGGTGGCAATGCCCATGCCGTGCAGCATGTAGACAACGTCTTCGGTCGCGACGTTTCCGGTTGCGCCGTGCGCGTAGGGACAGCCGCCGGCACCGGAGACGGAGGAATCGACCACAGTCACGCCGAGTTCCAGACATGCAAGGATGTTCGCCAGCGCCTGCCCGCGCGTGTCGTGAAAGTGCACGGCGAGCGCAGGCATGGGCACTTCGCTCGCCGCGGCGGTCAGCAGCGCGCGCGCCTTGCCGGGCGTGCCGATGCCGATGGTGTCGCCGAGCGAGATCTCGTAGCAGCCAAGAGCGTGCAGGCGCTTGACCACATGCACGACATCGCGGACAGGCACCTCGCCCTGGTATGGACAACCCAGGGCGGCGGAGACGTAACCGCGCACGGCGACGCCGTCGGCTTTCGCACGTTGCATCACCGGCACGAAACGCTCGAGGGATTCGTCGATCGAGGCATTGACGTTCTTGCGGTTGAACGCCTCGCTGGCGGCGGTGAATACGGCGATTTCGGCCACACCGGCGGCGCGCGCGCGCGCGTAACCTTGCGCATTTGGCACCAGCACGGGATAGCGCACGCCGGGTTTCTTGCGGATGGACGTATAGACGTCCGCAGCATCGGCCAGTTGCGGAACCCACTTGGGACTGACGAAGCTGGTCGCTTCGATAGTTTGCAGTCCGCTATCCGTCAGCCGGTCGATCAGCGCGACCTTGATTGCCGTCGGCACGATGGTTTTTTCGTTCTGCAGGCCGTCGCGCGGGCCGACTTCGACGATGCGGACGTGGGCGGGCAGGGTGTTCATGCGAGGCTCGTGTTCAGACGTGCTGCCAAGAATGGCTGCTTCGTGATTTTCGCAATCATGGATGATCGCTGGAAAATCTCGCCAGCACCGCATCCGCTTCGACGAACTCGCCCGCTTGCGCGTGCAATGAGGCGACGGTCGTGGTTTGCGGCGCCTTCAGGCTCAGCTCCATTTTCATCGCTTCCATCACCAGCAATTCCTGTCCCGCCGCGACTGTATCGCCGACCTTGACCTTGACCACCACGATGCGTCCCGGCATCGGCGCGCGCACGACGTCGCTCGACTCGCTATTCACTCGCGCGTACGCGAACGGCGGCGTATGCGCGAATTCGCGACGGCCCGCGTTGGTATGGACGACGATGCGATCATTGCCCACCGTCACGCCGAAGCGCTGTGAGATGCCATCAAAGCGCGCGCTCAAGATGCCGTCGTGCAGCACGGCACCTTCGATCTGGTAGGTCAGTTCGCCGCAATTCAGTGCGTAATTGCCGGCGTTGCCGAAAGCGTGGATGGCGGTGTGATCGAGCACCACAATGCGCTTGCCCGTGTGACCCGGCCGGAACGCGTCGGCGCGTGCCCACGGCGAATGCGGGTCGGACGAGGCCATGGCCGCGTCACGCACCTGTGTTTCCTCGTGCAACAGCCAAGCAGTGGCGGCTGCGAACAGCATTGCCGGATCGGCGTTTTTACCTTCTCCCGGGAGGAATTCATCCAGGCAGCCATCCAGATAACTGGTGTCGATGCGGCCTTCGACCACGGCCGGATGACGCACCAGGCGTTCGAGGAAGTCGATATTGGACTTCGGCCCGATCACATCGCATTGCGCCAGTGCCTCGCGCATGCGCAGCAGCGCGTCGGCACGCGTGCGATCCCAGACGATCAGCTTGGCGATCATCGGATCGTAGAAGATCGTCACCGTATCGCCCTCGACCACGCCAGCGTCGACGCGAACATGTGGACTCGGCGCGGGCAGGCGCAGGCGCTGCAATTTCCCGGAGCCAGGCAGGAACCCCGCCTGCGGATCCTCCGCGTACAGGCGCAACTCGATGGCGTGACCATCCTGCGGCACGGACTTGTTGCGGAGGAGCGAGCCTGGCAAGGCCTCGCCGGCCGCGACGCGCAGTTGCAGTTCGACCAGATCCAGATGCAAGGTCATCTCGGTCACGGGATGTTCGACCTGCAGGCGCGTGTTGATCTCCATGAAATAAAAATCGCCGCCGCTCCTCTCGGCGTTGGGTCCGACGATGAATTCCACCGTGCCGGCGTTTGCATAGCCCAGCGCGCGGCCCGCGGCGACCGCCGCTTCGCCCATCTTCGTGCGCAACTCGGGCGTGAGGAATGGCGAGGGCGTTTCTTCCAGCACTTTCTGGTAACGGCGCTGCGCCGAACATTCGCGTTCGTTCAGGTGCACGATGTTGCCGTGTGCGTCGCCGAAAATCTGGAACTCGATGTGGCGCGGCGTTTCGATATAGCGTTCAAGCAGCACACGCTCGCGGCCGAAGGCGTTCTTCGCCTCGCGTTGGCAGGATTCCAGGTTCGCCGCGAATTCGTCCGCCTCGCGCACGATGCGCATGCCCTTGCCGCCGCCGCCGTGGGCGGCCTTGATCATCAGCGGATAGCCGATGCGCCGCGCCTCGCGGGCGAGCAGAGCGGCGTCCTGATTCTCGCCGGTGTAACCCGGCACCACCGGCACGCCGTGCGCAGCCATCAACTCCTTGGCGCCGGCCTTGCTGCCCATCTTGCGCATCGACTCGGCCGATGGGCCGATGAAGACGATGCCGGCCTTTGCGCAGCGTTCCGCGAAGTCGGCGTTTTCGGACAGGAATCCGTAACCGGGATGAATTGCCTGTGCGCCGGATTTCTGCGCCGCCTCGATGATGGCGTCGCCGCGCAGATAACTGTCCTGCGGACGCGGTCCGCCGATCGGATACGCGCAGTCCGCCTGCCGCACATGCTGCGCGCCGGCGTCGACTTCCGAATACACGGCGACGGTCTGGATGCCAAGATGCCTGCAGGTGCGGATGACGCGGCAGGCGATTTCGCCGCGATTGGCAATGAGAATCTTGTCGAACACGTTCAATCCCTCGCCCAGGCCGGCGGGCGTTTGTCGAGAAACGCGGACAGGCCTTCCTGGCCCTCCGGCGACACGCGCAGGCGTGCGATCAGCGCCGCATTCTTCATGTCGGTGCGGCCGCTGTTGATGTCCAGCGCGCCACCGAGTCCGAGCGCCAGATGCTTGGCTTCGCGCTGGGCGTGCGGTCCGCCCTTGGCCAGCCAGTGCAGCACGCGGTCGATGGCTTCGTCCAGCGTGGCGATTGGCACGGTTTCATGCACCAGGCCGATGCGCTGCGCGCAGACGGCGTCGAAGATCTCGCCGGTGACGAACAGACGACGGGCCTGGCGTGCGCCGATGGCGGCAACCACATACGGCGAGATCACCGCGGGAACGAGCCCGAGTTTGACTTCGGTCAGTCCGAACTTGGCCGTGTCCGCGGCGATGGCGATGTCGCAACAGGCGACCAGGCCGACACCGCCGCCGTAGGCCGAACCGTTGACGCGTGCAATTGCCGGCTTGGCAAGCGTGTTGAGGGTGCGCATCAGTGCGGCGAGGCGTTCGGAATCGTTGCGGTTCTCTGCCTCGTTCGCGCGCGCCATGCCGCGCATCCAGTTGAGGTCGGCACCGGCTGAAAACGTGCTGCCATGCCCGGTCAAAACGATGAAACGCACGCCGGAATCGCGGTCGAGCGCGCCGAGCGCCTCGGTCAGTTCCGCCACCAGCGCGTCGTCGAAGGCGTTGTGTACTTGCGGGCGGTTCAGCGTCACGCGCGCTACGCGCTGCACGATGACGATATCGAGCGACGATGACATGCCGGGTTCCTGCTGCGGCGAAGCATGGATGATAGCCGGTTGCGCGGCAGTGCTGAACCGACGCGCCGCCCTCCGCGCGTCTTCGCCCGCGTGCAACCGCCTTGCTTGCCGCGGGCTGAACGCCGGCAATCCGGCGCTTGCGATCTCAAATGCGAACCATTATCATTTACGTCGTACTATCGGAACGGTGCCGCCATGTTGAATCGGATTTGCTTGTGCCTGCTGCTTGCTGTTTCCACGGTAACGTGGGCAGCCGACTTGCCCGAATTCCGCTTGACCATCAAGGATCAGAAATTCGAGCCGGCGCAATTGACGGTACCCGCCAACACCCAGTTCAAGCTGCGCGTCACGAATGCCGACACCACGCCATCGGAATTCGAGAGCAATGAATTCAACCGCGAGAAGATCGTGCTGCCGAACAGCACCATCACCGTGTTCATCGGTCCGCTGGACAAGGGCAGCTACAAGTTCTTCGACGATTTCCATCAGGACACCGGCAAGGGTGTCCTGATCGTGGAGTAGGACCATGCTTGCAGTCGCATTGCTCGTATTTAGGGAAGTCCTGGAAGCCGCACTGATCGTCACCGTCGTCGCGGCGGCGACGCGCGGCGTTGTCGGCAGGGCCAGGTTCATCGGCGGCGGCATCGGATTGGGCATCGTCGGCGCAATCGTGGTGGCGCTCTGTGCGGGGGTCATCGAAGCCGCCGTCGGCGGCTCCGGCCAGGAACTGTTCAACGCCTGCGTACTGCTGGCGGCGGTGTTGATGATCGGCTGGCATGTAATCTGGATGTCCAGTCACGGCAAGCAGCTTGTGCATGAGATGCAGTCGGTCGGGCACGCGGTAAAAGCCGGTTCCAGTTCGCTGGTGATGCTGCTGGCGGTCGTGGCTCTGGCCGTGTTGCGCGAAGGTTCCGAAATCGTCCTGTTTCTTTACGGCATGGCCGCCGGCGGTGCCGGCCGGGCCGATCTGCTGCTCGGCGTGCCCTTCGGAATTGCCGGCGGCGTTGCGGTCGGCTTTGCGCTGTATTTCGGCCTGCTGCGCATCCCGCTGCGGCATTTCTTCACGGCGACGAACTGGATGCTGGTACTGCTTGCGGCTGGATTGGCCTCCAGCGCGGCGCGGTTCCTGATCCAGGCCAACTGGCTGCCGGCTTGGCACAATCAGTTCTGGAATACCTCGGCGCTGCTGGACAACGGTTCGGTGGTCGGCCAGGCGCTGCACATTCTGGTCGGCTACGACGCGCGTCCGGCCGGCATGCAGATTGCGTTCTGGCTGGTCACCGCCGGTTTGCTCGTGTGCGGCATGCGCTGGATGACGCGAGGGCATTCTCAGCGGCGGTCCGCGGTAACTCAGCCGGTGGCAACCTGACCGATTACATCCGGAACACGCCGTAGCGTCCGGATTCGATCGGTGCGTTCAGCGACGCCGAAATAGCCAACCCGAGCACGCGGCGGGTATCGGCGGGATCGATGATGCCGTCATCCCACAGCCGTGCGCTGGCGTAGTAGGGATGCCCCTGCCGTTCGTACTGCTCGCGGATCGGTGCCTTGAAGGATTCCTCGTCGTCCTTCGCCCAGGCCTTGCCGGCCATTTCGAAGCCGTCGCGCTTTACCGTGGCGAGCACGCTGGCCGCCTGTTCGCCGCCCATCACGCTGATGCGCGCGTTCGGCCACATCCACAGAAATCTCGCGCCATAGGCGCGTCCGCACATCGCGTAATTGCCGGCGCCGAAACTGCCGCCGATCACGACCGTGAACTTGGGCACGTGCGAGCAGGCGACTGCGGTGACCATTTTCGCACCGTCCCTGGCGATCCCGGCCTGTTCGTACTTCTTGCCGACCATGAAGCCGGTGATGTTCTGCAGAAACACGAGCGGAACATTGCGCTGGTTGCACAGCTCGATGAAATGTGCGCCCTTGAGCGCGCTTTCCGAAAACAGGATGCCGTTGTTGGCAACGATGCCGACAGGATAGCCGTGGATGTGCGCGAAGCCGGTGACCAGCGTTTTGCCGTAGCGCGTCTTGAATTCGTGAAACTGGGAAGCATCGACAATGCGCGCAATGATCTGGCGGATATCGAACGGACGGCGCGTATCGGCCGGTACGATGCCGTAGATTTCCGCAGCGGGAAAGTTCGGTTCTGCTGGTTCGCGCAGTGCCAGCGGCATCGTTTTTTTTCGGTTCAGCGAGGCCACGATGTCGCGTGCGATGGACAGCGCGTGCACATCGTTCTCGGCGAAATGATCGGCCACGCCGGAAATCGTGGTGTGCACGTCGGCACCGCCCAGCGTCTCGGCATCGACGACTTCACCGGTAGCCGCCTTGACCAGGGGCGGGCCGCCGAGGAAGATCGTGCCCTGTTCCTTGACGATGATGGTCTCGTCGCTCATCGCCGGCACGTAGGCGCCGCCGGCCGTGCACGAGCCCATCACCACCGC
>JAGWXP010000073.1 GCA_018969845.1 Lysobacteraceae bacterium | reverse complement strand
CCAGGTGCCGCCGCCGGACATGTCGGCGACCGTGCGCACGAAGGCACACTGACCGAAGCAGGACTCGCTCTCGATGCCGGGACGGTTGAGCTTGGCCGGATCGCCGCCTTGCGCCGGATCCTGGGCGCGGAAATCCGCTGCACTCAACGGCAGATACAGCCCCGCCTGCGCCGCCGTGGCCGGCTGCGCACGGCCGGCGCCGGCATCCAGCGGCGTGGCCGGCGTCACGCCGTCCTGTTCCCGCACACTGCCCGCCAGCGCGGTGCCGAGCAGCGCCGATTCGATCTGCGCCGGGCTCCAGTTCGGATGCACGGCAACGAGCAGCGCCACCGCGCCGGCAACATTCGGCGACGCCATCGAGGTGCCGGTCATGAACGCGAGTCCGTTCGACTGGTAATCCGAGGAAAGGATATTCGTGCCCGGCGCGGTGATGTCCGGCTTCAGTATTCCGCCAGAAAAAGCGTACGGCCCGCGCGAGCTGCTGGAATTGAGGATATCGCCCAAGCTTGCCTGCAACAGCGCGCTGACGCCGCTGATCGTGCCCTGATGGCTGCCGGGCGTTGCGACCCAGGCCTTGAGCGCCACGCCTTCGTTGTAGCCCAGATGCACCGCGGGCAGGTAATGATCGTCGCTGACGATCGATTCGCCGTCGCTCTGCGCATTGGCGAGTATGTAGCCGCCCGCGCCGCCAAGCATGACGTTGTAGCCTTTTTCCACGCGCGCGTAGACGCCGCGGTCGCAAATCACGATCTGGCCGTGGAAGGTTCCGGGCGGGAACGGATTGCTCTTGCCGGTCGGTGGATAGTCGCTCGGCCCGGTGCCGCACAGAGCGTTGCCGTAGTTGCCCGCATAGACGATTTCGGCAGGTCCGTAGCCTTTCGTGTAGCCGGCGCCGGTTAGCGTCGCCGGAGCGTTCGAGGCACCGGAAAAACCGCCGATGGAATTGGCGAACTGACGGTCGTGCGTGGCGTTGGCCACGCCGATCACCCACGGCGCATTGCCGGGTTCGTCCAGCGATGCCGGACCCGGACCCTCGTTGCCGGCCGCGGCGACGACGACGATGCCCGCCGCGCGCGCGTTGAACATCGCCGCCGCGTCGGTATTGCCCTGCGCGAGCAGTTGGTAGGCATCCTGCGCGCCACCGCCGATGGAGTAATTGATGACATCCACGCCGTCGGCAATGGCCTGATCCAGCGCGCCGAGCAGATCCGATTCCGCGCAACCGCCGTTCGGATTGGCCGCATCCTTGGCCACGCAGGCCTTGTACATGATGATGTTCGCGTGCGGCGCCACGCCGGAGACAAAACGCTGCAACGCGACGGTGTGGCCCTGCAGCGCATTGTTCATGTCGTCCCCCGCGGCGATACCGGAAACGTGCGTGCCGTGGCCGACCGTATCGATGCCCTTGCTGCCCTCGTCGGTGAAATCGTAGATGCCGATCAGCTTGTTGTTGCAGGTGGCCTGCGCGGTCGCGCACAGACCGTAAAAATGTCCGCGCGGATTCTGGATGGCGTAACCGTCGGGTCCGGTCGCCGCGAACGAAGGATGCGTCGGGCTGATGCCGGTATCGACGATGCCGATGACGACACCCTCGCCTTTCGTCTTGGCGATGCCCGGCACCTGGCCGTTCCACAATTTGTCCGCGCCGATCCATTCGGGACCCGCGTCGGTGAGCGGATGCTCGATGCGTTCGCGGCGCACGCCGAGCACACCCGGCAACGTCGCCAGTTGTGCGGCTTCGGCATCCGTCAGCGCCAGCGCCATGCCGTTGCCCGCGTAGCGATACACCGCACGCGGCGTCAGAGTGCGGCCGAATTCCGTGCCGCCGACGTCGAGCACGCGCGTGCGTGCGGCATCGAGCTGTTGCAAGTAATCCCGTGCCAGCGGCGAGCGCAGTTCGCGGCGCATCGCCGGTTTCTCGCCGCCATCGAGCGCCGCGAGATGTTGCGCCACGACGCGCGCATGCACATGCGTAACCAGCGCCTGGCCTTGCAGTCGTACCATGTAGACATGACGGACTTCGGCAGCCGGCGATGCACCGACGATGATCGGGAACAGCGCGGCGAGCAGGGCGAATCGAACGTGCATGACAAGCTCCAATACGGCAAAAAGCAACGCAGAAATTGATTTTCCGTTCGCGTTGAGCGTAGCTCGCGCAGCGAGCGAAGTCGAAACGTGTATGCCCCTTCGACTTCGCGCCTTCGGCGCTACGCTCAGGGCGAACGGAATTTTTGACCCGTTCTAGTTTACTCCGCGCCATACAGGTACGATGCGCGGCCTATGTCGATCGCCGCCGAAACCGAATCCGCGCCCCTGCTGCAAGCGCGGTCATTGCGCTTCGCGCGCAACGAAGAGGAAATCTTCGGGCCGCTGGATTTTTCCCTGCACCCGGGCGACGTCGTCCTGATCGAAGGCGACAACGGTTCGGGCAAGACGACTTTGCTCAAGGTGCTGTCCGGCCTGCTCGAGGCAAAGTCCGGCAGCGTGCTGCTGCACGGTGCGCCGCTGACACTCGCGAAGCTGTCGCACCAGGTCGCCCTGCTCGGGCATTTGCTCGGACTGAAACTGGAGTTGTCGGCACTGGAAAACCTGCGCTTCGCAACCGGCATGGGCGGAATCCGGTCCGGCATCACGCCGCAACTGGCGCTGGCCAGCGTCGGCCTCGAAGGCTTTGAGGATGCACCGCTGCGCACGCTGTCGGCGGGTCAGCGCAAGCGAGTGGCGCTGGCGCGCCTGCTGCTGGTGCCCGCGGCGCTGTGGCTGCTCGACGAGCCGTATGCGAACCTCGATCGCGGCGGCATCGACCTGGTCAATCGCCTGCTCGATCATCATGCGCGGCGCGGCGGTGCGGCGCTGATCACCTCGCATGGCGCGTATGCGTTCACGTCCGGCACGCCACGGCGGATCCCTCTGCGGGCGACGGCATGAAACCCGGCACCGCTTCCGCCGCCTGTATTGCGCTGCTGCGCCGCGACTTGCTGCTGGTCTGGCGCCGACGCGGCGACGCGCTCAATCCGCTGCTGTTCGCGATCATCGTCGTGGCGCTGTTTCCGTTCGCACTCGGTCCGGAAACGACCGTCCTCGCGCGCATCGCCGCCGGCACCATCTTCGTCGCGGTGCTGCTGGCGATGCTGCTGTCGCTGGATGCGCTGTTCCGCAGCGATCTGGAAGACGGCTCGCTCGAACAACTCGTGTTATCACCGCACCCACTGTCACTATTGCTCGGCTGCAAGATTCTCGTGCATTGGTCTACCACCGCGCTGCCGCTGATCGTCGTCGCTCCGCTACTCGCGCAACTTCTGCAATTGCCGGCGCAGGTTCTGCCGGTGTTGCTCGCCGCATTGGCGTTGGCTACACCGCTATTGAGTCTGATCGGTGCAGTGTGCGTCGCATTGACGGTAGGCATGCGGCGCTCTGGTATGCTGTTGACCCTGCTGGTGCTGCCGCTGATCGTGCCCGCCCTGATCTTCGGCGCCGGCGCCTGCAACGCGGCGCAGGACGGATTCGCCTATGCGGCGCCGCTGCTCTGGCTTGGGGCCTGGCTCGCCATGGCGGCGATCCTGGCGCCGCTGGCCGCCGCCGCCGCGCTGAGGATTTCGCTGACCTGAATCAATGTAGCATTGCGACGCGCAGCGTAGAGTGCAGCCGAGTAATCGAAAAAATCCGCATGAACCCCCTCCTGCTCTGGTTTCACAAACTTGGTTCGCCGCCGTATTTCTACCGTTTCGCCGGGCGCTGGCTGCCGTGGCTCTACGCCATCGCGCTGGTAACCGGCGCGATCGGCTTCTACGGCGGTCTGGCGCTGGCGCCGGCCGATTACCAGCAGGGCGATTCGTTCCGCATCATGTACGTGCACGTGCCCTGCGCGTGGATGAGCCTGTTCGCCTACCTGTTCATGGCCGCGAACGGATTCGTCGCGCTGGTGTGGCGCATCAAGCTTTCCGAAATCCTGGCGATGGCGAGCGCGCCGATCGGCGCCGCGTTCACCTTCGTCACTCTGGTGACCGGATCGCTGTGGGGCAAGCCGACCTGGGGCACGTGGTGGACCTGGGACGCGCGCCTGACCTCGGAACTGGTGTTGCTGTTCCTGTATTTCGGCGTGATCGGCCTGTATCACGCGATCGAAGACCGCCGCCAGGCCGCGCGCGCCGCGGCGTTTCTGGCGCTGGTCGGCATCGTCAACCTGCCGATCGTGCACTACTCGGTGATCTGGTGGAACACGCTGCACCAGGGCAGCACGGTCAGTTTTCTCGGCCCTTCGAAAATCTCCGCGGACATGCTCTGGCCGCTGCTCACGGTCGCTTTTGCCACCCACGTATACTTTTTCGCAAGCCTGTTTGCGCGCGCGCGCGTGGCCCTGCTGGAACTCGAATCCGGCAAGGACTGGGTACGCGGACTGCTGCCCGCCACGGAGGCCGCACATGGCTGACTTCTTCGCCATGCACGGCTACGCTGCCTACGTCTGGCCCGCCTACGCCGTGTTTGCCATCGCGCTGATCGCCGACGCCGTCGCGCCCGTATTCGCGCACCGCCGCATCCTGCGCGACCTTGCCGGCCGCCTGCGCCGCGCCGCATCGAGGAAATCGCCGTGACCCCCACCCGCAAGCGCCGCCTGATCGCGACCAGCCTGATCCTCGCCGCCATCGCCATCGCCACCGCACTGACCGTACTCGCGCTCAGCCGCAACATGAGCTATCTGTTCTCGCCCACCGAAGTACTCTCCGGCAAGGCGCCGGCAGGCGCGAGTTTCCGTCTCGGCGGCGTGGTGCTCGAACATTCGATCAAGCGCGCGCCGGGATCGCTGACCGTGGACTTCGTGGTCACCGACCGCTTCCACGACATGCCGGTCGAATACACCGGCGTACTGCCGGATCTGTTCCGTGAAGGCCAGAGCATCATCGCCACGGGACAAATGGAGGACGGCCATTTCGCCGCGCGCGAAGTGCTCGCCAAGCACGACGAAACCTACATGCCCAAGGAAGTCGCCGAGGCGATCGCCAAGGCCAAGGCGGCCAAGGCCGCGGCCGCGGCGACGAACTGATCCGGATCAAGTAATGTGAATTTCGCGGCGCCAAGGCATCCCTGTCGCCTTCGCGACGGCCTATAATCAGCCCAATGGCGCTGCGTCGCCGCGCCCAGCACCGTTTCTACTCAGGAGATTGAGCATGTCCCGCGAATCCGATTCCACGAACACCAGCCGCCGCCGCTTCTTCGCCATCGCCGGTAGCGCGATCGGCGCCGCCGCGATCGTCGGCGCCCTGCCGCGCCGGGCGTGTGCGGCGGACCTGCCGCACCTGAGCGCGTCGGATCCGACCGCGCAGGCGTTGCACTACAACGACGACGCGACCAAGGTCGACAAGGCCGCCGCGCCGACGTGGAAGGCCGGCGAGGCCTGCAACAACTGCAACTTCTTCCAGGGCGGCGCTGCGCCGTGGGGCCCCTGCCAGCTGTTCCCGGGCAAGGCCGTGCACCGCAACGGCTGGTGCGCCGGCTACGCCAAGAAAGCCTGACGGTATCCCGCGGCGCGATGTCACGCGTCGCAATCTTCATCCGTCTCGCGTAATCTATCGGCTTGCCTCGCAAGCCGATAGCGCCCCGCGCGCACAACAGTTCAGATGCTTCCCGAACTCGGTCAATTCGCCCTCGTTCTCGCCCTGCTGCTTGCGGCCGTGCAATGCACGCTGCCGATTTACGGCGCCTGGCGCAGCAATGCATCACTGGTCGCCGTAGCGCGCCCGGCGGTTGCCGGGCAAGCCGTGTTCGTCGCACTCGCATTCGGAATTCTGACCTATGCCTTCGTCACCCAGGATTTCTCGGTGACCTACGTCGCGCAGAATTCCAATCTCGCATTGCCCTGGTATTACCGCTTTCCGGCCGTGTGGGGTGCACACGAGGGTTCGCTGCTGTTGTGGATCCTGATCCTGAATATCTGGACGGTCGCCGTCGCCACGTTCAGCCGGCACCTGCCCGCAGCGCTGATGGCGCGCGTGCTCGGCGTGCTCGGTTTCATCAGTTGCGGTTTTCTGCTGTTCACCATCCTCACCTCGAATCCTTTCCTGCGTCACCTGCCCGCGCTGCCGAACGGCAACGACCTCAATCCCATCCTGCAGGACCCGGGACTCATCGTGCATCCGCCGATGCTGTATACCGGCTACGTCGGATTTTCGGTCGCTTTCGCGTTCGCCATCGCCGCGCTGCTGGGCGGTGAGCTGGACGTTGCGTGGGTACGTTGGGCGCGTCCCTGGACCAATGTCGCCTGGGCTTTCCTCACTCTCGGCATCACGCTTGGCTCATGGTGGTCGTACTACGTGCTCGGCTGGGGCGGCTGGTGGTTCTGGGATCCGGTCGAGAACGCCTCGTTCATGCCCTGGCTGGTCGGTACCGCGCTGATCCACTCGCAGGCGGTGACGGAAAAACGCGGTTCCTTCCGCGCCTGGACCCTGCTGCTGTCGATCTTCGCGTTCTCGCTGTCGCTGCTCGGCACCTTCCTCGTGCGCTCGGGCGTGCTCACCAGCGTGCACGCGTTCGCGTCCGATCCGCGCCGCGGCATTTTCATTCTGATATTTCTCGGCATCGTCGTCGGCGGCTCGCTGCTGATCCACGCAGCGCGCGCGCCGAAAGTCGCCGGCGGCAAAGCGTTCCGCCTGCTCTCGCGCGAGACCCTGCTGCTGGTCAACAACCTGATGTTCGTCTGCGCGGCGGCGATGGTGCTGCTCGGCACCTTGTATCCCATCATCGGCGATGCGCTGGGCATTGGCCGCATCTCGGTCGGCCCGCCCTACTTCGGGTTTGTTTTTCCGCTGCTGATGCTGCCGGTCGTGCTGCTGATTCCGTTGGGTCCGTTTTTCCGCTGGGCCGCAGCGGACTGGCGCACCACCTGGCGCGCGCTGCGTGCCGCATTGATCCTCGCCATCGTCGCGGCGATCGCCGCGAAACTGCTGTTCACGCACGCGCCGCTGCGCGCACTCGCCGGCGTGGCGGCGACGTTCTGGGTCGGCGCCGGCATCGTGCTGTACGCGCTCAAACGCTGGCGCGAGGCGCCGGCGGGAAGCCGCTACACACCGGAAATGCTCGGCATGATCCTCGCCCACTTTGGTCTTGCGGTTTTCCTCGCCGGCGTGCTGATTACCGAATCGACCAGCGTCGAACGCGATCTGCGCTTCACCCCGAACGAGGTGCAACAGGCCGGCGGCCTCGATTTCCGTTTCACCGGCGTGACGCGCGTGCAAGGTCCGAACTATCTCGCCGACCAGGGCACAATCGAAGTGCGCGACGGTGCGAACCTGGTCGCCACGCTGTATCCGCAAAAGCGCCAGTACGACGGCCAGCAGTTGCAATCGGTCGCAGCGATCAGCGGCGGCGTGTTCCGCGACATCTACGTGGCGCTCGGCGACCCGCTCGGCGACAACGCCTGGGCCGTGCGCATCTACGTGAAGCCGTTCGTGCGCTGGATCTGGTTCGGCGGTCTGTTCATGTTGTTCGGCGGCCTGACCGCCGCGGCCGACCGTCGCTTCCGCGCGTTCCGCGCCGGTGTCGAAGCGCCCGTGCTCGACGCCATACCGGCGCAGGTTGCCGCATGAGCCGCCTGTTGCCGCTGATCGGCTTCTGCCTGATCGTCGCCCTGCTCGCGTTCGGCATTCACTGGAACCGCTCGCACGACATGAACTGGGTGCCGAGTCCGCTGATCGACAAGCCGGCGCCGGATTTCAATCTTCCACTTTTATACGATTCCACAAAAACGCTCGGGCGCAAGGATCTGCTCGGCAAGCCCTGGCTGCTCAACGTGTTCGGCAGTTGGTGCGTGACCTGTCAGGACGAACACCCGGTGCTGATGGCCTACGCACGATCGCTCGGCGTGCGCCTGATCGGCATGGACTGGAAGGACGATCCCGATGCGGCCAAGCGCTGGCTGGCGCAGTTCGGCAATCCCTACGACACCATCGTCGTCGACGAGAGCGGCAAGGCCGGCATCGACTTCGGCGTCTACGGCGCGCCGGAAACCTACCTCATCGACGCGCGCGGCGTGATCCGCTACAAGCACATCGGCAATCTGACGCCGGACAGCATCGCCAGCGAGCTGAAGCCCGCAATTGCGCAACTGGGCAAGCAGCGGCCATGAAGCGCATTGCGCTTGTCACCGCCGTGTTGTTTGTCGGCATGCATGTCGCGTTCGCGATCGATCCGCTGCCGTTCAAGGATCGCGCCGAGGAAGTGCGCTTTCAGAATCTCACACGGCAATTGCGTTGCCTCGTTTGTCAGAACCAGGATCTGGCCGATTCGGAGGCCGATCTTGCCAGAGACCTGCGCCGTCAGGTCTTCCAGATGATGCAGGAAGGCAAGACCGACGATCAGATCAAGCAGTATCTGGTGTCGCGCTACAACGATTTCGTGCTCTACGATCCACCGTTGCAGACCGGCACCTGGCTGCTGTGGTTCGGCCCGTTCGCGTTTCTCGCGCTCGGCGCGTTCGTTGTCACGCGCATCGTGCGCAAGCGCGCGAATGCGCCGCTGCCATCCGCCGATTCCAAGGAAGACTGGTGATGATCACCTTCATGCTGCTTGCCGCCGTGATGTTGGCCGCGGCACTCGCTTTCGTGTTGACGCCGTTGCTGCGCGGACCGCGCGCGAGCACGGCGAACGACGCGCGCCGATTGCTCGGTCTGCTCGACGCTTCGCACGCAAGCGGCATCCTGAGCGATGCCGAATACACCGCCAAGCGCGCCGAGCTCGGCGAGCGCCTGCTCGGCACACTCGACGCGCCACCGCCGCCGCGGCGCGGTTATGCCATCGCGGTCGCCATCGCTCTGATCCTGCCGGCAACGGCCATCGTGCTGTACCGGATCGTCGGCACGCCCGCGGCGCTCGCACCCGGTGCGGAAACTTCCGTGCAGGCGCCGGCCGATCACGGCGGCAACATGGAACAGGCCATAGCCGCACTCGCCGCCAAGCTCAAGCAGAATCCCGACGATGCCGAAGGCTGGACCCTGCTCGGCCGCGCCTACGAGGCGACACAACACTTCGGCGAAGCGCGCGACGCGCTCAAGCATGCTTATGACTTGGCCAAGGGTGATCCGGATGTGGCCGTGGCCTATGCCGAGGCGTTGGCGCTCGCGAGTCCGACGCGGCGCATCGAAGGCGAGCCGCGACAGATTCTGGATGCCGCGCTCAAGGCCGCGCCGGATAACGTGCGCGGCCTGTGGCTGCTCGGCATCAGCGAGTACCAGGCGAAGCAATACGACAGCGCCATCGCCGCATGGAAACACCTGATCGGCGTGCTGCCGAAGGATTCGGACATCGTGCCTTCCGTGCAGCAGCAGATTGCGCGCGCCGAGGCCGAGCGCGACGGCAAGCCGCTGCCCGCCGAGGAGCCGCAGGAAGCGAATGCCGCCACTGCGACCGAAGCGACTTCTGCGCCGGAACCGGCTTCGGCAAGCGGCGCGCAACTGCATGTCGACGTGTCGATGGATCCGAAGCTCGCCGGCAAACTCGCACCCGGCGACGTGCTGTTCGTCTACGCCAAGGCCGTGCAAGGCCCGCCGATGCCGCTCGCAATCCAGCGCATGGACGCAGCCAAACTGCCGGTGTCGGTCACCCTGACCGATGGCATGGGCATGCTGCCAAGCATGAAGCTGTCGCAATTCCCGCAAGTAATCATCGGCGCGCGGGTGTCCAAGTCCGGCAATGCGATGCCGCAGAGCGGCGATTTGCAGGTGCTGTCCACACCAATTGCCGTGACGACGAAAGATCCGATCAAGCTGACGATCGATCAAGTGGTACCGTAAAATCGGCGGATGCCCGACGCCACAAAATACTTCGACCTGCCCTCGCCGTTCGCGATGAAGCGCGGCGGCGCCCTGACCGGCGCGCGCCTTGCGTATGAAACCTGGGGCACGCTCGATGCCGGCCGCGATAACGCCATCCTGATCCTCACCGGCCTGTCGCCGAGCGCGCACGCGGCGGCCAATGCGCAGGATCCGACGCCCGGCTGGTGGGAAGAGATGCTGGGCCCCGGCAAGCCCATCGACACCCGGCGCTGGTTCGTCGTCTGCGTCAATTCGCTCGGCAGTTGCAAGGGCTCGACCGGACCGGCCTCGATCGATCCGGCCACCGGCAAAGTATACAAATTGACGTTTCCGGAATTGACGCTCGAGGATGTCGGCAATGCCGCGTTCGCGTTGTTGCACGGACTTGGCATCGACCGCCTCGCCTGTCTGATCGGCAATTCGATGGGCGGCATGAGCGCGCTCGGCTGGCTGCTGCATCATCCCGGCAGCGTGCGCGCGCACATCAGTATCTCCACCGCGCCGCAGGCGCAGCCGTTCGCCATCGCCATCCGCTCGCTGCAGCGCGAAGCCATCCGGCTGGATCCGAACTGGAACAACGGCAATTACGACGACGCTCATTACCCTGAAACCGGCATGTCGATCGCGCGCAAGCTCGGCGTCATCACGTATCGTTCGGCGATGGAATGGGTGGGCCGCTTCGCGCGCATCCGCCTCGACGCCGAAACCCGTCCCGGCGACGATCCGTTTGGCGTCGAATTCCAGGTCGAATCGTATCTGGCCGGTCACGCGCGGCGCTTCGTGCGCAGCTTCGATCCGAACTGCTATCTGTATCTTTCCCGCGCCAGCGACTGGTTCGATATCGCCGAGTACGGCGACGGCGATGCGGACGCTGCGCTTGCGCGCATCGAGGTGGAGCGCGCGCTGGTGATCGGCGTATCCACCGACATCCTGTTTCCGCTGTCGCAGCAGCAGCAGATTGCCGCGGGATTGACGGCCGCGGGTGCCAAGGTCGATTTCGTGCCGCTGGATTCGCCGCAAGGCCACGACGCGTTTCTGGTGGATATTCCGCGATTTGGCGCGGCTATCGCGGCGTTCCTGGCGGCATTGTAGAATCCGCGCATGCTCGCACTCGAATTTCCCGGCAGCCGCCAGCTCGTCGATGCGCTCGACGATGCGGTGCGTCACGACTGCGCCGACGAACTCACCGCCTGCCTGCGCAATGCGCTGTGCAGGCTGATCCGCGATCCCGCGGTGAAACTGCCCGCGTGCTGCTACGAGCGCGCCTCCGATCACTACGCGCGCCGCGAGTTGTACCGCAGCGACGAGCACGGCTACACCGTCATCGCCATGACCTGGGGTCCCGGTCAGGGCACGCCGATCCACGATCACTGCGGCATGTGGTGCGTGGAAGGCGTCTGGCACGGCGAACTCGAAATCACGCCCTACGAACTCACCGGCGAAGAGGACGGCCGCTACCGCTTCGAGCCGCGCGGCACCATGCACGTCGGCCCCGGCTCGGCCGGCAGCCTGATCCCGCCGCACGAATACCACACCATCCGCAATCCCAGCGCCGACGCAATCGCCGTCACCCTGCACGTGTACCGCGGACCGATGACACAGTGCGCGGTGTTCCAACCCGTGCGCGAACACTGGTACAGCCGCGATCAGCGGCAGTTGTCGCTGGATGCGACGCATTGATTGCCTGGTGCGGTGGAGGGAATCGAAGGGTGCGGCTAAGAAACTGTTCCTGCTCAGTTTCCTCCTAGGTGGTGCGGGCAGTTGCTCGCAATCTTACTCACACGGTTAAATCGCACCTTGGTTCAATCCCCTCTGTGTGCCGGGTTTACCATCGACCCGGATTGAATCTGCATTTGCGTTTGCAGCGCAGGCGCGGCGGTGAAGACAAGCGGGCAAGCCTTCTGGTCGTCCGGCGTCGTTATCCCGTCGAGTCCGATCGGCTCGGATACGAAACCGGCTGCTGGTGGCTGGATGTTCGTCATGACCGAACGTATCCGTTCAAGTCATCGGGAACATCAAGCACCCTGTCGTTCGTGTAGTCCTCGAAGGCTTTCTGCTGATCTGATGCGAAAGGACCACCATGCGGATC
>JAGWXP010000215.1 GCA_018969845.1 Lysobacteraceae bacterium | reverse complement strand
AGCAAGATATAATTTTTTGTACAAGGATTAAGTGACGCGCTCCAGCTCGTCATGCATGGACAGCCATTGCACTTCAAGTTCGGCCAGTTCGGCCGCCAGCGCCGCCGCCCGCTGCGTCAATTCCTGTACTTGCACAGACTGGGCGTTGCCGTACAGGGCCGGGTCGGCCAAAGCCGTCTCTGTTTGCCGCTTGTCGGCCTCAACCTTGGTCATACGCTTTTCCAGGCGCTGCATCTCCTGCCGCAACGGAGCGAGACGGGCACGCTCGTCGGCGCGAGCGCGGCGCCCATCGCGGCGCTTGTCGCCGGATGCAGCGTTCGCCGCCGGAGTGGAATCGCCGCTGGCGGCGCGCATCACCTGCCGCGCGTAATCGTCCAGATCGCCGGCGTAAGCAGCGACACGGCCGCCGCCGACCTGCAGCAGCGTTTCGCAGCAGGCGCGGATCAGCGCGCGATCATGCGCGACTAGCACCACGGCGCCGGCGAAATCGTTCAGCGCTTCGGTCAGCGCTTCGCGCATGTCCAGGTCCAGATGATTGGTCGGTTCGTCCAGCAACAGAAGGTTGGGACGCTGGAATACGGTGAGCGCCAGGCACAGCCGTGCCTTCTCGCCGCCGGAAAACGGCGCCACCGGCTCCAGCGCGCGGTCGCCTGCGAAGCCGAAACCGCCAAGGAAATCTCGCGCAGCCTTCTCGCCCAGCGCCGGATCGAGCCGCAGCAAATGTGCCACTGCGCTGACAGCCGAATCGAGCTGTTCCAGCTGATGCTGAGCGAAATACCCGATGGCGAGATCCTTGGCGGCGATGCGTTCGCCAACTAGAGGCTTCAGTTCGCCGGCGAGCAGTTTGACCAGGGTCGATTTGCCCGCGCCGTTGGCGCCGAGCAGGGCGATGCGGTCGCCGGGAGCCAGACTCAACGTCACGCTTTCGAGCACGCGCCGCTGCCCGTAGCCCGCATCTACGGCATCGAGCTTGAGCAAGGGTGCGGGCAGGCGCGTTGGCTCGCGGAAAGCGAACTGGATTGTCGACGCCGCGCGCACCGGCGCGATCTCGACCATGCGCTCGAGCGCCTTGATGCGGCTTTGCGCCTGGCGCGCCTTGGTCGCTTTCGCGCGGAAGCGGTCTACGAAATGTTGCAGATGCGCACGTTCGCGCTGTTGTTTCTCGAAGGCAGCGGCTTGTTGCGTCAGCTGCTCGGCGCGCTTGCGCTCATAGCCGCTGAGGTCACCCGCGAACAAGTCCGCGCGGCGTTCGGCGATGGCCAGCACGTGCGTGACGACCGCGTCGAGAAACTCGCGGTCGTGCGAAATCAGCAGCAAGGTACCCGGATATTTCGACAACCAATCCTGCAGCCATAGCACGGCATCGAGGTCGAGATGATTGGTCGGCTCGTCGAGCAGCAGCAAATCGGACCGGCACATCAGCGCCTGCGCCAGATTCAGGCGCATCCGCCAGCCGCCGGAAAATTCCGCCACGCGCCGGCCTTCGTCGCCCGGCGCGAAGCCGAGGCCGTGCAGCAGGGCGCCGGCACGCGCGGGCGCCGCGTAGCCGCCGATCGTGTGCAGGCGCTCGTGCAGATGCGCGATACGCATGCCGTCGTGCGCGGCATCGGCGGCGGCCAGATCGCGTTCCACCGCGCGCAGTTCGGCGTCGCCGTCGAGCACATAGTCGAGCGCGGTGGATGCGAGCGCCGGCACTTCCTGGCGCACCCAGGCCAACGACCAGTTGGCGGGGCGCTCGAAATGTCCGGCATCGGCAGCCAATTCGCCGGCGACGAGCGCGAGCAGGCTGGATTTGCCCGCGCCGTTACGGCCGGTGATGCCAACGCGCCAGCCGGCGTGCAGGGCCACGTCGACGTTTTCGAGCAGCACCTGCGGCCCACGGCGTAGAGTGAGGTTGTCAAGACGGATCATAAGCGCATTTTAACGTGCCGGCCGGGGAACCCGCTGTGTCCGGTGCAGTCCAAGCTGGTCCGTTTGCCTTCCGGGGCGGCTGACCGCACAATATGCGGCCCGCTCGATTCTCAGGCATGCCGCGTGATCGGCAATCCCAACCATCCAGGAGCACACATGACGAAATTTTTGCGCAAGACACTGACTGCTGCGGCCATCGCCGCCGCGCTCGCCGCCGGTTCTGCCGGCGCGGCCGACAGCAAGGCCGCTGCGAAGCCGGTTGCGCATCCGGCGCCGGCTGCTGCCGCGGCTCCCGCCGTCGACAAGGCCGCCATCGACGCCAAGTTCAAGGGCAACAAAAAGGCCGAGTACAGTTAC
>JAGWXP010000072.1 GCA_018969845.1 Lysobacteraceae bacterium | reverse complement strand
CGTAGTCGCGGGCGAGCGCGTCCATCCAGTCGGCGAGCGCGTCGAAATCGGCGATCTCGAAGGTCACGCGCACGCTCGCCGGCCCGGTCGGTTCCACGCGCTTGAGCGCAGCACCGAGATTCGCGCCGCGCGCGGTGGCGTCGGCGAGCGCGAGCAGGGATTTGCCCTGGCGCGCAACGTTGCCGCGCTCGCCGTGCGCATTGAGCGCGCGTGCCTGACCGAGCGCCTGACGCATCCAGGTCAGATCCGCACGCTGCTGCGCCACCTGCGCGGTCAGATCGGCACGCGTGCGCGCCAGCGGAATCCAGATCAGCGCCCAGCCCAACAACACCGCGACGACGCAGCCGCCGACCGCGAGCACGCGCCGGTCGCGCGCCGATTGCGCCCGCCACCAGGCGCCGATCATGGCGCGGCTCCGGCGATGCGCAGGCGGCCATCGATGCCGTCCGCACCGGAATTGGCCGCGGTGACCTCCACCTTGAGTCCGGGCAGACCGGCCAGGCGTTCGCGCATCAGATCCAGCGTCTGCACGTCCGGCGCGTGCAGCGCCAGCTCCAGCGTCGCGTTGTGATACTCCAGGCCGGCAAGCGTGGTGCGCGTGGTGCTGGACAGGATCGGCGCGATGCGCGCGAGCAGGCGCATCAGGCCGGAATCACTAGCGCCGCCCTGCAAGCCGCGCATGGCACTGTCCATGAGCTGGCGCGGATCGCCGGCAACCTTGTCCATGCCGGGAAACGCCTCGTGCAGCACGGCGCGCGCCTGCGCGTCGAGCCGCGCGGACTGGCGCGACAGACGCCAGCAATCCGCGCCGTAGTATACAAATAGCAAAAGCAGCGCCGCGGCGGAAAGCGCCGCCGCGTTGCGCCACAGCCGGCGCGCCGGCGCCTGCCGGTGCGCGGGTGCGAATTCGCCCTGCAGCAGGTTCACCGCGGGTTCGTGCCGCAACTGCGCCGCGAAGAAGGCGAGCGCATCGCGCTGGCCGGCGTGATAATCGACGTTGGCCAGTTGCAGCGACGGCGCATCGCGGAAGTCGAACACCGAACGCCTTGTCCGCGCTGCCGCCGCCGCATCCAGCACCGCGATCCATTCCGGCAGATCCGCGATTCGACAGGTTCCGGCTGAACCGGGACCATCGCGCCACAGCGCGCGTTCGCCCTCGAGCACGATGCCGACATCGGGCAGCGTCTGGCATTCGGCGTAGATCGCATCGGCGCGGATGCCGTCCTGCGCCAGCCGTTCGAGCCAACCGCGCAATGTCGCGCGCACTACCACGGCGACGCCGATGCGTTCGCCGCCGAGGCGTTCGGATGCGGCGAAATGTTGACCTTCCACCGGGCCGGCAAGGCGATCCTCCAGCGCAAAGGGCAAGGCCTTGAGCGCCTGCGCGCGCGCGCCGGGCAGGCCCGGGGTTTCCAGCAACAATACCGCTTCCGACGGCACCAGCACGACGACGCGCTGCGCGCGCTCGAGCGCCTGCTTCGGCGGTGCGCCCGCGTTCGCGCCGGACAGGACGCGGTGGTGCGCATTCAGCGCCAGCCATTCCAGACGGCCGTCGGTGTGAAGGCGGATCAGCAGGCGCTCGGACATGGAATCGGCATTCGCTGTGACAGCTGCATTGTAGCAGCGCCTCAATCGCCGCCGCGGCTGCGCTGCAGCACACGTATGCCGCCGTTGGCGCCACTCACACGGTTTTCGATCAGGCTATCGAACTCGAAGGGCAGGCCGTCGAGCGTGATCAGGCCGCGTGCCATGAAGTAACTGCTTTGCACGCCGTAGCATTCCGGATGGTCGATTGCAACGAGCGCCGGCTGTGCCTTGAGCACCTGATTCCGATCCGAATAGTGCGCGCCGCCCTGCTGCCAGATTGCCTGCGCCATCTCGCGCGTCATGTTTGATGACAGGGTCATCAGCACTGGGACACTGGCGGTATTGACGTTGATCGGCGTGCCTTTGGGCAGCGCCGTCACGTAAGGCGCAAGCGCGGCGTAAGTCTCGCCATCCACGACGGCAACGAGGCGCAATTCCGAGACGTGCGCGAACGGGCGCAAGGCACGCCGGTAAGGCACCGACTGGGCGAGATAGAACTGGTCGTCCGCGCTCGCCGGTGTGGTCGTATCCATCCAGGTGACGATGTGATTGGCAATGGCGGGATCGAGCTTGAGCGCGTTCAGCAGCAATACGAACTTGCCGAGCCAGACGCCTTGCGTGTCGTATGCGGGATCGAGATTGTTGAGATTGAAGCGGCCGTTGAGATCGCTCATCTGCGCCGCGATCGTGCCGCCGGGCACCGGCGTGGGCGGCAGCGGGATTGCCCAGATGCTGTCCGCGGCGTCATAGCCCAGGCTCTGCGCTTGCGCACGCGTGAGCACTTCGGCGGCGTAGTTCTCCAGTCCGCGCGCGTACGCCTGTGCCTGTTCCTCGCGCAGGGCATTGCGCGTGCGCGCCGCGGCGAGTTCGCCGCGATCGAGCAGGCCGGCAATCAGGATCGTGGCCAGCGCGACCACGAGCAGGGCGACGAGCAGGGCAACGCCACGCTGCCTCTTGCCGCATTGTGGAAATGGAGAATGCCTCATCGCGATCCGCCCGGCGGCGGCGGCAAGGGCGGCAACGGTGTGCCGATGGAATTTGGTGACGTGGGGGTCACCATGCCCGCCGCCTGCGCCGGCCAGTTGGACACAAGTTCCACCGTGCCACCGATTTCGCCGTACTGTTTTGTGCGCAATCGCCATTGCACGGCGCGCGGCAGTATTTCCGGTTTCGACTGCGGCGGTGGCCACGCTTCCAGCCACTGGCCGGAAGCGGCGTCGAGATAGCGCAAGCGCAACGCTTCGGCCTGCACCTTCAGATCCTCGACCTGCGGCGCACTGTTCGCGGCGCGGTCGAGCACGGCCCAGCGGCCGCGTTCGAACGTGCTGCCGTCGAGTTCGTAGAAAACGCGCTGCAGATTCGAGCGCGGCTCGGCCTGTGGATTGGCAAATCCCAGGCGCGTAAGCTCGATGTGGTCCGAAGTTCCGATCAATGCCGGCAACACCTGCCCCGCCGTGCCGCGCACCGGACGCGCAACGGCGCCGTTCAGATCGCGGTCCAGCGCTCCGACCGCACGCATCAGATCGCCGAAATCGGCTTCCTTGCGGGCGAGCTCGCCGCGCGTGTGCGCAATGGAATTCAGCCCGCCATACGCCAGCGCGGCCATGATCGAAAACACCGCGAGCGCGACGAGCAACTCTATCAACGTGAAGCCGCGTCTCACGGCAAAAGGTCCTGGCCGCCGAATCCGGTGAGCGTCGCGATCGGCGATTTCGGATCGTCCGGCGCGTAGACATGCACGTCAATGCGCCGGATCGCGGTCACCGGCGTGCCCTGCACGACCACGTCGTAGCGCCAGTCGCGACCGCCGTAGCGGCGCCGTCCGTCGCTCGTGCCGATGGCCGGAAACGGCGTCGCGAGGCGCGTCTGCGCCAGCACGTCGGCGGCGAGCCAGCCGGCTAGCGTGCGTTCGCGCAGCGCACCGAAGGTATCGACCTGATTGGCGGCCGTGCGCGACAGCGCGAGCAGCGCCAGCGCCAGCACAAGCAATGCGATCAGCACTTCGAGCAACGTGAAACCACGCTGGCGCCTAATGCGCACGCACAGCCACCGCGGCGAGTTTCAAGGTGGCGTCCGGCGCGCCATCCAACTGCCAGGACTGCGCGAGATCGGCCAGGCGCAATTCCAGCCGAAACGGTGTCAGTTCGCCGGACGAGAAGCACACCACTTGCGGCTTCTCCGGAAAATCATCGCCGATGACGATGGCGTGGCCATCGCTGCTCAGTGCGGCCTGCGTACCGGTCAGCCATTCGCGCGGTCGCAGTTCGTCTTTTTCCAGTGGCAGCCAGGCCGAGCCGTTGCGGCGGCTGAAACGATAACCGCGGCGGTCGATGCTCACACCGATGTCGCGACCGACGAGTTCGGCCTGCCCGCAGGCGTAGCCGAGCAGTGCCTGGGTGCGCCGCGCCTGCTGTTCGAGCCGACGCTCGCCGCCGAGACCGCCCATCGCCAGCGTCAGTGCGCCGGCGAGTACGGCGAGGATCACCACAACGACGAGCAACTCGATCAGGGTGAAGCCCGAGCGCTTGCGCGATGCGTTGAAGCGCATCGCGCGCTCGGGCGAACGCCGCGAGCCGGAGCGAGCGGCCGGGTTGCTTGGCGAGCGCCGGATGCGCGAGCCTAGCAACAGCCCGAACGTAGTGAGGAACGCGCGCAACCGCCTACTCCCAGTTTCCCACATCCGCATTCTCGCCATCCCCGCCCGGCTTGCCATCCGCGCCGTAGGTGAATACATCGATATCGCCGTGCATGCCGGGATGCAGGTACATATAGGTACGTCCCCACGGATCCTTGGGCAACTTGTCCAGGTACTGGTGCCAGTTCGGCGCTTCCGGCGTGCCGCTAGGCTTGTGCACGAGCGCATCCAGACCCTGCTCGGTGCTCGGGTAGGTAAAGTTGTCGAGCTTGTAGGTGTCGAGCGCGGTGACGATGGCCTGAATGTCCTGCTTGGCGCGCACTTGGCGCGCTTCGCCGGGATGTTCCATCACGCGCGGCACCACGATCGCAGCAAGGATGCCGAGGATCACGACGACGACGAGAATCTCGATGAGGGTGAATCCACGCGCGATGCGTGGATTTGCGCTCAACGTAAAGCCGCTGGCATGAAACGTCTTGCTGCGCATCGTCTTCGCCTTGTGTTGCGGATGATCCGCGACGATCATAGCAAAATGACCGCGCCGCCCCCGTCCGACCGCAACGCCAGCCTGCGCGAGCGCGACCTCGCCGCGATCTGGCATCCATGCACGCAGATGCGCGACCACGCCGGATCCGATGCGCTGCCGATGACGCCGATCGTGCGCGGCGACGGCGCCTGGCTGGTCGACGCGAACGGCAGGCGCTACCTCGATGCGGTCAGTTCGTGGTGGACGAATATCTTTGGCCACGCCAATCCGCGCATCGCCGCGGCGGTGAAGGATCAGCTCGACACGCTCGAACACGTCATCTTTGCCGGATTCACCCACGTGCCCGCGATTGAGCTCGCCGAGCAACTGCTGCGCATCGCGCCACGCGCTCAGCCCCCGCAGCGGGGCGAGAAAGACCCTACTCTCGCGCGCGTGTTTTTCGCCGACAATGGCTCCAGCGCAGTGGAAGTGGCGCTGAAGATGAGCTTTCACTACTGGCGCAACGTGGGCAAAACGGGCAAGACGCGCTTCGTCGCGCTGACCGGCAGCTATCACGGCGAAACGCTCGGCGCGCTGTCGGTGACCGACGTGCCGCTGTATCGCGCGACCTATGCGCCGCTGCTGCACGAACCGATTTTCGTTGCTTCGCCGGATTGCTTCGAGCGCGCGCCGGGCGAATCCTGGCGCGAGCATTCGCTGCGCAGGCTCGATGACATGCGAACGGCGCTGGAGCGGCACGCACATGAGGTCTGCGCCGTGATCGTCGAACCGCTGGTGCAATGTGCCGGCGGCATGCGCATGTACGACGCTGCGTATCTGACCGGCTTGCGCAAACTTTGCGACGGGTTCGGCGTGCACCTGATCGCCGACGAAATCGCGGTCGGCTTCGGCCGCACCGGCACGTTGTTCGCTTGCGAACAAGCCGGCATGGCACCGGATTTTATGTGTCTGTCCAAGGGACTTACCGGCGGCTTCATGCCGCTGTCGGCGGTACTGACGACGCAACCGGTTTACGATGCATTCTATGCCGCGTATGCAACTGGCAAGGCGTTCCTGCATTCGCACAGCTACACCGGCAATCCGCTCGCCTGCCGCGCCGCGCTGGCGACGTTGGCGATTTTCCGCGACGAACCCGTACTGGAACGCAATCGCGAACTCGCCGCGTGCATGGGGCAACGCCTCTCGCCGCTGGCAGATCATCCACACGTTGCCGAGGTGCGCCAGACCGGGATGATCGCGGCGGTGGAACTGGTGCGCGACAAGGCGGCACACGCGCCATTCCCCGCCGCCGAACGGCGCGGCCTGCGCGTCTACCGGCATGGCCTGGAACGCGGCGTGCTGCTGCGTCCGCTCGGCGACGTGATCTACTTCATGCCGCCGTATGTCGTCAGGCCCGAGGAAATCGATCTGATGGTCGACGTGACGATCGAAGGCATCGAAAAGGCAGTCGCCTGAAATGCGAATTCCGCGGATTTACATCGATCAGGACTTGCGCCACGGACGCGAAGTGCGCCTGCCGGATCAGGCCGGCGAGCATGTCGCGCGCGTGTTGCGCCTGGAGCACGGCGCGCCGCTGATTCTGTTCAATGGCGATGGCCGCGAATTCGATGCGACGCTTGCCTCGCTCGCCAAACATGCCGTCACCGCCGAAGTTGTCGGCGTGCGCGAAGCAGCCCGCGAATCGCCGCTCCAACTCACCCTGGTGCAGGGCATCGCGCGCGGCGAGAAGATGGACTGGATCCTGCAAAAGGCCACGGAACTGGGCGTCGCGCGCATCGTGCCGATCGTCACCGAGCGTACCGAGGTCAAGCTCGACGAGGAACGCGCCGGGCGGCGCATGGCGCACTGGGCCCAAGTCATCGCCGGCGCCTGCGAACAGTCCGGCCGCGCCCGCCTGCCCGCGCTGGAAGCGCCGCAACGCATGGACCGCTGGCTCGCCGCACTCACCGACACCGCTGCATTGCGTCTGGCACTACTGCCCGAAGGCGACGTCGCGTTGCGTCATTTTCCACAAATGGAAAATGGCGCCACCCTCGCTGTCGGTCCCGAAGGCGGCTTTTCCGAAAACGATATGGCGTTGCTGAAACAGGCCGGCTTTCACGGCCTGCGACTGGGCCCGCGCATCCTGCGCACCGAAACGGCAGGACTCGCCGCGCTGGCGGCGTTGCAATCCCGATTCGGGGATCTTTGATTTCCAGATAGTGCGTTTGCCGAATTCAGCAGTTGGATAGGGCGACTTACGCCACCATCGCCTGCGCGACCAGCGCCTCGATCTGGCCGAGGTTCGGTATCACCGCCTGATCGTCGCGCACCAGCACCTGCGCGTGCACGCCGGGCGGGTGCGCAGACTCGTCCCCGGTCGGGATGAGCAGATCCGGCGTGATCGTGGTCAGGCGCGGAAAGCCCTGCGCGAGCATGGCCAGGAATGGCATCTTGGCGTTGCCGCCGAGCGCCTTGAGCACGGCCACCTTGGCGTTGGAGTAGCCCTCTTTCGACGCTGCGCCGGAAAGCATGGAAAATGAAAACAGCGGCAGGCGCCAGCCACGCCAGGATAGACGCCCCAATAGCCAATCCGGCGCGTCGGCAATTTTTTCGGGTACG
Source organism: Lysobacteraceae bacterium (assembly GCA_018969845.1). Lineage (GTDB taxonomy): Bacteria > Pseudomonadota > Gammaproteobacteria > Xanthomonadales > Rhodanobacteraceae > Rudaea. The sequence continues at coordinate 4,779 of JAGWXP010000072.1, read as the reverse complement.
GAATAGGTGATGACCTCGGCCACGGTGGCGTTGGGCAGCAGCACGCGCCCGCCAGTCACCGGGATCATGAGTCCGCGGATTTCGCGGCTGGTTGGATCGGCCATCGTATGCTCCTTAAGCCTTGCCGTACTCGGCGATCATTTTTTCCGCCAACTGTTTGGGTGCGCCGAGAAATTCGACCACACCCGCTTCGCGCGCGCCGTCGACCATCGAGCTGATCACGCAGGTGTCGGGATCCTGCGCCCAGATCCAGCCACCCTTGGACTTGAGGTACTGACTGCCCTCGATTGCGTCGTGCGCCATGCCGGAGAAGATGATCGCGCCGGCCTTGTCGCCGAACGCGTCAGCAGCGTCGCGCAGCACCTGGTCGATGGACGGCGAGTACGGCATTTTCTCGGGCAGATGCGCGAGCGTGACCACGCCTTCCGCATCGACCTGCAGACGATGCGTGGTCGGCACGATCAGCACATCGCCGTGCGCCGCGCGTTCGCCGTGGCTGGGATTGCGCACCGTCAGCGCGATCGACTTGCGCAATTGCGCCGACATCAGTTCGAGGAATTCCTCGCCCATGTGCTGGGCCAGGACAAACAAAACCGGGAAGCCGGCGGGCAACGCGCCGAGGAAATCGCGCACCGCTTCAGGACCGCCGATCGAAGCGCCCAGCACCACCACGCGCGCGACGCCCGCACCGGTGCCGACCTTGAGCGGCTTCGCCGGACCCGACTCCAGGCGCTGCTCGTGCACGTAATCGGGATTGTGCTGTGTCGGCGCAACGGCCTCTTCTATCGGCATGAGCTCGAGCGTGAAGGTCGGCTCCGGCGCCGGCGGCGCAGCGGATTTCGCCGGCGCGTCGACCGGCGGCGCCAGGAATTCCTCGGCCGACATTTTCTCGATGCCGAAGCTGGCTTTGCCGGTCACCGGCTTGGTGTCGTCGCCTTCGAACGACCATTCCAAGGGTAGCAGCGGCTCGGATTGCGGTTGCGCGGCCGGGCGCTCGGCGGGCTTGAATTCCGCATTCTTCGCTTCGGGCACGGCGGCAACGTCAAGTTGGTCGAAGATTGCCGGGAACTCGTCGTGCAGCTCATCGACGGCTTGCGTTTTCGACGGCGCAGAAGCGGCGGTCGCGTCGTCGGGTATGTCGAGAGCATCCAATTCGACGGATTGGGCTGGTGCGGCTTCGTCGAAGGCCAGATCGAAATCCGCCGGCAAGGCGATGTCCAGATCGTCCGCCGCGGCGGATTTGTCGGCCGTCGGCGGCGCAGCCGGTTGGGTATCGGCGGCGGCGAACAGCGCATCGAGTTCGGCGGCGAAGTCGCCGAGTTCTGGAATGGGCGAAGCTGCCGGCGCGGTCGCCGCCGGCGCCACGGCTTCGGGGGCGGGCATATCGAGCAGCTTGGCGAATTCGGCCAGTTCGGAAGCGTCGATGGCAGTGGCGGATTCGCCCGGCGCGGATTTCTCCGGCGCGGGTTCGGCCAGCAGTTCCGTCGGCAGCGGCATCTTGACCGTCGTCCGTTCCGAAGCCGGCACTTCGACGGACGCGGGAGGCGGCGGAGCCACCGGAGCCGGCACGGAAGGCGCGGGTCCGGGTTTTTCCGCCACCGGCACGACGGATGCGGATTTCTGCACCGGCGTCGGCACCGCTTGCGCGCCGGGCGGGCGCGGCGGCTCGACGTTCTCCGGCTTACGCAGGATCTTGGAGCCAAGATGGCGCACCCAGCGCGCCTGATCCCAGCCCTGCAGATTCGACGACACCTGCGCGTCGTTGAACACGACCTCGTAATCGCCGGCATCAAGCACATCGTACAACGCGTCGATGTAGGTGTCGCTGTCGGCATCGAGATTGACGATGACCACGCGCGCGCCGGAATTTTCCAGCGCGTCGCGGTCGACGCTCGCCGGCGGCGCCTCGTAGACCACGGCGGCGCCGAGTTCGCCGAGCGCGTTTTTGAGATGGCTGCCGAGCTGTCCGGCCTGGTACAGCAGTGCAACCGCGATGGCGTTGGACTCAGGCACGGTGCAATCCCGGATTCCTGGCGCTCAGGCTCTCCTGCACGTTGCGCAGCAGATCGGCTTCCTGGTAGGGCTTGCCGAGGTAGCGCTCCACACCGATTTCAAGCGCGCGCTGGCGGTGCTTCTCGCCGGTACGCGAGGTGATCATGATGATCGGCACCTGCTTCAGGCGCGGATCATTCTTCATGTACGTCGCCAGCTCGTAGCCGTCCATGCGCGGCATCTCCACGTCGAGCAGGACCACGTCCGGAACCTTGTCCTGCAGTTTCTCGACCGCATCCAGGCCGTCCTTCGCGGTAACCACGTCCATGTCGTTGCGCTCGAGCACACGCGTGGTGACCTTGCGCATGGTGATCGAATCGTCGACCACCATGATCAGCGGATGCGCACGCCGTTCGACGGCAGGTTCGACTGGCGCGACAGGCGCCGCCGGCATCGCAACCAGGCCGGCTTCCGCGCGCTCGCGCAACGCCGCGCTGCGGCGCACCAGCGGCGCAAGGTCGAGAATCATCACGACCGAACCGTCGCCCATGATCGTGGCGCCGAAAATGCCGGGGATCGAGCTGATCTGCGGGCCGACCGACTTGACCACGATTTCGCGCGAACCGATGACGCTGTCGATGCGCACCGCGGCGCGCTGGTCACCGGTGCGGGTCATGAGCAGCGGCAACTGGGTTTCATCCGCCATGCGCGACGCCGGCACATTGAGCAGCTGCGACAGTTCGTAGATCAGGAATTCCTCGCCGGCATAATTGTAGGCGGGATTCGGCTGGCTCAGACGCCGTTCCAGATCGTCGTGCGCGATGCGCACCACGCCCTGCACCGACGACATCGGCACCGCGTACGTCGCTTCGCCCAGACGCACCAGAATCGCCTGCGTCACCGCCAGCGTGAACGGCAGGCGGATGATGAACGTGCTGCCCATGCCACGCGCCGAATCGATGGCGAGCGAACCGCCGAGCTGCTTGATCTCGTTGTGCACCACGTCCATGCCGACGCCGCGACCGGCGAGCTGGGTCACCTGTTCGGCGGTGGAAAAGCCGGTTTCCAGAATGAATCCGTACAAGTCGCGGTCGGACAACTGCACATCGGGCTTGAGCAGGCCGCGCTCAATCGCCTTGCGCCGGATCGCATCGCGATCCATGCCGCGGCCGTCGTCGGCCACGCGCAGCACGACTTCGGTCGCCTCGCGGCTGACGTGGATCGTCACCGTCCCTTCGCCGGGCTTGCCGGCGGCGACGCGTTCATCTGGCGATTCGATGCCATGCGCGAGTGCATTGCGCAGCATGTGCTCGAACGGTGCCTTCATGCGCTCGAGCAGGTTGCGGTCCATTTCGCCCTGTGCGCCTTCCACTTTCAATTGCGCGCGCTTGCCGGTTTCCTGCGCGGCCTGGCGCACGGTACGGCGCAAGGAGGGCACCAGCGAATCGAACGGCACCATGCGCGTGCGCATGAGGCCTTCCTGCAAGTCGGACGACACGCGCGACTGCTGCAACAACAGCGTTTCGGACTGGCGCGTCAGATCGTCGAGCAACCCCTGAATCGATACCAGGTCCGATACCGATTCGGCCAACGCGCGCGAAAGCTGCTGCAACTGGCTGAAGCGGTCAAGTTCCAGCGGATCGAACGAGGATTCGGAGGATTCGGCCTCGCGCTGGTAGCGCGACAGGATCTGCGCTTCGGTTTCCAGTTCCAGCTTACGCAATTGCTCGCGCAGGCGGCTGACCGTCTGCTCGAACTCGACCAGGTTGAAGCGGAAGGTCGAAATCTGCTGCTCCAGACGCGAACGGTAGATCGACACCTCGCCCGCGTAGTTGACCAGCGAGTCGAGCAGATCCGAACGCACGCGGATCATTTCCTGCGGCGCGTGCGGCTGGACTTCTTCTTCGAGCGCGGGCAGCGCGCGCGGCGCCGGACGCGGCGCGGCGGGCTTCGCGGGCGTCGGCGCGGCCGGGCCGTGTTCGGCAACGGGCGCGGGCGCAGTAGACGTGTGCACCGGCACGGCGGGGGCGATGGCGGCGGCCGGCAGTTCGCCCGACACCAGGCCTTCGAAACGCGCGATCGCGTGCTCGGGCATGGCGACGGCCTGGTGCCGCGCCACGCGCTGCATGAGACCATGCAGCCGGTCGAAACCGCGCTCGAGCGATTCGACGATAAGGCGGTCGACCACGCGGCGGTTGTCGCTGATCGCCTCGAACAGCGATTCCATCGCATGCGACAGATCGCCGATCGGCGCCAGGCCCGCCATGCGCGCGCCGCCCTTGAGCGTATGCAGGTCGCGCTGCAATCCGGTGATGAGTTCGCGGTCCTGCGGCGCTTCGCGCAAGCGCGCCATCAGGCCATCGGAGTGATCGAGAATATCCGCGCCCTCCTGCACGAATATCTCCAGCAGATCAGCGTCCAGATCGGGCAGTTCCAGCTTGCCGTCGGGTTGCGGATCGTCCGCCAGCGGCGGCAGTTGCAACGCCGTTTCGGCCAGTGGCGCCGGTTCGGCGTGCGTGCCCTGTACGATCACAGCGCCAACCGGTTCTTCGACTTCGGGTTCGGCGATCTCGACCGGTTCGGCGTGCCGCACGAGTTCCTCGGCCTGCGCCGGCAAATCCTCGAACGCCAGCAATTCGGTTTCCTGGATTTCGACCGCGTCCGCCGGCCCGTGCCGCGCAGAAATTTCTGCCGCCGGTGCCGGCGTTTCGGCGGCTTGCGTCTGCTCGAATTCACGCAGCCAGCGCGCGGTTTCGTCGTCGTCCGACGCAGCAACTTCGGCCGCAG
>JAGWXP010000214.1 GCA_018969845.1 Lysobacteraceae bacterium | reverse complement strand
CTGTGATCGACGCCGGCTGCGGGATTCCGGCCGAGGCGTTGTCGCTGGGCATCCGACCGTTGCTGGCGACAAAACCCCAGACGCCGTCTTTGGCTGCATCCGCCAGGATCGCGCCTTCGGAAACCTGCGCGCGGATGGTGTAGTCCTGGTAAGCCGGCAAAGCGATGGCCGCCAGAATCGCGATGATCGCCACTACGATCATCAACTCGATCAAGGTGAATCCGGCGGGCGGCTTGAGCTGATGCATGGCGTTCCCCAGCGCGTGATACGAGATTTATGCAAAAAACGCGCCAGTGATTTATTCTCGGTCAATCGATGCCCAGCTTTTTCAGCTTATAACGCAGCGCGCGGAAGGTAATGCCGAGCTTCTTGGCCGCCGCAGTCTTGTTGTAGCGGGTTTCCAGCAACGCTTTTTCGATGGCTTCGCGCTCCAGGTTGCTGATGTAGCCCTCCAGGCCACCGTCGCCATCGGGGCCGTCGCCGATGGCGTCGTCGCTGTCTTCCGGGGCCACCGCCGCCGCTTTCTGCGCGGAGGCGGGTACCAGACGCAGGTCGTCGGGTTTGATCGTATTGGCTTCGCACAACGCCACGGCACGTTCGAGCACGTTCTCGAGCTCGCGTACATTGCCCGGAAATCCATAGGCAAGCAGGGCGGCCAGCGCATCGGGCGTGAGCTTGGCGGGCGGTTGACCGCCCTCGGCGGCGAGGCGTTCGAGCACGCGGCCGGCGAGCTTGGGAATGTCGTCGCGGCGTTCGCGCAACGGCGGCACGCGCAGTTCGATCACGTTGATGCGGTAGTACAAATCCTGGCGGAAATGCGCGCTTTCGACGAGCCTGGCCAGGTTCTTGTGCGTGGCCGAGAGGATGCGCACGTCCACCGGCACTTCGGCGCGTCCGCCGATCGGACGCACGGCTTTTTCCTGGATGACGCGCAAGAGCTTCACCTGCATGTGGACCGGCAGTTCGGCCACTTCGTCCAGGAACAGGGTGCCGCCGTTGGCCGCCTGGAACAGACCGTCCTTGTCCGCCTGCGCGCCGGTGAACGAACCTTTCTTGTGGCCGAAGAATTCCGATTCCATCAATTCCGACGGAATCGCGCCGCAGTTGACCGGCACGAACGGACCCGAAGCGCGCGGACCCTGTTCGTGGATCAGGCGCGCGACCAGTTCCTTGCCCACACCCGATTCACCGCTGATGTAGACCGGCGCCTGGCTGCGCGCGAGCTTGGCAATCGTAACCCGCAGTTCCTGGATCGCCGGCGAGTCGCCGAGCATCTTTGCCGCGCCGGCGCTCGGCGGTTCGGATTTTTTTTCCTCGGCGAGTTTGAGCGCGGTCTGCACCAGCCGCCGCAGCATGGCGATGTCCACCGGCTTGGAGACGAAATCGAAGGCGCCGGCCTTGAGTGCGTTCACCGCGGCGTCGACATTGCCGTAGGCGGTGATCATCGCTACCGGCGTTTCAGCGTATTCGGCCGCGATCAGCTCGATGATTTCCTGTCCGGAGCCGTCCGGCAGGCGCATGTCGGTGAAACACAGCGCATAGCGTGCTTCGGCAAGGCGCTGCCTCGCCTCGCTCACGTTGCTCGCGGTTTCCACGCGCAGGCCCATGCGCCCGAGCGTGATCGTGAGCAGTTCGCGGATGTCGCGCTCGTCGTCGATGACCAGGGCGGTGGGGTTGCTCATGAGTGTGAGTATAGTCAAAAGGCGTTCGATCTCGGAATCGTTTGGCGCCGCACGTTCAGCGCGGGATGTGCGCAGGCGCCTTGTCCGCCCCGGATGCCGGAATGGCACGATCGAATTCCTTGCGGCGCAATTCACGCATGTCCGGAGCCGAGAGGGACACGGCGACCTGTTCGGTTTTGCGGGCCTGGTCCAATTCACCTTGTCGTGCCTGCAACAACGCCAGGTTCATGTAGGCTTCGGGGCTCAGCGGATCCAGGGTGATCGCGGCTCGATAAGCTTTTTCGGCGGCGGCCGGGCGCTGCCGGAGTTCGTCCAGGTTGCCCGAGGCCAGCGTATATCCCATGACGAGCGCATGCTGAGGTGCTGCCAGTTGCATGGCTCGCCTTGCCTCGGCCAAGGCAACCGAAGCCTGTTTGGCATCCCGCTGTGCGAGTGCCAGGAAGGCCACGTTCAGCATACAGCGTGCGCAACCGCTGCCATCGCTCCTCAATGCGTCCGCCAACGGGCGCGCGTCTGCGAGGTCGCCCTGCTCGATATAGGTCGAAAGCAGATGGTCCTTTGCAAGCATCGACGCGGGATTTTGCACCAACGCCCACCTCCACAAACGTACTT
>JAGWXP010000071.1 GCA_018969845.1 Lysobacteraceae bacterium | reverse complement strand
CGCCGCGCCGCGACCGCCGGCAGCCGCCTGTACCGGCACGCGTGTGCGCCAGTGCTCCGGGTCGAACCAATCCGGATCGAAATGCGCTTGTGCTACGGCATCGGGGTCGAACACAATCGCGCCATCGGGCGTGGATTGGATTTGCGCCTGCATCATCCCCGCCAGTCTAGCAGCCCGCATGCCGCACGCCGCATTTTCCGCCGCCAGTCCGCCGCAGTCGCTGTGCCTGCTGCGCACCTCGGCACTGGGCGACGTCACTCACGTCGTGCCGCTGCTGCGCACGTTGCAATCGCATTGGCCGCGGACGCGCCTGACCTGGATCGTCGGCAAACTCGAGCACGAACTGGTCGGCGACATGGCGGGCGTGGAATTCCTGGTTTTCGACAAGGCCACCGGCTGGCGCGGATTTGCCGCACTGCGCCGGCAACTGGCCGGTCGCCGCTTCGATGTGCTGCTGCATCTGCAGGTGGCCTTGCGCGCGAACCTGGTCAGTGCGCTGGTGCTCGCGGACCTGCGCATCGGCTACGATCGCGTGCGTTCGAAGGATCTGCATGGCTTGTTCGTGAACACACGCATCGCCGAACAGCAAGGTCAGCACGTCCTGGACGCGATGGCAGGATTTCTGCAGCCGCTCGGCCTGAAACAAACCACCGTCGAATGGAATATCCCGATTCCGGATTCCGCGCACGAATTCGCTGAACGCCATCTTCCCGGTGCGACGCCGACCCTGCTGGTGAGTCCGTGTTCCAGCCACCGCCTGCGCAATTGGCTGCCGGAACGCTACGCCGCCGTGATGGATCACGCTGCTGCGCGCGGCTGGCGCGTGGCACTGTGCGGCGGGCCGGGAGCATTCGAGCGCGAGTTCGGCAACGCCATCGTGGAGAAATGCACGGCCGAACCCATCGACCTGATCGGCAAGGATACGCTCAAGCAATTTCTCGCCCTGTGCCGGCGTGCACGTCTTGTGCTGACGCCGGATTCCGGCCCCATGCACATGGCCAACGCGGCTGGCACCAAGGTACTCGGCCTGCACGCGGCGAGCAATCCGCAACGTTCCGGGCCTTACTCCGACCGGCGCTGGTGCGTGGATCGCTACGACGACGCGGCGTGCAAATTCCGCGGCAAACCGGCCAGCGAATTGCGGTGGGGCACGAAACTGGAGTATCCGGGCGTGATGGAGTTGATCGAAACCGCTGCCGTGATCGAGCGCTTCGAGGCGTTTGCGCGTCAGGCCGATGCGGCGCCGTAGTCTTGATACGATTTTTCTTCGACCAGTTTTGAACCGAGCTTCAGATTGATCTCGCGCTTGACTGCCGCGCGCTTGTCGTTGGTGAAGTACACCGCGCGCGCCAGTTCGATGAAACGCGCATCGAAGGCCTGCGCCTTTTCCTGCAGGCGGATTTCGTCCTCGATGTCCCACAGTTCCTGGTTGATGCGCTTGAGTTCGGCGCGCTCGGTGGAAATATCGGTGCGCGAAGCCGGATTCTGCGCCCAGGTTGCATTGAGCATTTCCAATTCCGTGCGCACGTTGGCGAGCTTGGCCGCGTCACCGATCTGCTCGGACTTGATCTCGAGAATGGTGATCTTGTCGATCAGTTCGCCGAAGGAAACGGGGGTGGAAATAAGGCTCATGGTCAGGCCACGCAAAGGACGGCGCGCGTTGTCAGTGTGGCGGAGAGGGTGGGATTCGAACCCACGTTACGGCAAAACCGTAAACCGGATTTCGAATCCGGCGCATTCGACCACTCTGCCACCTCTCCACACTGGACGCAGGCGCAAAACCGAAGGGCGCGCATGATACGGGCAGCGCGACCAATACTCAACCGTCAGCGCCCACTCTCAACACGCACCGCCCGTACCGCGCGCGAGCGGTTGCGGGTGTAGACATACACCGACGCCGGCGGCACGTTCCACCAGGCGAAACCGCCGCGGCGCACGGACAGATCCAGTTCGTCGAGCAGATCGCGTGGCACCGGGGATTTCGGCCCGTAGGTGAACTGGACCAGGCGTCCGTCGGGCTTGAGCACGGAAAATGCCGCAGCGAGGATTTCGGCCTGGGTGCGCCGCGACATCGACAACAAACCCAATCCGCTGATGATCGCGTCGGCGGGTCCGTCCTCGAGATAACCGGCGCGTTGCGCGATCGCCGGGAGTTCACGCGCATCGCCGCATTCCACGCGCACGTCGGGAAAACGCGCGCGCAGGTGCTGGTACAACGCCTCGTTGAGTTCGAGCACGAGCAGGTCGCGCTGCGCGATGCCGTGCGCGAGCATGGCGCGAGTGAACACGCCGGTGCCGCCGCCGAGTTCGACCACGCGGCGCGTCCCGTGCGGCAACTCGGAAATCATCTGCCGGGTCAACTGCCGGCCGGACGGCGACAGCGCGGCGATACCGAGCGGATTCTTCAGCCATTGGCGAAAGAACGTCCACGCCTCGGGAGCAGCCGTGCGCTCGTCGGGCCTGGTCGGCGAAGTCATGGAAGGGTCCCCTGCATAGCCCCGTAATGCTAGCAGGTCGGCGATTGTGCGATGGTTAAATGCATGAAAAGCCCGCAGCGCGGAACGCTGCGGGCCTTGCAATCGCTTGCGCCGTCGCGGCAATCAGCGGCAGTAACGCGGATCCGCCGAAGCACAGGAATAGCCGCGATTGTATCCGGCACGATGATAGCCGCGGTCGTTGTCGTAGCCACGACCGTCATCGCGGTAATAACGCGGATCGCCGTCACGATCGTGGTAGCGGCTGCGGTAATGGCCGCGGTACACCGGCGCACCGTAATACGCACCGTAGTAGACCGGCGCCGGCGCGTAGTAGTAGCTGTCGTAGTAGGCCGGGGCGTAATAGCCGCCACCATAGTAACCGCCGTAATAGCCGCCCACGCCCACATCGACATAACCGCGACCATGATGGCCGCCCCAGTAGCCCACGCTCACGCCCGGCAGGTCGATGCCGATGGAGAAACGCCCGTGCGCGAAGGCGGACGGCGCCAGCGCGAGGCCGGCTGCCAGGAGCAGGCCCGGAACCAGCGTACGAAAGACCTGTTTGCGGATCGCCATGACTGCCTCCCGAATCACCATCGCGCGAACCGAACGTCGCAGGCGCATCGTCGATCCGCCGGGCTGAATCGAATGTGAAATCCGCCGGCGTTGACGCGGCCCGTTCAGGTTCGATCCGGCCAAGCTGAACGGATCAGGTCTTTTTCAGCTCCCAGGCGCGATGAATGCGCGGACTGCGCGCGAAATCGAAGGGAATGGTTTGCGCGCTGATCTCGCGGATCGCAAATCCTGCCAGCGCGGCCTGGTCCAGCTTGAAACGGCGGAAATTATTCGAAAACAGGATCAGCCCGCCCGGCAACAGGCGCTCAGCGCAAAGGTGCAGTAGACGCACGTGATCGCGCTGCACGTCGAAATCTTCGGCACGTTTGGAATTGGAAAACGTCGGCGGATCGACGAAGATCAGGTCGTACATTGCCGAACGCGATCGCAGGAAATCGACCGCGTCCTCGCGCACGAGCTTGTGCGCCGGTGAATCGAAGCCGTTGAGCGCGAGGTTGCGCGCGGCCCAATCCAGATACGTCTGCGACAGATCCACGCTGGTGGTCTCGGACGCGTCGCCCGCGGCAGCGTACACGCTGACACTGCCGGTGTAGCAGAACAGGTTCAGAAAGCGCTTGCCCCTGGTCAACTCGCGCACGCGCGCGCGCAGGGGGCGGTGGTCGAGGAACAGCCCGGTGTCGAGGTAATCGCGAAGGTTGACGAGGAATTTCAATCCGCCCTCGCTCACCTCGATGAATTCCCCGCGTTCGTCGAGGCGGCCGTACTTTTCTCCGCCCTTGCCGCGCCGGCGCTGCTTGAGCGCGATGCGTTCACGCGGAATGTCCAGCGCCTCGGCCGCCGCGCGCACGAGTTCGCGCCAGCGCGTGCGCGCGAGATTCTCGTCCACGCTCGCCGGCGCAGCGTATTCCTGGATATGCAGATGCTCGCCGGCTTCAATCGAGCGATATATGTCGATGGCGGCGGCGTATTCGGGCAGATCCGCGTCGTAAACGCGCCAGCATTCGACGCCTTCGCGCTGCGCCTGCTTGCGCAGGTGACGGAAATTCTTCTCGATCCGGTTCTTCACCATCTGCGCGCCGGGCGACAATGGCTTGGGTTCCGGTTTTGGCGCGTCCGCGGCGGCAATATCAAAATTCAGCAATGTGCATTCGATCGCGCCGTTGTACAACTTGTAACGCTTGTCGGCACGAAGACCGAGCGCGTGGCCATGCGTTTCGTCCGCGGCGATGACGCTGGCGCGCCAGCCGGGAAATTCGGCCTTGAGTTTTTCGCCGAGCAGCCGATACAGCGCGATCACATCCTCGTCGTCGCCCATGCGTTCGCCGTACGGCGGATTGGTGATGACGAGTCCGGGTTGCTCGAGTTCATGCGGACGATGCAGATGTTCCAGCGTCTGCCGTCCGAGCTGGATAAATCCGGACAGCAGCGCCTCCTGCGCGTTGCGTCGCGCCTCGTTGAGCACGGTCGGATTTTCGTCGAAACCGAAGAACACCGGCCGCAGCGCCTGCAGACCGGCCTGTGCGCGCGCCTGCGCGGCATCATGCAGCATTTTCCACAATGCGGCATCGTGGCCGCGCCAGCCGGTAAATCCCCGGTGCGCACGGCGCAATCCGGGCGCGACGTCCGCCGCCATCAGCGCCGCCTCGATCGGCAACGTACCCGAGCCGCACAGCGGATCGACGAGGCCGCCGCCGGCCGCGTAGATCGTCGGCCAGTTCGCGCGCAGCAGCATCGCCGCGGCGAGATTCTCCTTGAGCGGCGCCAGACCGGCGCCCTTGCGGTAGCCGCGCTGGTGCAGCGGCGCGCCGGAAAGATTCAGACTGATGATGGCGCGACCGCGACGCAAGACCAGATTCACGCGCAGACCGGAATTTTCGGTGTCCACATTCGGACGCTCGCCCGTCGCCTCGCGGAACGCATCGACGATCGCGTCCTTCACGCGCAGCGCGGCGTACTGGCTATGCGTCACGCCCGGCGTGGCGCCGACTGCATCGACGGCGAAGCTCGTCGTAAGGCCGAGGTGTTCGCTCCAGCCGATCGCGCGCGCACCGGCATACAACGCATCGGCATCCGGCACGTCAAACTCGGCCAGCGTCATTAGCACCCGGCTGGCCAGACGCGACCACAGACAGGCGCGATAACCCACATCGAGTTCGCCGGTGAAATGCACCCCGGCCAGCGCTTCGCGGACATCCGCCGCGCCGAGCGTTTTCAGCTCGTCGACGAGCAGGTATTCCAGGCCCTTCGGACAGGTGGCGAAAAAACTTTTCACGACACAAATTGCCTTTGTGCAGTCGTCATACCGGCAGGGATTGCCGGCATCCGGACTGCAAGGACGCCATCCCTGGCGACTGGATTCTGGCATTCCATGCCGGAATGACGGCTAGAATTGCCGCAGGAATCGGGCGAAGTTTTCGGCGACGAAATCCACATGCACACTCAGGCGATGGTCGTCATCCACCAGCGCGATCTCGGCATTGCGCGCACGCGCGAAGGAAATTGCCTCGTCCGCCGGACAAAGCTCGTCACCCCAACCATGCACCATGCTGGTCGGCACGCGCGCCGCTTCGAAGCGCCGCGCATAACCGGTAATCGCGACAGGCAAGGCCATCAGAAACAGGCCGACGCAATGCACTTGCAGAGACGCCAAACCGGAGATGAACGCGCCCATGCTCGATCCGGCCAGGATCACCGGCGTATCTTCCGGTGCGTGTTCGACCAGCCGCGCGATGCGCTCGTCGATGCGCCGCACATCGCCGCTGGCGTCCAGATCACGGTAATCCGGCCGTACGCTGGAAAAGCCCATCGGCATTGCAACTGTTGCAAGCGCGCTGACTTTGGTAGCGTCCGGGCTGCTATCGAGACCGTGCGAGAGAATCAGGAAGGGCTTCATGCGACAATTATCGCATGCCTGTTGCGTTACCCATTCTCGATCAGCCGTTGCCCTACGTCGCTCGGCTGGAACGACGCCCGCTCGCGGCGATCGACCTCGTCGTAATCCATTGCACCGAGCTGCCGGACATGCACACGGCACGTGAGTTCGGCGAGCGTATCCGTTACGAAAAATCGCAGACCGGCAACAGCGGCCACTATTACATCGACACCGACGGCACGATCTACCGCTACGTGCCCGACGACCGCGTGGCCAACCACACATTCGGCTACAACCCGCGTTCGATCGGCATCGAGCTGTCCAACATCGGCCGCTATCCGCACTGGGGCGACAGCCGGCATCAGCAGTGGACGACGCCGTACACCCAGGCGCAGATCGACGCGCTGCTTTCCCTGCTGCGGCAGTTGCGCAACGCATTGCCGCATTTGAAATACATCGCCGGGCATGAGGATCTGGATACGCGCCTGGAACCGGCCAGCGACGATCCAGGCATCGTGTTGCGCCGGCGCCAGGACCCGGGGCCGCTGTTTCCGTGGAAGGACGTCGTGCCGGGAAGCGGACTCGAACGCTTCGTACCGGGGAAGTAGTGCTGGCGACGGTTATACTTCGCGCTCCGTTGTTTGCGGAATTTTCATGTCCCATCCCCTGATCGGCGAACTGATCGATCTCTTGCAGCTCGAACGGCTGGAGGAAAATCTTTTCCGCGGCCAGAGTCGCGACATCGGCACGCGCTTCGTGTTCGGCGGCCAGGTGCTCGGCCAGGCGCTGTCGGCGGCGATGCGCACGGTGGATCCGGTGCGCGCGGTGCATTCGCTGCACGCGTATTTCCTGCGCGCCGGCGACATCGACGCGCCGATCGTCTACGACGTCGACCGCGCGCGCGACGGCAAGAGTTTTTCGGTGCGCCGTATCGTCGCGATCCAACACGGCGAGACGATCTTCAACTGTGCCGCCTCGTTCCAGATCGCCGAGCCCGGCGTCGAACACCAGTTGAGCATGCCCACGGTGCCGCCGCCGGAAGACCTCGCGCCGCCCGAACCGCTGCCGCCGGAGGAACTGGCGAAGATTCCGGTGAAGCTGCAGCGCTGGCTCGGGCGCAAAGGGCCGTTCGAATTCCGGCATGTGTATCCGCGCAACGAGTTGAAGCCGGCCAAACGCCCGCCGTTCCAGCAAATCTGGTTTCGCCTGATCGATCGCGCGCCGGACGATGCCAATCTGCACCGCGCCATGCTGGCGTATGCGTCCGACTTCCATCTGATCGGCACGGCGACGCTGCCACACGGCATTTCCTACTTGCAGCACAATGTGCAGATGGCGAGCCTGGACCACGCCCTGTGGTTCCATCGCCCGTTTCGCGTCGACGAATGGCTGCTGTATTCGTGCGACAGTCCCAGCGCGCAGGGCGCGCGCGGTCTGACCCGTGGCATGATCTACAGCCGCGATGGCCGTCTCGTCGCATCCACCGCGCAGGAAGGCATGTTGCGCGTGCTCCCCGAGGCGCCATGAGACAGATATTCGCATCGCCACGCATCGAGAACGTCGAGCGCATCGTCGCCGTGCTCGGCGAAGCCGGCATCGAAACGCGCGTGACCAATCGCCGCGCCTACGCCGGGCACGACTACAAGGGCCCCAGTTACAGCGCCAAGCAGGATCAGTCGCGTTGGCCGGCGGTATGGATCGTCAACGCCGAGGATCAGCCGCGCGCGCGCGCCATCCTGCGCGACATCGGCCTCGCCCCGGCCACGCGCTTCGCAGATGAGCTGGCGCAGGCGCGCGAACCCAAGACATTGCCCCCGCGCATGGCGCTGGCGCCGAAGCTGCGCATCGTGCTGATCGGTGCAATTGTGCTCCTGATCCTGCTGCGCTACGTCGGCATCTACTGACACGCCGCGCTACACTGAACGGCGTGAAATCCGACATCGTTCGCCTGTTCCAGACCCTGCCGCACCCGTGCGGATATTTCGCGGAGCGCACGGCGCAAAACCTGGTCATCGACCCGGCTTCGCCGCAGCTTCCACAAATATACGCTGCCGCATTGGCCAAGGGTTACCGCCGTGCCGGCGGCCACGTCTACCGTCCGCACTGCCCCGGCTGCCGGGCCTGCATTCCGGCGCGCATTGCGGTCGCCGAATTCGCGCCCGACCGCAGCCAGCGCCGTTGCCAGGCGCGCAACCGCGATCTGCAACTGCGCATCGCGGCCCCGGCGTGCAACGACGAATACTTCGATCTGTACCGGCGCTATCTCGGCGCCCGCCACCGGGACGGCGGCATGGACGATCCGGCCACCGAGGATTTCGAGCGTTTCCTGTTCACGGCATGGAGCCCGACGAAATTCCTGGAATTGCGCCTGCGCGAACGGCTGCTTGCCGTCGCCGTCACCGACTTCATCGTAACCGGTTTGTCCGCGGTCTACACTTTTTTTGACCCGGGCGAATCCGCGCGTGGCCTGGGCACGTATGCGATCCTGGGCCAGATCGAGCTCGCGCGCGAGCGTGGCCTGGACTACGTGTACCTCGGCTTCTGGATCGCGCGGCATCCGAAGATGGATTACAAGGCACGCTTCGCCCCGCTGGAATTGCACGATGGCACGGACTGGCAGCGGCTCGATCGTGGCAAAAGCGCGCGGGATCATGCTTGACCGACTGACATCACCGGAACCGACATGCGAATCCTGATTTGCCTTCTGTTCGCGCTGCTGCCGACGTTTGCACAGGCTGCGCCGACGGGTGATGTCTGGATGAGCGTACTGCTCGACGGCCGCAAGATCGGCCACATGCACACGACGCGCGTAATCCGCGACGGCAGCGTGATCACGACGCAGAAAATGGAAGTTGAACTCGACCGCGCGGGCGTCAAGGTGATGCTTGCCACCGGCGAAACGGACGCCGAAACGCGCGACGGCGAACCCTTGGCATTCACCTCGCGCACGTCGATCTCGGGCATCACCAGCACGGCGCAAGGCACGCGCCGCAGCGACGGCCGCTTCGACGTGGTCAGCGAAGTCGGCGGAGCAAAATCCACGCGCGTCATCGATTGGCCAAAGGGTGCGTTGCTGGCAGAAGGACTGCGTCTGGCCGAATTGCGCGCGGGGCTCGCGCCCGGCACGCGCTTTTCCCAGCTCGCGTTTCAGACCGACAGTCTGGATGTGGCCGCCATCGATTCCACGATCGGCCCGCGCGAGCGCGTGGATCTGCCCGACGGCGGCAGTGCGACGCTAAGCCGCATCGACCAGATCATCCGTCTGCCCGGCGCGTCGGCGCACAGCCAGTCATGGGTGGATGCGGACGGCATCGTGCGCAAGATGACCTTGCCGCTGATGGGCTACGATTTGACCATGCTGGCGTGCTCCGAAACCTGCGCCAACGCGCCAAACCAGGGCACCGACATTCTCGTGCACGCCATGGCGCAGGCGCCTGCGCCGATCTCCGCGCAGGAATTGCGCGACGGCGTGATCCTGACGGTGGATGCGCGCAGCGGCCGCGACCCGCTGCAATTCGCGCAGACCGGCGAACAGCGCGTGCGTACCACGGCGCACGGCGTGGAATTGCGCATCGCACCGATCGGCGCCGCGCCGGCCAACACGCACGAGGCACCGCCGACGCCGGCCGATTCGCAACCGACGGATTGGTTGCAAAGCGGCGCACCGGAAATCCGCAAGCTCGCGCGCGCGGGCGCGGGCGACGCGAAGACGCCCGCTGCGCAAATGCTCAGCCTGCAAGAATTCGTGCGTCGTTTCATCCGCACCAAGGATCTGAACGTCGGCTACGCCTCCGCCCTGGAGGTGGCGAAAAATCCCGAGGGCGACTGCACCGAACACGCGGTGCTGCTCGCCGCGCTCGGCCGCGCGCTCGGCATCCCCACGCGCGTGGTCGATGGCCTTGCCTACACCGACCATTACGCCGGCACGGAACACGTCTTCGTGCCGCATGCCTGGACCCAGGCCTGGGTCGGCGACCACTGGCAGAGTTTCGATTCCGCCCTGCCCGGCTTCGACGCCGGCCATATCGCGCTGTCCGCCGGCGATGGCGATCCGTGGCGTTTCTTCGCCGGCATGGACACGCTCGGGCGCCTGCGCATCGACAAGGTCGCGCCATGGTCCGACGCCAGATAATCGGTTCGCCGAGCATGCATCAAGTCGAGATTATTTCGACAATGAACTGAAAGATATAGATTTTCAATCGGGATTTTGGGAATCGATACCGGCCTTGCAAATATGATATCTTTTTGATATCTTATTTTCGCAATCCCACTGGAGCTTGCCATGAACGAACGCCGCTATTCCGCCCCTTCGGGCATACCCGCATTGATCGGCCTGATCGTGTTGCTGATCGCCGACGGCGCGTGGTTCGTCTACTCGATCCAGGCGCAGATCGTCTGGTCCATTCTCGTCGCCATCCTCGTGGCGATCGTGCTGTTGGTGTGCCTCGGCGGCTTTTTCACCGTTGCACCGAACGAAGGCAAGGTGTTGCAATTCTTCGGTCGCTATGTCGGCACGGTGCGCGATTCCGGCCCGCGCTGGGCGAATCCGTTCTACAGCAAGCGCGGCGTTTCCCTGCGCGTGCGCAATTTCGAGTCGAGCAAGCTCAAGGTCAACGATGCGGACGGCAATCCCATCGAAATCGCCGCCATCGTGGTCTGGCAGGTGGTCGATACCGCCGAAGCGCTGTTCCAGGTCAACGACTACGAGGACTTCGTCCACATCCAGAGCGAGTCCGCACTGCGCCAGATGGCGCAGACTTACCCTTACGATTCGCACGACAGCGGCGCCGTCTCGCTGCGCAGCCACGGCACCGAGATCACCGATCACTTGCAGAAGGAAATCCAGGAGCGCCTGGCCAGCGCCGGCGTGAAGGTGATCGAGGCGCGCATCTCGCATCTGGCCTTTGCGCCGGAAATCGCGCAGGCGATGCTGCAACGCCAGCAGGCCGGCGCGATCATTGCTGCACGCACGCGCATCGTCGAAGGCGCGGTGAGCATGGTCGAGATGGCGCTGGATCAATTGAAGACTCGCGGCGTCGTCCAGCTCGACGAGGAGCGCAAGGCCGCGATGGTATCGAACCTGCTCGTGGTGCTGTGCGGCGAGCGCGGCACGCAGCCGATCGTCAATACCGGGACGCTCTACACGGGTTGACGCGCGTGGCTGCCGACAAGAAAGCCTATCCGCTGCGCATTTCGGCCGACGTGCTCGACGCGGTGCAGCGCTGGGCCGACGATGAATTGCGCAGCGTCAACGCGCAGATCGAATACGTGCTGCGCGAGGCGCTGCGCAAGACGGGGCGGCTCAAGACTGCGTCCGGCGAATCGACTGTGAAGATCCCCAAACATTGAAGCAACAGGTGAAGACATGACCAACCCGTCCGAGGCATGGCGCTACAAGGTGCTCGCTATACCGATTCCGGCAAGTTTTCTTGGTCGTCCTAAGGCCGACGAGTTGCAGCAAAGCCTCGACGAGGCGGGCCGTGATGGCTGGGAGTTGGTCAATATCTTCCAGTACGGGACGATGACTACACCAACTCTGATCTTCAAACGCCCGGCATGATGTGCGATACACACGCACCGTGAATTTGCCAACTACGCAGCCACCCTCCCCCGCTTCCGCCAGGCGTTGCCGTGAGTTAATCGAAGCCGCGCACGGCCTCGGCGTGCCGCGCGATTACGGCCGCGTGCGCGGGCTGCGCCGCGTGCGCGAGCCTTCGCATCTGGAATCCATCGGCCTCGACACGCAAGGCCGCGAACAGTTCCTTGCGCCGCGCGCCGCGCGCGCGTGGTCCCGCCTGCGCGAAGCCGCTGCGAGCGATGGCGTGGAATTGCAGGTCGTGTCTGCATTTCGCTCGATCGAATACCAGCTCGGCATCCTTCAGCGCAAGCTCGAACGCGGCTTGTCGATTGGCGAAATACTGCGCGTCAGCGCCGCGCCGGGCTACAGCGAACACCACTCCGGTCGCGCACTCGACATCGCCGCACCCGGAATCGCCGCGCTGGAAGAAGAATTCGAGAACTCGCCGGCATTCGCATGGCTGAAGAAACATGCGCGGCGCTTCGGCTTTCACCTGAGTTATCCGCGCAAAAACCCGCACGGCATTGCGTATGAACCTTGGCATTGGTGCTGGAAGGCGCGAACAGAATAAACGTCATTCCGGCAGGGACTGCCGGAATCCAGAAGCCAAGGACGGC
>JAGWXP010000070.1 GCA_018969845.1 Lysobacteraceae bacterium | reverse complement strand
GGCAGGTCGCGCTGCTGGTTGATCTGCCAATCGTCGAGCTTGGCGCACAGCTCCTGCACCGGGCCGTCCATGAACGCCTGTTCCGCGGCGGTGAGTTTCGGCGGCGCGAAGTCGAGCAGTTTCTGCCAATGCGGACGGCCGGAAAACAATTCCGCATCCCACCACACCGTGCCGGCGTCGAGCGCGATGCGTTCGGTTTCGCCCAGGCGCGGCAGCACCGGCGCCATCAGTTTCATCGCGAAGCGCGAGATCAACAGGCGCCGCAGCAGCGGCAGGCCGAAGATCAGCGCCAGAGCTATCAGCGCACCGACGGCGCCTTCGAACAGCAGCGGCGAGGCGACGCCGCACACACGCCAGCCAATCAGCCACACGGCGCCAGCGCCGGTCCAGGCGAAGAATCCGTAGCCGAGAAACAACAGTGCGCTCAACACGATGAGCGCAACGAGCAAAGTGATCAGCATGGCCACTCCGCGGCAGGGTCGGGCAGACGTCTATCTTCCGCCGCCATCGCGGAAAAGCAAGCTATTGGGCCTGGTTCAAGTCTGACGTGTTCCAGTTGAACTGCAGATACAGCACGCTGGCGTTGCCGGAGGCATCGAAGCGCACCCGGCATTCGTAAGACTGCTTGTCTTCGCTCGGCAGGCCCTTGTCCAGCACGACCGTGGAGGTAAGCAGCAGCGTGCCGGCGGATTCCTGCTTGGCGTGCGCAGCCAGATCTTGCAGATCGATGGTGAAGCTGCGGCCGTTCATGCGCTTGCCGATTTCGGTGTTGCACGCCGCTGCCGCCTTGTCGTTGCGGCCGCCGCCGCAGGCGGCCAGCAGCAGACTGAAGCCGAGCACCATGCTTGTGCCGATGCGCATATCGCCCTCCCGTGTGCGTGCCGCCAACGCGCCGCAAAGCGCCATGGGATCTCATGGTACGCATTGCCGCAGCGAGCGCAAGCCGCGCTGCGGCAGGTCTTGATTCTGGTCAATCCCCCCGCACAGCCTCCCGCGCTGCCGACGCGATCGCCGCGGTCCAGCGGGTGTACATCGCGGCGGACGGATGCAGGCCGTCGGCGGCAAGCATGTCCGCCGCGCCCCCGCGGTCGCGCGCGATCGCCGTGACATCGACGCAGCGGGCGTGCTGCGCGGCGGAAATTTCGGTGGCCGCGGCGTTGAATGCATCGATTTCACGCGCGATCCGGGCGCGGTCGCGACCGCTTTCCGCGCCGAAACGGGTGACACCCCAATCCGGTATGGAGACAACCAGGACGCGCCGCGGATCGGCGCCGGCCAGCGCGATGGCGCGGTGCAACAGACCGCGGAATTCCGCGCGGTAGTTTTCCAGATCGCGGCCGCGATACTGGTTGTTGACGCCGATCAGCAGCGTGACCAGTGCGTAGGGTGGGTGGAAAGCATGTGCAGCCATCGCGGCGGCGAGTTCGTCCGTGGTCCAGCCGGTGCGCGCGAGGATGTCGGGTTCTGCGATCGCGACGCCCCGCGCGCGCATCGCGGCGACGAGTTGATGCGGCCAGTTTTCGCTTGGCGCAACGCCTTCACCGATGGTGTACGAATCGCCGAGCGCGAGAAATCGCGGCATCGGGGTCTGGTTGGTCGCGCCGGCGGCGAGCACGGCACCGGCGGCGAGGCTAAGCCACATGGCGCCGAGGTGTTGCCGACACGCGCGCGAGGCAACGCTCGATGCGCACCAGCACCTCGCGCAGCAGCAGAGGCGGCGGCAGCAAGGTGACGCGAAAATGATTCGGTTCGGCGATGTTGAAGCCGCGGCCAGGCACAATCAGCACGCTCTCGGTTTCGAGCAGTTCGAGGGCGAAGGTGTGATCGTCGAAATCCGGGAATGCCGCGCTGCGCACGGATGGAAACGCGTACAGAGCGCCCTGCGGTGCGACAATTTCCAGAAATTCGCTTTGTGCACAATGTTCCACTAGCGCGCGGCGAGCCTCATGCAGACGCCCGCCGGGCGCGGTCAGCGTCGAGATCGTGTCCGGCCCGGCCAGGGCCGGTTCGACGGCCCACTGGCCTGGCACATTCGCGCACAGGCGCAGACTGGCGAGCAGATCGAGCGCGTGATGAATCTCGGTCAGGGATTCGCGCGCGCCGGAAAGACTGACCCAGCCCACGCGCCAGCCGCAGGCGCGGTGAACCTTGGACAACCCGCCGAACGTGAGCGTCGGCACCTCGTCCCCGAGCGGCGCGAGCGGTTCAAAACGCGCGCCGTCGTAGAGGATCTCGTCATAGATTTCGTCGCTCAACAGGATCAGGCGATGGCGCTCGGCGATTTTCACCAGCGCGGCAAGCAGTTCGCGCGGATACACCGCGCCGGTCGGATTGTTCGGATTGATCACGACCAGCGCGCGCGTGCGCGGCGTAATCAACGCCTCAATTTCATCCGGATCCGGAAAATGGCGGCGCGCGGCCGGACAAGCGTAGTAGAGCGCCTTGCCGCCGTTGAGCGTCACCGCGGCGCTCCACAACGGATAATCCGGACTCGGCAGCAGCACCTCGTCGCCGGCATCGAGCAGCGCGCGCAGGCTCATGTCGATGAGCTCGCTCACGCCGTTGCCGATGAAGACGTTCGCGGTGGAAACGTTGCGCGCTCCGCGCGCCGTTTCACGCGCGGCGACCGCTTCGCGCGCGGACATCAGCCCCTGCTGCGGGCAGTACGCTTCGCTGTCGGCCACGTGAGCGGCGACCGCTTGGCGCAGGTGTTCGGGCGCGGCGAAACCAAAACGGCCGGGATTGCCGATGTTCAGATGCACAATGTCGCGGCCGGCAGCTTCCAGCTCGCGCGCGCGTCGCGACAGTTCGCCGCGTATGTCGTAACGGACGTGGGCCAGACGCGGATTGGCGCGGAGCGGCGGGTGGGGCAGGGGTACGGACATGGTCGGAATATGGATTTGTTGTGGCGCAGCATGCTAGCCGAATGGCGTGCGAATTCAAGCCGGATGCGCCGCAGCGGGTAAGATGGCGACATGCACACGATCGACGAGCACGCGCACTTGACCGCCATCGGCTGGCGCGGCGACGCCATCGACATGCCGCCCGGCCGGCGCCTGGCACGCGTCATCGCCCAGCATCGCAACGGATACCGCGTGCACGATGGCGAAGCCGAATTCGCGGCACAGCCGGCGCCGCGCTTCCTGCGCCGCGACGTCGACCCGGTCGAGCGCCCGGCAGTCGGCGATTTCGTCGTGCTGGCCGCCGCGGCGACACCGACGATAGAAGAGATCCTGCCGCGGCGCAGTCTGCTCGAACGCGCCGCGGCAGGCGAACGGCACCGGCGCCAGGTCATTGCCGCGAATGTCGACACCGTGTTCGTGTTGATGGGGCTGGACGGCGACTTCAATCCGCGCCGCATCGAACGCTACCTCGTGCTGATCGAAGGCAGTGGCGCGCGCGCCATGATCGTGCTGACCAAACTCGACAAAGTGGAAAATGCAGCATTTTCGGCAATGTGCGCGGAGCTGGAGACAGCCGTCCCCGGTGTCGAAATCCAAGCGCTCAACGCCAAGGATGCGGTCAGCGTTGCGCCGCTGTTGAAGTACCTGCAACCCGGCGACACCGCCGTGCTGGTCGGATCGTCCGGCGCCGGCAAGTCGACGTTGACCAACACCCTGCTCGGCGTCGAACGCCACGCCACCGCCGCGGTGCGCGGCCACGACAGCCGCGGCCGCCACACCACCACGCACCGCGCGTTGGTACAATTGCCGAGCGGCGGCTGCCTGATCGACACGCCGGGCATGCGCGAGATCAAGTTCACCGGCGCGGAACAACTCGATGCGGCGAATTTCGCCGACATCGAGACGCTGGCGCTGGAATGCCGCTTCGGCGACTGTGTCCATGTCAGCGAACCCGGCTGCGCAGTGCGCGCGGCGCTGGAGTCCGGCGAATTGGACCCGACGCGCTGGCAGGCCTGGCTGAAATTGCGCGACGAGATTGCCGCCGCGAGCGACGTGCTCGAAGCGCAACTCAAGCGCAAGTCTGCCGCACGCGTAGCGAACAAGGCGCTGGGCAAGCGTCTGACGGAAAAATATGGGCGAAGCTGAGAAGAAGCAGCAGATGTCGCTGCTGCTGGAAAATCAGCGCGTGTTCCGGCCCGCGCAATCACGGACATTCTCTTGAACGACACCTCGAACAAACCTTTATCCGAAGATGCGGACCGTCTCGCCGGCGTGCCGCCCGCTGCCCTGCCGTTCGTGCAGTTGGGCAGTCAGGCATTGCGTGCACGCCGGCCGGACGCGGCCGAAGGATCCTTGCGCACGGCTTTGGCACAGGCGCCGGGGCACCCCGAAATCCAGCGCTTGCTCGGCGTCGCTTTGCGTTTGCAGAACAAGAATGCCGAAGCTCTGAAGCTGCTGCGACTGGCGGCGGAGCGATGGCCGGACGATGTCCTGGTTCAGAACGGACTGGGCACCGCCCTTGATGCCTGCGGCGAACGCGAAGCGGCAATCTCCGCATTTCGGCGCGCCTGCGAACTGGCGCCGGGTTCGGGTGCGCTGTGGGCCAATCTGGGCAAGACACTCGGTGATTACGGGCATTACGAAGAGGCGGTGACGGCACTCGAGCACGCGGCCCGCCTATCCGATCATTCGGCGACCCGGATGCGTCTGGCCTATGCTTTGCGGGCGGTAGGCCGCATCGACGATTCGGTGCAATGCTTCCGCCAGATGCTGGCGCGCAATCCCGCCGATACCACGGCCTGGCTCGGACTGGCCGGCATGAAGACGCGGTCGATGGGGAGCGCGGACATGCAGGCGATGCAGCGCCTGTTGCAGCGCAAGGACCTCAAGCCCGGCGAATACATTTCCCTGGAGTTTGCCCTGGCCAAGGCGCTCGAAGACCACGGCCGCTACGCGGAAGCCTTTGCGGCGTATGCGCGCGGCAATACGCAGACCCGCGCCATTCATCCGTGGTCGGCGCCGCAATTCAGCGCCTTCGTCGACCAGATTATGGCTTCGTTCCGGCGCCCGCTCGATGGCGCCACGGGCAGCCTCGGCGAACAGGTGATTTTCATCGTCAGCCTGCCGCGCTCGGGTTCGAGTTTGACCGAGCAGATCCTGGCTTCGCACCCGCAAATCGACGGCGCCGGCGAACTGGACGCCACGACCACGGTCATCGAAGCCGAATCGCGCCGACGCGGGCAGGCGTTTCCGCAATGGGTGACCGCGGCGACTGCCGAGGACTGGCAGCGCATGGGGCACCACTATCTGGCCGTTACCTCGCGTTGGCAGCGCCCGGGCATGCGTTTCACCGACAAGCTGCCGGGCAACTGGTCGCGGGTCGGGGCGATTTTCGCGATGCTGCCCGGTGCGTGCGTGATCGATTGCCGGCGCGATCCGCTGGAATCGTGCTTCTCGTGCTTCCGCACCTTGTTCAGCGAAGGCAATCAGCCCTTCAGCTACGCTCTGGGCGACATCGCCGCGTACTGGCGTGACTACGATCGCAGCAGCCGGCATTGGCAAGCGTTGTATCCGCAGCGTTATCGCGTGCAATCTTACGAGAGCTTGGTCGCCGATCCGGAAAACCAGGTGCGCGAATTGCTGGATTTTTGCGGAGTGCCGTTCGATGCGGCCTGTCTCAGGTCGCATGAAACCCGGCGCAGCGTGCGCACCGCCAGCGCCAGCCAGATCCGTGAACCCATACGCCGCGATACCGCGCGCACGGACAAATACGGCGCACTGCTCGATCCCCTGCGCAAAGAGCTCGGCCTGCCGCCGTTTGCGGCACAGTAACGCGCGCGCGTTATAGTGCGCGCATGGCCACCGCCGCCGTCCCGCAACGCATCGCCGAACTCGATCGCCGCCTGGTCGCGGCGGTCAAGGGCGTCAAGCTGCTGGCCGCGCTGAGCTGGCCGGCGAGCGCGCAGGAAGCGTTCCTCGCCGGTTGGCACGGAAAAAATCCACAATTACCCAAAGTGGCGTATCCGCAATCGGATTTTTCGCGCACGCGCGAGGAGCTCGAGTCGGTTTATCTGGCTGCCGATGCGGGGCATCCGCTCGGCGATTACCTGCGCCGCAGCGCGCAATCCTGGCGCATCGCCACCGAATTGCTCGACGCCGCGGGCACGCCGGGCGTCGCCGCGCACTCGATCAATTTGTTTGGCCGTCCGAACGACCGCCTGCCGGGTGGTACGGTCAGCACCCTGGACGCGGCGCGGCACTTCATCGAATTGGCCGACGAACTCGGCGGCGAGCTCGCGGCGCACGAAGCCGACTACTGCATTCCCGCCGACGTGTTGCAACAGGAATTGCAGCAGCGCCTGGACGCCTTCTTCGGCGCCGGCGTCGTGCGCGTGGAAACCGATCCGGACCTGATCGCCAAGGCCGCGGCCGGCGCCAGGCGCATTCGCCTGCGCTCGGCGACGTGTTTTTCCGAATACGACAAGAGCCAGTTGCTCGAGCACGAGGCGTTCGTGCATTCGCTGACCGCGCTCAACGGCCGCGCGCAGCCGAACCTGGGCTCGTTCGCCACGAATTCGCCGCGCATCACCGCGACGCAGGAAGGCCTGGCCACGTTCGCGGAGCTGATGTCCGGGTCCATCGACATCGGCCGCATGAAGCGCATCTCGCTGCGCATCCTTGCCATCGACAAAGCGCTGGCCGGCGCGGATTTCATCGACGTGTTCAGATTTTTCCTCGAGTCCGGTCAGACCGAGGCCGACGGTTTCGCCTCGGCCGCGCGTGTGTTCCGCGGCGCGCCACTGACTGGCGGCAGCGCGTTCACCAAGGACGCGGTCTACCTGCACGGATTGTTGTCGGTGCACACGTTCTTCCGCTGGGCGCTGAAGAACAAGAAACTGCAGTGGTGCCGCAACCTGTTCGCCGGCAAGATGGCGCTGCACGACGTCATCGCGCTGGCGCCGTGGTTCGAATCCGGCTACATCGCGGCGCCCACGTATCTGCCGCCGTGGATGCAGCGCAGCAACGGTCTGGCCGGCGCGCTCGCGTTTTCGCTGTTCGCCAACAAGATCCGCCTGGATCGCGTGGAGGCGGAGGATCTGGTGCTGGGGATCTGACGGCGGCGAACGCCGCGGGTCGCTGTGCTAAGCTCGCAAACCCGCATGGGATGCGGGATTGCGAGCGTTCCGCCATGTCCACCGCCGACGATCTGAAGCAAGCCGCCCTCGACTACCACCGCCGCAATCCGCCGGGCAAGATCCGGATTTCCCCGACCAAGCCGCTGGTGACGCAGCGCGATCTGGCGCTCGCCTATTCGCCCGGCGTGGCCGCCGCCTGCGACGCGATCGTCGCCGACCCGGGCGAGGTTTCCACGCTCACCGCGCGCGGCAATCTGGTGGCTGTCATCACCAACGGCACTGCCGTGCTCGGGCTGGGCAACATCGGCCCGCTCGCGGCCAAACCCGTGATGGAAGGCAAGGGCGTGCTGTTCCAGAAATTCGCCGGCATCGACGTGTTCGACATCGAAATCGCCGAATGCGATCCGGACAAGCTCGTCGACATCATCGCCGCGCTGGAGCCGACCTTCGGCGGCATGAATCTGGAAGACATCAAGGCCCCGGAATGCTTCACGGTCGAACGCAAACTGCGCGAGCGCGTGAAGATTCCGGTGTTCCACGACGATCAGCATGGCACGTCGATTATCGTCGGTGCCGCCGTGCTCAATGCCCTGGCCGTGGTCGGCAAGAAGATCGGCGAGGTGAAAATCGCCTCCACCGGCGCGGGCGCGGCCGGCATCGCCTGCCTGGACATGCTCGTGCAGCTCGGCGTGAAGCCGGAGAACATCCTCGTCGCCGACCGCTCCGGAGTGATCTACAAGGGTCGCGCCGACGACATGGACCCGGCCAAGCAACGTTACGCACGCGATACGAAGCGGCGAACGCTGGCCGGGATCGTCGAAGGCGCGGACATATTTCTCGGCCTTTCCGCCGGCGGCGTGCTCAACGCCGACATGGTCAAGACGATGGCGACACGGCCGATCATCCTGGCGCTGGCCAATCCGACCCCGGAAATCCTGCCGGAACTGGCACGCGAAGCGCGGCCGGATGCAATCATCGCCACCGGCCGCTCGGATTATCCGAATCAGGTCAACAACGCGTTGTGCTTTCCGTACATCTTCCGCGGCGCGCTGGATGTCGGCGCCACCGCGATCAACGAGGCGATGAAGGTCGCTTGCGTGCACGCGATCGCGGAACTGGCGCGGCGCGAGATTTCCGACATCGCGGCGCGCGCCTACGGCGACCGCCTGCTGTCGTTCGGCCCGGAATATCTGATTCCGCAGCCCTTCGATCCGCGTCTGCTGGTGTCGCTGGCGCCGGCCGTGGCCAAGGCGGCAATGGATTCGGGCGTGGCGACGCGGCCGATCGCCGACCTGAGCGCGTATCGCGAGCGCCTGTCGCAATTCGTCTACCGCACCGGCATGGTGATGAAGCCGGTGTTCGAGCGCGCCAGGTCCGACCCCAAGCGTGTGGTCTACGCCGAAGGCGAGGAGGACACCATCCTGCGCGCGGTGCAGACGCTGGCGGATGAAGGCATGGCCCGGCCCATCCTGATCGGACGCCCGGGCGTGATCGAAAAGCGCATCGCCCGGCTCGGCTTGCGCATCCGACCCGGCGTGCATTTCGAGCTGACCAATATCGACGACGATCCGCGCTACAACGACTACTGGAACCTGTACCTGAAGCTCGCCGAGCGTCGTGGCATCACGCCGGCGCTGGCCAAGTCGCTGGTGCGTTCGCGGCCCACGTTGATCGCCGCGCTGATGGTCGCGCGCGGCGAGGCCGATGCGATGATCTGCGGTATCGTCGGCCGCTACCAGCGCCAGCTCAATCACATCCTCGATGTGCTGCCGCTGGATGCCGGCGTCAGTGCGCCGGCGGCGATGACTGCGGTGCAGAACGACCGCGGCACCTGGTTCTTCGTCGACACGCACGTGCAGTACGACCCCGCGCCCGAACAGATCGCCGAAGCAACCTTGCAGGCGGTGTTGCGTCTGAAATTGTTCGGCATCGTGCCGCGCGTGGCGCTGTTGTCGCACTCGAATTTCGGCAGTCACAACAGCCCCAGCGCCAGCAAGATGCGGCGCGTGCTCGAGTTGGTCCGGGCCAAGGCGCCGGCCCTGGAGATCGATGGCGAGATGCAGGCCGATACCGCACTCAACGAGGAAATCCGCGCGCGCATCTTCCCGAATTCGCTGCTGCGCGGCCGCGCCAACGTGTTCGTGTTCCCGAACCTGGATGCCGCCAACATCGCCTACAACATGGCGCGCCAGTTCACCGAGGGCGTCGCTATCGGGCCGATCCTGATGGGCGTGTCCAAACCCGCGCACGTGCTCACGCCGGCGTCGACCGTGCGCCGCGTGGTCAACATGACCGCGATTGCCTGCGTCGAGGCGCAGATCCGCGCGCAGCAGAGCGGAAGTTGATTTCCGGACCGTTCGCGTTGAGCGTAGCTCGCGCGTAGCGAGCGCAGTCGAAGCGCTGCCCTTCGACTTCGCGCCTGCGGCGCTACGCTCAGGGCGAACGGAGTTTGAAACTGAGGCACTACCGAAATTCCGTGAAAATCGACGCCGCGCCGCGCCGCCGTTACACTGGCGTCATTTACAGACCTGCAAATGACGGTGCTGCCGAGTGCCGCGCGGAGAAAGACCATGAACCCGCTCAACGATCTGCTCAACCAGGATCCGGATCCGGCCGAAACCCGCGAATGGCTTGAATCCATTGACGCGGTGATCGGCGCCGAAGGCACCGAACGCGCGCATTTCCTGCTGGAAAAACTCGTCGACGAAACGCGCCGCGCCGGCGGTCACCTGCCGTTTTCGCCGACTACCGAATACATCAACACCATCCCGACGCATCGGGAAGCGAAGATGCCGGGCGATCCGACCATGGAATGGCGCATCCGCTGCCTGATCCGCTGGAATGCGATGGCGATGGTGGTGCGCGCGAACCGCAAGCCGGGCGAATTGGGCGGCCACATCGCGAGCTTCGCTTCGTCGGCGACGTTGTACGACGTCGGCTTCAATCATTTCTGGCGCGCGCCGAGCGAGAGCCATCCGGGCGATCTGATTTTCCATCAGGGCCATTCGAGTCCCGGTGTGTATGCGCGCTCGTTTCTCGAAGGCCGCATCGACGCGGATCAGATGGATCTGTTCCGCATGGAAGTGGCGGGCAAGGGCCGCGGGCTGCCCTCGTATCCGCATCCCTGGCTGATGCCGGATTACTGGCAGGTGCCGACGGTGTCGATGGGACTCGGACCGATCCAGGCGATCTACCAGGCGCATGTATGGAAATATCTGGAGCATCGCGGCCTGATTCCGAAATCCGACCGCAAGGTCTGGTGTTTCCTCGGCGACGGCGAATGCGACGAACCCGAATCGCTCGGCGCGATTTCGCTCGCCGGGCGCGAGAAGCTCGACAACCTGATCTTCGTCATCAACTGCAATCTGCAGCGCCTGGATGGCCCGGTGCGCGGCAACGGCAAGATCATCCAGGAACTGGAAGGCGTGTTCCGCGGCGCCGGCTGGAACGCGATCAAAGTCGTGTGGGGCAGCTACTGGGATCCGCTGCTGGCGCGCGACAAGGACGGCATCCTGCGCAAGCTGATGATGGAAACCGTCGATGGCGAATACCAGGCCTGCAAGGCGTTCGGCGGCGCGTACACGCGCGAGCATTTCTTCGGCAAGTATCCAGAAACACGGGAAATGGTGCGCAATCTGTCGGACGACGACATATGGCGCCTGAACCGCGGCGGCCACGATCCGCACAAGGTGTATGCGGCCTACTTTGATGCGGTGAACACGCAAGACATGCCGACCGTGATCCTGGCCAAGACCGTCAAGGGTTACGGCATGGGCGCGGCGGGCGAGTCGCAGAATCCCACGCATCAGCAGAAGAAGCTCGACGACGACGCGGTGCGCCACTTCCGCGACCGTTTCCGCATCCCGATCGCCGATGACCAGCTGGCCGATGTGCCGTACTACCATCCGGGCAAGGATTCGCCGGAAGTGCATTACATGCTCGAACGCCGTAACGCGCTCGGCGGCTTTCTGCCGCAGCGCCGGCGCAAGAGCCAATCCTTCGAGGCGCCGCCGCTGTCGGTGTTCGAGCCGATCGTCAAGAGCACTGGCGAGCGCGAGATCTCCACCACGATGGCGTTCGTGCGCGGCATCAATCTGCTGCTGCGCGACAAGGCCATCGGCCCGCGCGTGGTACCGATCGTCGCCGACGAGGCGCGCACCTTCGGCATGGAAGGCATGTTCCGCCAGATCGGCATCTACGCGCCGTTCGGGCAGAAGTACCGGCCGCAGGACGCGGATCAGCTCATGTACTACCGCGAGGATCAGAAAGGCCAGGTGTTGCAGGAAGGCATCTCCGAGCCCGGCGCCATGAGCGCCTGGATGGCCGCGGCGTCGAGCTATTCGGTCAGCGACGTGCCGCTGTTGCCGTTCTACATCTACTACTCGATGTTCGGTTTCCAGCGCATTGGAGACTTGGCCTGGGCCGCGGGCGACATGCGCGCGCGCGGATTCCTCGTCGGCGGCACCGCCGGCCGCACCACGCTCAACGGCGAAGGGTTGCAGCACGAGGACGGACACTCGCATCTGCTCGCCGGCGCAATCCCGAACTGTCGCGCCTACGATCCGACGTTTTCGTATGAGGTCGCCGTGATCCTGCAGGATGGCGTGCGCCGCATGTTGCAGGAGCAGGAAGATTGCTACTACTACATCACGGTGATGAACGAGAACTACGCGCACCCGGACATGCCGGCCGGCGCGGAAGCGGACATCATCAAGGGCATGTACCTGTTCTGCGATGCCGGCAAGCCGAAGAAGAACGAGCCGCGTGTGCAGTTGCTCGGTTCCGGCACGATCCTGCGCGAAGCCATCGCCGCGGCGGAATTGCTGGAGAAGGAATTCGGCGTCAGCGCCGACATCTGGAGCTGCCCGAGCTTCAGCGAACTGCGCAAGGATGGCTTCGACGCGGAACGCTGGAACCGCCTGCATCCGGAAGAAAAGCCGCGCATCGCGCATGTGACCGCGTGTCTGGCCGACCGCGCCGGACCGGCCATCGCCGCAACCGACTACGTGCGCGAATACGCCGACCAGATCCGCGCGTTCCTGCCCGACGGCAAAAAGTATACCGTGCTCGGCACCGACGGCTTCGGCCGCAGCGACACGCGCGAGCACCTGCGCGGCTTCTTCGAGGTCGACCGCC
>JAGWXP010000069.1 GCA_018969845.1 Lysobacteraceae bacterium | reverse complement strand
CGGGCTTTTATTCATGCGCAGTTTTTTGGTCAATGCGCCTTGAACCTGACTTGCACCCGCTGGCCGACGCGCAGGTCGTTGCTGTCCAGTTTGAGTATGCAGATCACGTCGCGCGTGTCCGATGCCTCCTGCGGATCCTCGACCAGGGTGCTCGGTCCGAACACGTCGCCGATGCGCACGACCGTGGCCGGATAGGTTTTGCCGGCACCATCCAGGGTGACGACCTCGGCGCGCATGCCGACACTGACTTTGTCGGCGAAAGCCTCGTTCAGTTCTGCGCGCACGATGCGCGGTGCATCCGGCAGCAAGGTGAACAGCGCCGTGCCCGACTGCGTGGACACGACATCCGCCAGATGTGCGTTGCGCGACACAATGCGCGCGGCCACCGGCGCGCGAATCGTGAGCACGGCAACCTCGTGCTGGGCCTGCCGCAAGTGACGGCGCGCGGCTTCGACCGCCGCATCGGCTTCGCCGAGTTGCGCGTTGGTTTCGGCGAGGGCCTGTTGTGCGTCGTCGGCGGACTGCTGCGTCGCCGCGCCGGCCTTGGCCGCTTCGGCAGCGCGCTCGGCGCGTGGCTTGAGTCCGGCCGCTTGCGTACGCAGCGCAGCCGCGCGCGCCGTGGCCTGATCGAGCTGAGCTTGCGCGATGCCGGCCGCGAGTTCGGCCTGCTTCGGATCGAGCTGGGCGAGCACGTCGCCCGCCTTGACTTCACTGCCCGGTTCCCCGTGCAGCTGCGCAATCGTGCCGTCGCGCGGCGCGGCGATGCGGATCAGACCGCCTTGCACGTCGACCTGTCCGCGCGCCATCGCCACGTAGGCCTGGGCGGCGGTTGGCGCGGCGGCGGTTTCGGCGCCGTTGCGCGAACAGGCACCGAGCGCGCCGAGTACGGCGCAGACGACGACGGCGCGTTGGACGAGCGTGCGGGTCATTGTGCGGGTTCCGGTTGCTGGACGTCCGCGGACGCGGCGCCGTTGCGTAGTCTATCCGATCGGGTGGTTTCCGACTGGACGGTATCGGACTGGATCAGGCCGTCCTGGATCGTGATGATGCGGTCGGCGCTGACGGCCAGGCGGTGATCGTGGCTGACGCAGACCACGGTCGCGCCGAAGTTGCGCGCGATGCGGTGCAACGAATCGATCACGATCTTGCCGTTGACGCTGTCCAGGGCGCTGGTCGGTTCGTCGGCGAACAGCAACTGCGGTTTCTTGGCCAGCGCGCGCGCAATCGCCACGCGCTGCTTCTCGCCGCCCGACATTTCCAGCGGGCGCAGGTGCACGCGCGAGCCCAGCCCCACTTCCTCGAGCGCGGCCAGAGCACGGTTCTGTGCGGTGCGGCGATCCAGGCCCAGATAACCCAGCGGCAGCATCACCTGTTCGACGGCGCTGAGTGCGGGGAAAAGATTGAAGCCCTGGAACACGAAACCGGTGTGATGCAGGCGGAAGCGTTCCAGTTCGGTACGCGACAATTTCCACAGTTCCTCGCCGAGCGCGACGATGCGGCCGCGGTCCGGGCGCAACAACCCGGACAGGATCGCGAGCAAGGTGCTCTTGCCCGATCCGGAAGGGCCGAGAACCAGCGCCAGCTCGCGCGATTCCAGCGCCAGCGAAAGACCGTCGAGCACGGGCGTGGCGATCCTGCCCGTGGTGTAGGCCTTGGCGACGTCTTGCGCAATGAGGGCGTGGGCGACGGCCATCGGATCAGCGCAACAGGTTCGCCGGTTCCAGGTGCGCGATCGTGCGTACCGCCATCGCGCCGGAGACGAGCGCGATGGCCAGAACCAGGGCGCCGCAACCGAGCGCGGCGCTGGCGTCGAAGGCGACCGGCACGTTCTGGCTGTGCGCCAGCGCGATCAGCGCGGCGCACACCACCGCGCCGGCGACGATGCCGAAGCCGCCGACGATCAGGGCCTGCTCCAGCACCACGCGGCGCAGTGCGCCGTGGCCGGCGCCGAGCGCGTTGAGCATGGCGTATTCGCGCACATGGCTGGCCACCGCCGCCATCAGGGTCTGACTGGTGATGACGGTGCCGACCAGGAAAACGATGAAGGTGAAGAACACGAAGCCCAGACCTGCGCCGGTCTCGAACATCCAGTATGTCGCCGCGGTGTGCGCGAACTCGGCCCCGGTCCACACGGTGAAATGCCGTTGCGGCCACGCTTTCTCGATACGGTCTCGAACCACCTCAGGTTTGGCGCCGGGACGCAGCTTGGCGACGTAATAGGCGACCCGGTCGGGATTGCCGGAGTCGGTGTTCAGGCGCCGGGCAGTGGCGATCGAGGAGACGATGTTGACGCCGCCGAGCGCGCGCAGACCGTTGCAGGCGGCAACGATCCTGACCCGATGCCCGTTCAGCGTCGCGCTGCCGCCGATCGGCAGGCCGAGCTTGGACAGGTCGGCGGCGTCGACGATCACGCCGTCGGGCTCGTAGAGCAGGGCGCGCATCGCTGCCGGAATGGCGTGCGCGAACATCAGGCCATCGGGCGCCGGATCGATGCCGGAAATGAAAACCGACACGCTGCCGTGGCTGGCCGGCCCGCGCCAATCGCCGTCGATCCAGTCGAAAGGCTCCACGCGCACCACGTCCGGGTCCATGCGCAGCGCCATTTCCGTATCGCGCGGGATCGGTCGGCCAAGTTCGATCGTCTGCGTGCCCGGATAGCCAGCCCACAGATCCGCGGCGGATTTGTTCACGTATACGCTGGCGCTGTCGAAGATGCCGAACATCAGCGCCGCCTGCATGAGCAACAGCAAACCGGAAAAGGCGACGGCGAGCGCAGCCGGCAGGAATTTGCGCCACTCGTAGAACAGGGTCTTGCTGGCCAGGGCGACGACGCTCATTGCATGGCCAGTGGCGGCAACGTGCCGCCGAAGGATTTGTATACGGCGATGAAAGCGATCGCCGCATCGCGTTGTGCGAGCGCGGCCTGCAATTGCGCCTGCGCCTGTGCAATGCCCGCCTGTGCGCGGTCGGCGGCGTCGGCCAGACCGATGCGCTGAAGCTCTTGCGTCCGCGTCCGCGCGGTGTCGGCAAGTTCGAGCTGCGTACGCGCGCTGTCGGCGCGCGCACGCTCGCGCTGCCATTGCGCAAGCGCGCTTTCCGCCTCGGCCACGCCCTCGAGCACGGCCTGACGGTAGCCCAGCACGGCGGCCCGCAGACCCGCATCGCGCGCTCCGGCCATGTCGCGCCGTGCGCCCCAATCGAACAGCGGGATATCGATCAGCGGACCGAAGGAGGGAATGGCCTTGTTGACGTGGTCGAGATCGCCGACCACACGTGTTGCCGAAATGAAGGTGCCACTCAGCGCCAGCCGTGGCCACAGATCGGCGCGCGCAATGCCCAGTTCGCCGGCGGCGCGCAGCACCTTCAGTTCGGCTGCGCGGATTTCCGGACGCGTGCGCAACAGGTCCGCAGGAGTCTGCGCGAAACGCAGGTCGCCGAGCGTGGGTTGCGGTGCGCTTGCCGCGAGGCTGGAATCCGGCTGCGCTTCGGCCAGCAGCACATCCAGAGCTTGTTGCGCCTGGGCGATCGACGCGGCGGGCTCGGCGGCGTCGGCACGCGCCTGCGCGAGTGCGCTTTTGGCCTTGTCGAGGTCGTCGCGTGCCGCCAATTTCAGGCGCAGCCGTACCTCGACCAGTGCGAGGTTCTGCTCGCGCAGACGCACGATGCGTTCGAGGAGTGCGGCGCGCGCCTGCGCAGCGCGAAGTTCCACGTAGTTGCGGGCGACCTCCGCGATCAGGCTCACGCGCGCGGCGGTCACATCGGCTTCCGCGGCTTGCAGGTCCGCGGCGGCTACGCGAGCGTTGCCGAGTCCGCGGCCGAAGAAGCCGAGTTCCCACTGCGCGTCGAAGCCCATTTCGTAATAGCTGTTGCGGGCGGCGGGATCGGGTTCGGAAAATGTGTGGAACGTCAGGTGCGGCATGAACTGCGTACCGGATTGGTGCTGCAGCGCGCGGGCGCCGCGCAGGCGTAGCGTGGCCTGCTGCAAGGTCAGATTCTGCTGCAGCGCACGCCGGATCAGCGCGTCCAGCCGCGCATCGTTGAATGCATGCCACCACGAATCCAGGTTCGGCGCCGGGCCGAGTTTGTCCGACGGCAGCGGCGCATTGCGCCAGTGCGCGGGCAGATCGGCGTGCAGATCGGGCAAGGGCGTGCGCAACGCGCATGCCGCCAGTGTCATGGCGATCGCACCGGCGAGCGCGAGTCTGAAGCGCGCTTTCATGCGCTGGCCTCGCGCGGTGCGCGCGTCAGCAGCAGATAGACGGCGGGCATCAGGATCAACACGATCGGCACGGCGGCGATCAGGCCGAAGACGATCGCGATGGCCAGTGGCTGCTGCATCGCCGCGCCGGTGCCGATGCCGAGCGCCAGCGGCGACAGGGCGAGGATGGCGATCAGCGAAGTCATCAGGATCGGGCGCATGCGCATGCTGCCGGCTTCGATCAGGGCGGCGCGATCGAGCGGGCGCGAGAAATCGATTTCGGCGAAATAGAAGATCGCGATTTCGGTGACGATGCCCAGGATCATGGTCAGGCCCATGATCGAGGACAGGTCGAGTTCGGTGCCGGTCAGCCACAGTCCGGCGAACACGCCGGCCAGCGCACAGAAGGTCGCCACCAGAATGCTCGCGACCACGGCGACGTTCTCGTACAGGAACATGAGCAACGTGATGATCAGCAGCAGGGCGCCGGCGAACACCAGTGCCATCGCGTGGAACGAGGCCTGCTGCTGCCCGTACAGGCCGCCGTATTCGATCTGCGTGCCGGGGGGCAATTTCAGTTTCGCCACGCTTGTCTTTACATCGCTCATCGCTGATCCCAGATCGCGCCCGGCCAGCCGGGCCGTCACCGCCACCATCGGCCGTTGATCCTCGCGATTGGCCTCGGGTTGGCCTTGCGCGATGGAAATGTCTGCCACCCGGCCGAGCGGTACCGTGTGGCCATCCGCCGCGTGCAATGGCAGGGCGGCGACCTGGGCGATGCGCTGGCGCATGTCGCGGGGCGTCCAGACGCGGATACCGACCAGCTTCTCGCCTTGCCGGATCGAACCGGCAAGACTGCCACCCAAGTCCGTTTCGATCTGGCGCGTTACCGCGTCCGGATCGAGCCCGTCCAGTGCCGCGCGCACACGATCGACGCGAACCTCGATTGCATCGCCGGCGATCTTGACTCCATCAAACACCTCGACCACACCGGGGATTCTAGCAATCGCGGCGGCGATTTTGGCGGCCCATGCGCGGTCGGCGACAGGATCCTGGCCGAAGACCTTGACCTCGATCGGCTGTGGCGTGGCGACCAGGTCGCCGATCAAATCCTCCATCAGCTGCGCGGTCTCTATGCGCAGGCCCGGCACCTGCGCGGCGATTTTCGCGCGTACATCGGCCATAACCTCTTCGATGCCGCGCCGTGGCGGCGGCTTGAGGTGCACGAAGAAATCGCCCTCGTTGGCCTCGGTCAGGCCGCCACCGAGCTGCAGCCCGGTGCGGCGCGAATAATTGTCCACCTCGGGCGTGGCCTTGAGGATGGCCTCAACCTGCCGCAGCAAACGGTCGGTTTCGGCGAGCGAGGTGCCGGGTTCGCTGACATAGTCGATGACGAAACCGCCCTCGTCCATGTGCGGCATGAAACCCGTGCCGAGGCGTGTGTAGCACAACAACGCCACGAACAGGCAAACCGCGATCGCTGCCAGCGCCCAGCGCGGCCGCGCCAGCGCGCGGCGCATGCGTGCGGCGTAGACGCGGTGCGCGCCTTCGATCCAGCGATCGGCCTGTTCCATACGCCGCGCATCGGCGACGCGGACCAGCCGCGCAGCGACGAGCGGCAGTGCGAGTGCGGCCAGCGCCCAGGAAACTGCCAGACCTGCGGCCATGGTCAGCGCCAGTGCCTTGAAAAACCCTCCGGCGACGCCGCCGAGGAACGCGAGCGGCGCGAACACGACGATGGTCGCCAACGACGAACCGGTCAACGGACGCAGCATTTCCTGCGCGGCGCCGAGCACGGTGACGTCGCTGGCCTCGCCCTGCGTGCCGGCACGGCGCATGATGTGCTCGATCATCACCACCGCATCGTCGACGATCAGTCCGACCGCTGCGGCCATTCCGCCCAGGGTCATGATGTTGAACGTCATGCCGAACACATGCAGCAACAGCACGGTGATCGCAATCACGACCGGAAGGACCAGCGCCGCGATCAGGGTGACGCGCGCGCTGCGCAGGAAGCCGAACAACACGAGCGCGGCGAACAGGGCGCCGATCAGGATCGCGTCGCGCACACTGCCGGCCGAGGCCACGATCAG
This sequence comes from Lysobacteraceae bacterium, assembly GCA_018969845.1. Lineage (GTDB taxonomy): Bacteria > Pseudomonadota > Gammaproteobacteria > Xanthomonadales > Rhodanobacteraceae > Rudaea. Next base: position 5,962 of record JAGWXP010000069.1, on the reverse strand, counting down.
GTCGGACTGGTCGTAATAGGTGCCGACGCGGATGTCGTGCGGAATCTGCGCGCGCAGTTGCGTCAGGCGCGCGCGCACGCCGCGCACCAGCGCGACCGTGTTCGCGCCGCGCTGCTGACGGATATTGATCAGCACCGCGTCGCCGCCGTTGGCGGTGACGCGCGTCCATTCCGGTCTCTGCCCGAGCCTTACACTGCCGAGGTCGCCGACCGTGACCGGCTGACCGTCCACGGTCTTGACGATGCTGTGGCGGATGTCGTCGAGACCGCGCAGGCGCGAATCGGCGATGGTCAGGAACAGGCGATAACGATCCTCGATGCGACCAACCGCAGCCACGGCGTTGTCCGCATTCAGCGCCCGCACCACGTCGGCGGAGGCCAGATCGTACGCACGCAAGCGCGCCGGGTCGAGCAGCACCTGGTATTCGGCGCTGCGTCCGCCCAGCACTTCGATGGCGGCGACGCCGGGGACGGCGCTCAGCGCGGGCGCGAGTTCGAGCGTGGCGAAGTCGCGCAGCGCGACCGCATCGCGCGTGGCCGAGGTCAAGGTCAGGCCGAGGCAGGGAAAAATCGTTGGGTCGCGGCGCTGCGCGTCGAACGAAACCCCCGCGGGCAGCGACGGCAACGCGCCGTTCATCGCCGCCTGCACCTGCAATAGCGCCTGCGCCATGTTTGCGCCCCACGGAAAAGTGAGCGCAATTTCGGCCGAGCCGCGGCTGGTCGTGGAGCGGATGCGCTGTACCTCTGGCACGCTGCGCAGCACGCTTTCCAGCGGTCGCGTGATTTCCGCCTGCATGCGCTCGATCGGGCGGTCGCCGGCGTCGATGGCGATCACCACGCGCGGAAAATCCATGTTCGGAAACAGGCCGACCGGCAGATTCCAGGCGGCCACGATACCGCCGGCGGCAAGGATCAGGATCAGCAGCAGGAGCGAGCGCTGATGCCGGGTCAGCCAGGCGCCGGTCATTGCACGCGTACTGCCATGCCATCCTGCAATTCGTAGTTGCCGAGAGTGACTGCGGACTCGCCGGCGGCGAGTCCGGAGCGGATCTCGATGCGCTCGCCATCGTCAGCGCCGGCCTCGACCCAGCGGCGCACGGCCTTGCCGGCCTGGACGAGGAAGACGTACGCCTTGCCGCCCTGCCAAAGCACGGCCGAACGCGGCACACCGAGAACGGGCTTGCCGGAACCGGTCTCGATTTGCGCGCTCACGGCAGCGCCGGGCGGCACCTGCGCGGATGCATCCGGCCTGGCGACGACCGGCACCAGGCGCGTGCGCGCGTCGATCTGGCTGCCGACGCGCTCGACGACCGCGTGCCACTCGGGCGCGCCGTGCTGCAGCAGGCGGAATGCCACGGACTCGCCGGTGCGCACCTGAGCAATCGCATCCGGTTCGACACCGAGATTCAGGCGCAGGCCGGACGCGTCGCCGACATGCGCGAACGCCGTATCGGCGGCGATGACCTCGCCGGCGTGCGCGGCGATGTCGGCAACGATTCCGTCGCGCACGGCGCGCAGCGTGCGCTTGCCCGTGCCGCCGAAGCGCGCCTGCGCGGAAGCGCGCGCGGCATCGGCGTTGTTTGCGGCCTGTTCGGCGGCGGCCAGGTCGGCATTCGTCGCCAGATGCTGTGCGTACAGCGCGCGCACACGGGCGAGCTCCTTGCGCGCAAATTGCGCGTCGTTGTCGGCGCGCTCCAGTTCCAGCGCGGCAGCGGAGGTTGGCTGCAGTGACACGAGCGCGTCGCCCTTGCGTACCGCCTGCCCGGACACGACCTCGACGCGCACCACGCGCGACTGATACGGCACCGACAGGGTGTGCAAGGCATCGGCGGAAAAATCCGCAGTACCGTAAGCGGCAAGCGTCTGCCGCATCGGCGCCAGCGTTGCCGGCGCAACTCTGACGGTGGCGACAACGGCAACCTGCGCTGCGGCGTCGTCCTCGTCGGCTTGCGCGGTCGGGGAGACGGCGAGAACAAACACGCAAGCCAGCCAGCAAGCCGCGCGACGGCTCATTTCCATATCAATGCTCCCACATCGATCGCCAGCGCGACCTCGTCTTCGGACTGCGCCTGCGCCAGCGCAAGGCTGGCGATTTCCTTGTCGAGCAGGGCAGCGCGTGCGGTCTCGAAGGTTACCAGAGCCACATCGCCGCGTTCTGCAGCCTTTTCCAGCGGCTGCATCTCGGCACGCAGCTGGTCGAGTTGCGCATCCAGTGTCTGGCGTTGTGCCGCGGTCTGCTTGAGCGCTTCGACTTGCGCTGCGATCGAAGCTTGCGCATCAAACACGCGCGCGGCGTATTCGGCGTGCAGTTGCTCGCGTGTCGCACGTGCGATGGCGATGCCGCCGCGGTTGCGGTTCCACAGCGGCAGGCTGAAATTTGCCGATGCGCCTTTCGTGTACACCGGGGTGGTGTCGCGCGCGCGGGACACGCTGATGGCCGGCAAGGGATACTGCTGCAGGATGGCGCTGCGCACGCTTGCTTCCTGCGCGGCGTAGCCGGCACGCAACGCGGCAAGATCCAGACGCTGCGCCAAGGCCTGTTTTTCCAGCGCTGTCGCATCGAGCGCGGACGGATCGTGCGGCGCAGCGACCTCAGTCAGCGGCAGGCGCACGTCGGGCGCTACGCCGACGGCCAGATTCAGTTGCAGACGTGCGGCCTCGGCATCGCGGGCGAGTGCGCCTTCGCGCGCGCGCGCGTCCAGCACGGCGACGCGGCGCAGGGCGAGATCGTCCAGGCGCGCGTTGTGCTGCGCGACCGCGGTCTGGGTCAGAGACAGCAATTTTTCCGCGGCGTCGGCGGCGCGTGCGGCGATGTCGTGCTGGCGTTCGAGGAATTGCCAGCGTCGCGCCAGCAGGCGCACCTGGTTCGCCGCCAGCCATTCCTGCCAGGCGATGTCGCGGCGCACCCGCTCGGCGCTCGCACGCGCGGCAGCGACACGGCTGTGGCGCGTGAACAAGGCGGCGATATCGAAACCGGCGCTGAGCGAGAGCGCCGGCACCACGCCCGAACCGTCCGGCGCATCCGCACCGATGCCGATCTGAGGATCGGGCAGCAGGCCCGCCGCGAACACCTGCGCGTCAGCGACCTGCGCCTGCGCGCGCAGGGCTTGCAAATCCGGACTGGCGACGATGGCGATGTCCGCCAGTTGTAGATCGTTCCATGGCCCCTGCGGCGGAATCGGCAGCGGCGCCAGACGCGGCTGTTTGATCGCAGCGGCGGTCTGCGCCAACCCCGCCGCGTCGGCCGGCTTGGGGTTTTCCTCGAGCGGCCGCGGACGGTAGATCGCGCAGCCGCCGAGCGCGAGCACGGCGAGCAACCAGACTCCGCCGCCTGCGACCGCACTGCGGTGACGGTGGGGGTCAGCCGCCATGCGCGGGTTTGGTCTCGCCGCGCGCTTCGTCGGCCTCCTGCGCGGGATTCTCCGTGGTGGAAGAGACGATGGCGGCGTTACCGGCGTCGACGGCGACCTCGTGGGTGAGGTTCGATCCGGCGATGCCGATGTCGAACGACCAGATCAGGCAGCCGTGCTCGGCTTCCAGTTCGGCGCTCTTGACATGCTTGGCGCCGGGCTGCTTGAGCGAATCCAGCGCTACCTTGCGCGCGGTCGATTGCGGCACTTTGGCCAGCGCCGCGAGTTGCTTGTCGGTGGCGTGCGCGGGCGGATGAATGGAGCACGTTTCGGCTCGCGCCGAAGCAAATGCCAGGAGTGCCGTGGCGGCAATCACCGCCCTTGTCGTGCTGTTCATCGCATTCTCCTCAGTGGTGGTGATTTGCGTAATCTACGACGAGTACCGTAAAACTCCCGTCAAGCACGCTCGGCCAGGGGTGCGGATTGTCCTTGGTCGGCGCCGGGCGCGGGCCGAATTTTGCCGCAACGGTGAAGATGCGGTTGTGGTCGGGATCCAGGGCGAGCGTGCGCGCGCTGACCTGCGTCGGTACGTTGGCAAGAACCCGGTAATGATCGGCGTCGTCCTCGTGCACGATGGTCAGATTGCCGTCGCGCCCATTCGTGCTGAAGACCAGACCGCGCGCGGCGTCGAATGCGGCAGCGTCGGGGCCCTTGCCGATGGCCACGCTCGCCACGTGCCGGCCATCGTCCGCAGCGGTGATGCTCATGCGCTGGTTCTGACATACCGAGAACAGCCGATGGTGCGCAGTGTCGATGGCCAATCCCGAGGGCTCTTCGCAGTCGGCGAGTTTCCACACCGCGGTCACCTTGTTCGCCACGGAGTCGATGCGCGCCAGTTGCGCGGTGTTTTCGATGTTGACGTAGACATTGCCGGCGCCGTCGCTCGCGGCGAATTCGGGTTTGCCCGGCAGCGGAATTTTCGCAACCAATTTACCTGCCGCCGGATCGACCACGCTGGCTTCGTGACTGCCGCCGTCGAAAGCGAACAGGTGGCCCGAGGCCGGGTCGTAGATCAGCGCGTCGGGGTTCTTGCCATCCACCGCAATCGTGCGCAGCACCTTCGACGTGGCCAGATCGAATTCGGTCAGCGTATCCGCACGGCCATTGCTGGTGTAGCCGCGGCCCAGTTTCGGCACGAGGGCGATGCCGTGCACGCCGTCGGTGCCGGGAATCGTCGCTTCGATCTTGCCGTTATCGGCATCGACCACGAGAACACGGTCGAAGCGGCTCAGATAAAGCCGGTGTGTCGGCGCGGCGTAGGTGAGGTAATCCCAGCCCCCGGGTTCGCCGATGGCATAGTGCTGCACGACGGCATAACGAGGTGCCGCGATCGCGGCGAAGGGTGCGGTGAGGGCAACGGCAAGCAGCAGGCGGGTGCGGCACATGACGTACTCCGGAGCAGGGTGGGCCAGGCGCCAGTGTAGCGGCGCGATGTTACCGATTTCCAAAACGCGCCGCTGTCAGTGATCGCGCTGCAAGGCGTAATCCGCCAATGCGACGAGCGCCGTGCGCGCCGTGGATTGCGGCAATGTAGACAATGCGGCTTTTGCCGCATCGCCGTATGCCTGCGCTTTCGCGCGCGCGCGCGCGACCGCGCCGCTGCTGCGGATCGCATCGAGGATCGTATCGAGTGCGTCCAGCCCGCCGGTCTCGATGGCGCGGCGGATGTGCGACGCTCGTGCGGAATCGGCGCGTTCGAGCGCGTAGATCAGCGGCAGCGTGACCTTGCCTTCGGCGAGGTCGTCGCCGATGTTCTTGCCGAGCGTGCCCGTGTCGGCGACGTAATCCAGCACGTCGTCGGCGATCTGGAAGGCGAAGCCGAGATTCAACCCGTAGTGTGCCAGGGCTTGTTCCTGCACGGCCGGCAGTTTGCCGAGCAGGCCACCCAGGCGCGTGGCCGCGGCGAACAGCACGGCAGTCTTGCGCTCGATCACGCGCAGATAGGCGGCCTCGTTCACGTCCGGGTTGTGCACGTTCAGCAGTTGCAGCACCTCGCCCTCGGCGATGCGGTTGGTGGTGTCGGCGAGGATGCCCATCACGCGCATGTCGTTCGCTTCGACCATCATCTGGAACGCACGCGAATACAGGAAATCGCCGACCAGCACGCTCGCCGCGTTGCCCCACAGCGCATTTGCGGTCTTGCGTCCGCGGCGCAGATCCGATTCATCGACGACGTCGTCATGCAGCAGTGTGGCGGTATGGATGAACTCGACCACCGCAGCAAGCAGGACATCGTGCGCGCCGGTGTAGCCGGCCGCCTGCGCGGCGAGCAGAACCAGCATCGGACGCAAGCGCTTGCCGCCGCCGCCAACGATGTGCTCGGCGACCTGGTTGACGAGCACCACCTCGGAGGCCAGCCGAGCGCGGATCAGCGCATCGACTTTTCCCATGCCGGGCGCGGCCAGCGCGCGCGCGTCGGCGAAGCGCGCAACCGGTTGTGGCAAATCGGGTGAGACAATGGCCATGGAACGAAAAATAGGAATCCGGAGACGCGATTATAGCGGTGTAAGCATCGGCGTTTTCCTACGCGCGCCACAGCGGATTCCGGCTGCC
>JAGWXP010000068.1 GCA_018969845.1 Lysobacteraceae bacterium | reverse complement strand
TACTCGGGGGCTCGGACATGGGTGTCGGCGCTGGGCTCGGGGGCGCTAGTGTGCCACAGCCGCAAAGCCGCGCAAGCGCGTCCGTTCGCGCATTCAGCATTGCGTCACGCGCCGCGCTGGCCTAGGCTGCGGCGCCATGCCTTCCGCCTTCCGCATTCGCCGCGCCACCCCCGCCGACCTGCCTGCCCTCGTTGCGCTGGAGCAGCGCGCGTTCACGACGGATCACCTCTCGCCGCGTCAGTACCGGCATCATTTGAACAACCCCGGCGCGTTGGTGCTGGCGGCAGTGGATCGCACCGGCCTGCTCGGCAAGGCGGTGGTGTTATTCCGCAAGGGCAGCGGCATCGCGAGGCTGTATTCCATCGCCGTCGACCATGGCGCACGCGGCCGCGGCATCGCCAAGGCGCTGCTGCGCGCGGTCGAGCGTGGCGTGCGTGCGCACGGTTGCGCACGCCTGCGCCTGGAAGTCAGCCAAGTCAACCCCGGTGCGATTGCGTTGTACGAAAAACTTGGCTATCGCCGCTTCGGCGCCTTCGTGGCATTCTACGAGGACGGCGCGGACGCGTGGCGGTATGAAAAGTCCTTGCGCAAGGCGACATCTACCAGCCGAGCGTCCTGAGCTTTTCCGCCGTCGCGGCATCGCTCGGGCGCGCGACGAGTCCGCCGAGCGGACTGATGGTGACGGCGTAATTGCCGCCATCGACCAGCGGCAGGAACGCGGCGCTGCCATAATCGGCGTCGATCCACGGCAGCCAGCGCGGGAAGCGCTGGCTCAATTGCCACAGATCAACGACGGAATCGCCGTCCAGCGCAACGACGCTCGGCAAGGTCGCCCTTGCCTGCGCGGCATCTCGGTAGCGGCCGGATAGGCGATCGACGCGAAACAACGGTTGCGCGCCGAGCGCGACCGCACGCGGCGCCCATTTAATTACGCGCGCGTCGAGTTGCCATTCGTCGCCGTGCAGGTTCGCGCTGCGGTGCGTGCCGTCGGGAAAATCCACGCGTAATGCGAACCATTGTGAGCTGAGCTGGCGTGCATGGATATCCGCCACCGGCGCTTCGGTCGTAAGCAATCCGTAACCGCGCAAGGCGAAGCCGAGTCCGGCGAACAGAACCGTGAGCAGCAGAAACACGAGCAGCCATGCGCTGCGGTGGGCGCAGGCGAACCGGCGCCGCGCGCGCCAGTGCCGGCGTACGGCGAAGGCTTGCGCGAGCGCAATCAGCGCCGCGACAACGGCGGCGGTGAAAAGCAGCGGAACGAAGAAGGAAAAATCGAACATGCCGATTGTTATCCGGACCCGCACCAACCTCGATTAAAACACCGTTCGCGTTGAGCGTAGCTTGCGCAAGCAAGCGAAGTCGAAACGCCGTGCGCTTGCCCTTCGACTTCGGCGCTTCGCGCCTACGCTCAGGGCGAACGGTATCTTGAAATCGGTTCGTTCGCCGTCGTGGTGTCAGCGCTTCTCCGCCGCCTTCAGCGACGCCTCGCGCACGGCGCGGAACTCGCTGTCGGCCGACCATTGCGGGAAGGTGGATTCGTCCGCCAAGCGCTTGCCGACCGCGTACAACGCCTTGACATCCTCGATCACGCCGGACAAATCCCAGTTCGGATCGTAGTTGTCTGCGGGCTTGTGGTAGCGGTGCGCGGTGAAATCGTCGTAGGCCGCGCGCCCGGCCGCTTCGCCACCGTCGAGCTTGTCGAAGCCGCCGCGCGCGTACAACACGGGCACGCCGAGGCGGGCGAAGTTGAGCTGGTCGGAACGGTAGAAAAATCCCTTCTCCGGTTCTTCGTCGGCACTGATCGTGCGACCCTGCGGTTTGAGCGCGTCAGCCAGATAGTGGTCCATCTGCGACTGGCCAAACCCGATTATCGCCATGTTGTGAGTACGGCCCCAGGGAATGAGCTCGTCCATGTTGATGTCGGCGACGGTTCTCGTCATCGGGAAGGTCGGATGCAGGGTGTAGTACTGCGAACCGAGCAGGCCGGCTTCCTCCATCGTCGGCGCGAGGAACAGGATCGAACGCTGCGGCGGCGGGTTCTGGTGCGCGAACGCATCGGCGATTTCGAGCAAGGCGGACAGGCCGGTGCCGTTATCGACCGCACCGTTGTAAATCTGGTCGCCTTTCAGGGTCGGATCGCGGCCGAAATGATCCCAGTGCGCCGAATACACGATCGCCTCGTCCTTGCGCGTGGTGCCTGGCACAAGCGCGAGCACGTTGTCGGTCTGCATGTCGCGGATCTGGTTGCGGAAGGCGATCGAGGCCGTGGCCTGGAGCGGCAGCGGCGTGAAACCGGGCTTCGCGGCCGCTTTCTCCAACGCGTCGAGATCGGCGCCGGCGCTGGCGAACAGGCGGTGCGCGGCGTCGCCGGTCAGCCAGCCGGCGACGGCCAACTGCGGCGGCGTGGACGCCTCCGGCACCAGGCTGAACTGCGGTCCGCTCCAGCTGTTGACCACCACTTCCCACGGATAGCCCGCGGCGCCGGTCTCGTGCACGATCAGGCAACCGGCCGCGCCCTGGCGCGCGGCTTCCTCGTACTTGTAGGTCCAACGGCCGTAGTACGTCATGTTCCTGCCCTTGAACAGGGCCGGGTCCGCATGGCCGGGATCATTGACCAGCACGACGACGATCTTGCCCTTGACGTCGAGTCCGGCGTAATCATTCCAGTGGTACTCGGGCGCGACGATGCCATAACCGGCGAAGACCAGACCCGCATCCTTGAGCTGAACGTCCGGGGCATTCTGCAGCGTGTCGACGATCAGGTCGCTGCGATAATTATACTTTTCCACCTTGCCGCCGGCACTTACGTCCAGCGCGACCTTGTTGCCGTCGAGCAGGGTCGTCTCCACGGCCGGAACCGATTGCAGGTAACTATCGCCGTTGCCGGGCTTCAGACCCATGCTCCTGAACTGATCGATCAGGTAGGTGGTGGTCATGCGCTCGCCGATGGTGCCCGGCTTGCGGCCCTCGAATTCGTCGGACGCAAGGCGCACGTCGTAGCCGGCAAAATTCGCGGCGTTGATTTCCGGCGTGAAATGGCCGTCGGTCGTGGGCTTGACCGGCGCCGGTTTTGGCACAGGCGCTGCCGCAATGTTCGCAGCGTCCGGCGGCGGGGTTTGTGCGCAGGCGGCGAGCAGGCAGCCGGTGATTACGAGGAACGGCAGGCGGCGCATGGCGGGCTCCATGAAAAGCGGGAACCGTGATGGTAGAGCGCATGCGGTGTGCGCGCAAAGGACCTGTTCCAAAATCGTCGCGAGCGCAGCAGGTTTCGGACAGAGTTACTGCGGCGGTTTGTCGCCGCTGAATGCGATCGGTTTCGCGCCGTCGATCTTGCCCACCGTCGCGCTGTCGCTCACGTACAGTCGCACCACGCGCTTGAATGCCAGATCGCCCTTTACCACGGCGTGCGGGCCGATGACGATAAGCGGATCGCGGCCGACGCCGAAATGGAACCAGCTGCGGTCTTCATTGACGAGAATCCCGCCTTCGACCCGCGAATTGGCGCCGATGTCGATGTCGCCCGACGTTGTTTCGATGCCGCCGCCGACATGCGCCGCGTCCAGCGCGATGCTGCCGTTGACATTGGAGACCTTGCCGCTGGCGTCCGCGCCCGCGGCGAGCGCGATCGAACCATTGACCGCTTCCACGGTCTTGGCGATTTTCGTTCCGGTGCCGATGTGGATGCCGCCATTGACCGTGTCCAGCGATTCCAGCATGTCGTTGGCGCCGATATGGATGCTGCCGTTGACCGTCGTCGCGCTGATCGCGTGCGCGCCGTCGCCGACATGGATGCTGCCGTTGACCGTGCTCAGCTTGCCTACGGTCGCGCTGTCGGGAACGTGGATGCTGCCGTTGACCTTGTCGATATCCAGATCCGCATTGCCGGAGGCGAAAGCCGTGCCGACGGCGATGGCGGCGGACGCTGCGATGAGCGCGAGTCGTTTCATGGGGTTGCTCCGGTCCGGGTCGTATTGCCAATGGATGCGGCGGGCCGCCGCAAGGTTTAATCGGCTAACATTGTCCATCCCAATCGAAGTGGATGTCCCGTGTCCCGACCCAAGCCCGTGCTGCTGCTGATCCTGGATGGCTGGGGCCATCGGCAAGAGCGCGACAACAATGCCATCGCCCTGGCGAACGCGCCGAACTGGCGGCGCCTGCTCGCCACCTGTCCGCATACGCTGGTCGACACGCACGGCGAACATGTCGGGTTGCCGCACGGACAGATGGGCAATTCCGAAGTCGGGCACATGAACATCGGTGCCGGCCGCATCGTGTACCAGGATTTGACCCGAATCGACGCCGCGATTGCCGACGGCAGCTTCTTCGCCAATCCCGCCTTGCTGCGCGCTTTCGCGGCGGCCAAAGGCGCCACCTTGCACGTGTTCGGGTTGCTCAGCCCCGGCGGCGTGCACAGCAGCGAGGAGCACATCTTCGCCCTGCTCGACATGGCCAAGCGCAAGGGCGTCGAGCGCGTCGCCGTGCATGCGTTCCTCGACGGCCGCGACACGCCGCCGCAAAGCGCGCGCGCCTCGTTGCAGAAATTGCAGGCGCGCTGCGCTGCGCTCGGCAACGCGCGCATCGCCACGATCAGCGGGCGCTATTACGCGATGGACCGAGACAAGCGTTGGGAACGCGTCAAGCTGGCGTACGAGGCGATTGCCGAAGGCGTTGCGGAATTTCATTGCGGCGATGCGCTCGCAGCACTCGATGCCGCCTATGCGCGTGGCGAGACCGACGAATTCGTCAAGCCGACCGCCATTGGAAAATATACGAAGATTGCAGATGGCGACGCCATCATCTACATGAACTTCCGTGCCGACCGCGCGCGCCAGCTCACGCAAGTCTTGGTCGATCCGGCGTTCGCCGGTTTTCCGCGTGCACGAACGATTCGTTTGTCCGCCTTCGTCACGTTGACGCATTACAGCGATGATCTGCACGTGACTGCCGAAGCGTATCCGCCGCAAGCGCTGGTCAATTCGCTGGGCGAATATCTTGCAAGTCTGGGCTTGAAGCAGTTGCGCATCGCCGAGACCGAGAAATACGCGCACGTCACGTTCTTTTTCTCGGGCGGACGCGAAGAGCCGTATCCCGGCGAGAGCCGCATCCTGGTGCCGAGTCCCAAGGTCGCCACCTACGATCTCAAACCCGAGATGAGTTGCCCCGAAGTCACCGACAAACTCGTCGCCGCGATCGGCAGCGGCGAGTACGACTTCATCGTCTGCAATCTTGCCAATGCCGACATGGTCGGGCACAGCGGCAAGCTCGATGCGGCAATCAAGGCGGTGGAAGCGATCGATGTCGCGCTCGGCAGACTCGAAACCGCGATCCGCGCCGCCGGCGGCGAGATGTTGATCAGCGCCGACCACGGCAATCTGGAGCAGATGCGCGCAGCCGACGGCCAGCCGCACACCCAGCACACGGTCGGACCGGTGCCGCTCGTCTACATCGGGCGCAAGGCGCAGTTGACGCGCGGCGCGCTGCGCGATCTGGCGCCCACGGTGCTTGCGCTGATGGGTTTGGCGCAGCCGGCCGAAATGACCGGCCGCTCACTGGTCAGCTTTGATTGATTTTGGCTTCAAGAGCAAAGCAACCAAGAAAGCACGTCGAAGCAGATCATCCCCCGGGAGGAGCTTCACAAAGAGGTGTGTGCGGATGAAAGTTCCATTGCCAACTCGGTCGACCCGGAGGGCGAATCCTAGCCCGCTGTTTGCTGGCGACACTGTGAGCATCGGGGATTCAATTGCCAAATTCGAAACAGAACTTTCATCCGCTTGCGCGGGCATCGTGCAGTTCCTCCCGTGGGTGTGCCTCGCTCTGAACGTGTTTCTTTGGTGACTTTCTTTGCACGAGCAAAGAAAGCCACCCGGGCGTCCGCAGGACGCACGGAAGCTCCGCTTTCACATGCGAATGTTGTCTGCTGGGTTGCAGGCTTTACAAGAACCATGTGCTTCGTGGCGCTTTCATCGATCGCGCTCGGCGCGCACGCCCAAAGCGACAATGCCGCGCACGCCGCGCGGGAAGCGCAGGCCAGGCAGAAGCTCGAACAGGTTCGCGTTCAGATCAAGACCCTCGCCGATGCGCAAAAGGATACCAACGTCCAGCGCAACGCCGCCGTCGCCGCGCTGCGCGATCAGGAGTTGAAGATCGCGGCGACCGCGAAACAATTGCGTACGTTGGACCAGCAACTCGCCGGACAGCAGGCCAAGCTCGATGATCTGCTGAAACGGCGCACTTTGCTCGATGCGAAACTGAAGGATCAGCGCGACGCTCTTGCGGCGCTGCTGCGTTCGGCTTATGCAATGGGCCGCGACGAGGAATTGAAACTGCTGCTCGCGCAGGACAGTGCCGCCGACATCGCGCGCATGCTCGCGTATTACCGCTATTTCGAGCGTGCGCGGCTCGGCGAAATCGAGGCCTTGCTCGAGAATCTCCATGCGTTGGCCAAGCTGCAGGACGACATCGGAACGCAGACGGCGGTGTTGCAGAAAACGCGCGTCGAACAGGCCGGACAGGCCATGCAGCTGGATGCCGAGCGCAGCGCCCGCCGCCAGGCGCTGGACCGGCTCGACGCCACGTTGAAGAGTCAGCAGAGCCGTCTGGCTGCACTCGGCAAGGACGAGAAGGCGCTGCTCGACCTGCTCGCGAAGCTGCGCGATATCTTTGCCGACATTCCGCAAAATCTCGCCGGCGCCGAACCCTTCGCCGCCTTGCGCGGCAAAATGCACTGGCCGTTGCGCGGTCGCATTGTGGAAAGATTCGGTGTCGGCACGGGCGGCGGCGGCGCGAGTCAGGGTGTATTGATCGCGGCGCGCGATGGCAGCGAAGTGCACGCGGTTGCGCACGGCCGCGTCGTGTTCGCCGACTGGCTGCGCGGTTATGGTCTGCTGCTTATCGTCGATCACGGCGATGGTTACCTGAGCCTGTACGGCTACAACGAAACGCTGCTCAAGGATGTAGGCGACTGGGTCGACGCCGGCACGGTCATTGCGACCAGTGGCGACAGCGGCGGACGGCCGACACCGGGCCTGTATTTCGAGTTGCGTTTCAAGGGCAAGGCCATCGACCCGATGACGTGGCTGCGCTCTTCACGTTAGATTTGCCCGCGCGTGCCTATAATGCGGGAGTCCGGTTTGATGGTGAATATCATGTTGCGATGTGCCCTTTGCACGATCTTGTTGCTGGCGCCGTTGGTGCTGCATGCCGACGAGGCCAAGCCCGCGTCGCCGTCCAAACCCGGGGTGAGCATGGCCGACATCCGCCAGTTCACGGCGGTGTTCGATCTGATCAAGCAGGCCTACGTCGATCCGGTCGACGACAAGACCCTGATGCAGAGCGCGATCCGCGGCATGCTCGCGGGGCTGGATCCGCACAGCGAATATCTGGATCAGACCGGCATGCAGGCGCTGAACGAGGATACGAGCGGCAGCTACGACGGTCTCGGCATCGAAGTGGTCACGCTCAACGGTGCGCTGCGCGTGATCGCGCCGATCGACGACACCCCGGCGGCACGCGCCGGGATCAAGCCCGGCGACATCATCGTGCGCATCGACGGCACGGCAATCACCTCGGAAAACGCGAATCAGGCCGTGGACCTGTTGCGCGGCAAGGCCGGCACGAAGGTGAAGCTTGCCGTCCTGCACGAGGGTGCCAGCGTGCCCGAAGATTACACGCTCACGCGCGAGGCGATCCGCGTAGCCAGCGTGCGCGTGCGTGAAATCGAACCCGGCTATATTTACATCCGTATCGTCCAGTTCCAGGAAGACACCGGCAACGAATTGCGCAACAAGCTCGGCAAGCTGCTGGCGAAGGAACATCCGCTGCGCGGCGCGGTGCTGGATTTGCGCAGCAATCCCGGCGGATTGCTGACATCCGCGGTCGAAATCAGCGACGATTTCCTGGATTCCGGCGTTATCGTCACCACGCGCGGACGCCTGAAACAGGCGGACCTGAGCTTCAGCGCGACGCCGGGCGACCTGCTCGATGGCGCGCCACTGGTGGTGCTGGTCGATAACGGCACCGCCTCGGCGGCCGAAATCGTCACCGGCGCGCTCAAGGACAACCATCGCGCCCTGATCATGGGCCGGCGCACGTTCGGCAAGGGCTCGGTGCAGACGGTGCTGCCGCTTGACGATACGCACGCGGTCAAGCTCACTACGGCACGCTACTACACGCCCAATGGCACCTCGATCCAGGCCGCCGGCATCACGCCGGACATTGAACTGGCCAACCTCAAGCTGACGCTGCGCGACACGCCGCCGGCGGTCGTGCGCGGCGAGCGCGACTTGCCGAATCATCTCAAGGGCGAATTCGAAGGCGAAAAGAACAGCGAACGCGACGGCGTGAGCGATGGTCTGCTCGACGACTACGCACTCAACGAGGCGCTGATCGTGCTCAAGGGCATGGCGCTGCGGCATGTGCCGGCGGCCGCGCCCGGCAAGCACTGACTCCGGCTCGGCCGCGTTTTGCGGCGCGTTACTGGCGCAAACGGCGGGCGAGCACCGGCCTCGAAACCAGCGCAAAAAGCACGCCGATCGCGAATCCGGCGATGTGCGTCCACCATGCCACCGCGCCGAACGCCGGGCCGACGAAGGTGAACAGGAACTGCAAGCCGATCCAGAAACCGATCAGGGCGGCGGCGGGAACACGCACGAATTCCAGGAACAGGCCGAGCGGCAGCACCAGGCCCAGGCGCGCGCGCGGGAACAGGGCGAAATAGGCGCCGACGATTGCCGAGACCGCGCCGCTGGAACCGACGATGGGCGCGTTCGCGTTCGCCAGCGTCAGCGCTCCGGCGAGATTGGCCAGCGCGCCGCCGACGAGAAACAGCAACAGGAAGCGCAGCGAACCCAGGCTGCGTTCGGCGGGCAGGCCGAAGATCATCAGGAACAGCAGATTGCCGATCAGGTGCAGCCAGCCGACGTGGATGAACAACGCAGTGAACAGACGCGCCGAGCGCAATTGCAGCCATTGCGCCAGCAGCGGCACGTGGGCGTCGAACAGGCTCGAGGGCACCGTGCCCCAGCGCCGCAGCAGCAGCGAACGCGCGTCGGCGGGCAGCAGCGTGAGCCAGGCGAAAACCGCCACGCAGATCGCGATCAGCGCGATCGTCGCCCAGGGTTGTCGTGGCTTTTGCCGCTGTTCGAGGCGGACGAACACGGCGTGCGGTTCCGTTTACAAACCGTCGCGGGGAAAGAAAAAGCGCTGACCCTGGAATTCGAGTATCACCCCATCGGGACGGATTTCGCGCACGGTAATGCTGTCGGACGTGGTGTCGCCCTCGGCCATGCGCGTGCCATCGAGGATGACGAAGCGCCGCTTCGGATCGGCGGTGTAGACGTGCATGCTCAAGTTGAGCTGTGGCAGCGCCTTGCGTGTGGCAAACGGCAGATCGTAGTACGTCGGCACATCGAGCTTGGGCGTCGCGGGCGTCGGCGCGAGTTCCGGATGCGGCTGGGGCGGCGGTGTGTAACCGCGTGTGTCCGCCACCTTCGGCGCGCGCGCCGGTTGCGCGGGCGCAGCGGGAGCGGGAGCTGGTTCGGGCCGGGCTTGCGCCATGGCCGGGGTCGCCGGCGCGGAGTGCTCGGTTGTGCGCGCAGGCGGATCGGGCCTGCGTTGCGCGGCTACCCAGATCTGTCCATCGGGGTGTGCCGACGGGGCATTCCCGCCGACGTTTGCAGCCGGCGTGACAGGCGTGGAATTGTGCGTCGGCTGCGCCAGTTGAATCGGCACAGCCGGTGACGCGGCGGCTATCGGCGGTTTGGCCGGAGCGGGCGCGGATGCGCCGCGGCCGAACCACCACCAAAGCCCGGCCCCCAGCGACAGCACGATCACGAGCAGTGCCCACGCAGGACTGCGCTCGCGCCGCGCGGGCGCGAACGGCGTGCCCAGGTCCGGCGCCTGACCCAGGCGGCGGTTGGCTTCGGATTTCTTCAATGCTTCGAGAATCAGCGACATGAGTGCATTGGCGGGTTCGCAGCCGCCTATTCTACCTTGCGATACAGGTGCGGCCCGGATTCGGCGAGCGCCGACAGCGCGAACAGGGTTTCCGGGCCGACGATGCCGTCCGGCTTGATGCCGTAGGCGATTTGCAGTTTGCGCACGCGTTCTTCCAGCGCGGCATCGAAATAAGCCGGTCCGCTGTCATCGGCCTTGCCGCCGTCCATGCGCGCGAGTTGCGCCTTGACCCAGGCGACGCCGGGCCCGGCGTCGCCTTGATGCAGCGTGGACGCAATTTCCGGCGGCAATTGCCAGACCGCGCTGAATTCGCCCTTCCAGACGTCCGCGAGATCGGATTTCATGAGCGTGCGCGTCTGTCCGCCGATGGCGAGCTTGACGTGCAGCGCATCGACCGCCTGCAGCAGCGCGTCCGCGTGCGTGTTGCCGTCGCGCAGAGTCAGGATCAGCGGACGGTCGAAGCGTGCCAGTTGCTCCAGCGTGCCGGTGCCGCGCAGGCAGTCGAGCCCCGCGGTGATGACGCCCGGACAATGCGCGGCGTCGCGTACGCTGACTTGCGCGGAATTGACCTGCCAGCGGCCGAGCAGTTGCGTCCACGCGGTCAGATCCGCGTCCGGCGTGTGCGCAATGGCCTGACGCAGGTTCTGCAACGCATCGTTGCGCGGCGGCGGCACCGGTTTGGCGACAGCGTCGGCGACAGGTGGCATGGTCCGGTGCAGCCAGTGCCACGACGCCGCCCCGGCGGCGAGGATAAGCACCGCCGACGCGGCGGCCAACCAGCGGCCGTAGCGATGCATCCAGTAGCGCGCGTGACCCGGCAGGGTTTCGTCCGCGGCGTGGTCGATCAGGCGCTCGCCGAGCGCATCCTGCTCGCGCGCGAAACCGGCCATCAAGGCGCGGTCGGCGATCACGTTGACCACGCGCGGCACGCCGCCCGAGCGCCGGTACAGCGCGCGCAGTCCCAGACGCGAGAACGGCGAACGCGCCGCCCCGGCCACGGCCAGGCGATGACGCACGTAGCCTTCCGTTTCGGCCCGGTCCAGCGGCATCAGGTGATAGCGCGCGGTGATGCGTTGCGCGAGTTGGCGCAGTTCCGGCTGATGCAGCTTGTCGCGCAATTCCGGCTGGCCGAGCAGAATGATCTGCAACAATTTCTGCGTCGGCGTTTCCAGGTTCGTGAGCAGGCGCACCTGTTCCAGCGCCTCGATGGAAAGCTCCTGCGCCTCGTCCACGATCAACACTACGCGCAAGCCTTGCGCGTAGGCGTCGAGCAGATAGATGTTGAGCGTATCGACCAGCGCCTTGAGGCTGCCCTTTTTGCCGGCGATGTCGAGCTTCAACTCCTCGCAGATCGTCTCCAGCAATTCCACCGGCGACAGTTTCGGATTGAGCACCAGCGCCACGCGCGTGTTTTCCGGCAACTGCTCCAGCAGCAAACGGCACAGTGTCGTCTTGCCGGTGCCGACCTCGCCGGTCAGCTGCACGAAGCCGCCGCTGCCGCCCTTGCCGATGCCGTACAACAGGTGCGCGAGCGCATCCCGGTGGCGCTCGCTCAAAAAAACGTAGCGCGGATCGGGAGTGATCGAGAAGGGGGCTTCTTTCAGCCCGTAGAACTCGAGGTACATGCGGTTACTTTACCTCGGAAGGGGGTAAAAGTTCGTAGGTTCCAATTGGAACGGGCTTGCAAATATCGCGGAATGAGATATTCTGTATCCAGAAATCTCGCTTTGAGATGATCCGTTGAGAGTGATTTCGAACAAAACGCTTGTCGAGTTCGCCAAGACGCATCGCGCAGCCGGCAAGCCGTTGCAGGCGTGGCGCAAGATCGTCGAATCCAACGAGTTCGCGAATTTCGCGCAATTCAAGGCGATCATGAACGCCACCGACCGGGTCGGCGACTTCTACGTTTTCGACATCGGCGGCAACAAGTTTCGCGTGATCGCCGCGATTCATTTCAATCGTCAGATGCTGTTCGTCCGACACGTGTTCACGCACGCCGAATACGATCAGTGGAGTGCAAGGCAATGAACGCTCAACTCAAGAAGCTGGCTACACATTTCGCTGCAATCGAACGCGAAGTGCCGCTGCATCCGATCCGCACCGAAGCCGAGTACGACACGGCCGTCGCGGCGCTGAACCGATTGCTTGACGCCGGCGCCGCGGATGAACGCCATGTGCTCGCCAACCTGGCCGCGACGCTCGGTGAACTGATCGGCGACTACGATGATGCGCACTATCCGCTCCCCGATGTCTCCGGCACGGATATGCTCAAGTTCCTGATGCAGCAGCACGGCCTGAAACAGGGCGACCTGCCGGAGATCGGTACGCAGGGTGTG
>JAGWXP010000213.1 GCA_018969845.1 Lysobacteraceae bacterium | reverse complement strand
GCGAACGTGCCTTTCGAGTGGCAGCAGTACGGCACCGGCGTTTACGAAATCTGGGACAAGGACGATGAAGGCCGGCGCCGGCGCTATAAGCTCGCGGTGTACAAGGCGGATGACGTGTGGGCGTTTATGCGCTACGACATCAATGCCCAGCAAATGAGTGAGCGGCAATTGGTCACGGTTTTAACCGGCGCGATTGTCATCTTCGCGCTGTTTTCATGGCTGTTTGGATGGTGGTTGTCGCGGCGCGTTATGGAACCGGTCACCGACCTCGCCCGGCGCGTGCAGGTGATGGGGCGCAGCGGCAAGGCCGAGCCGCTGGCGCCGCATTTCGCCAACGACGAAGTCGGCGCGCTCGCCGCGGCATTCGACGAATACGCGCGCAAGCTGACTGCACTGGTCGAACGCGATCGCGAATTCAATGCCGACGTCAGCCACGAATTGCGCACACCGCTGGCGGTGATCGGCACGACCACCGAGCTGTTGCTCAACGCGGATAACCTCACCGACAAGGTGCGCGAACGCTTGAAGCGCATCGAGCGCGCATCGCGCCAGTCCACGGAACTGACCAACGCGTTGCTGCTGCTTTCGCGCAGCGAACGCTCGGCGCCGGTCGACGGCGAAACCACCGAGGTCGCGCAGATCGTGGAGCAGGTCATCGACGTCTACCGCGCGCATCTGGGCAAGAAGCCGGTCGAGGTCAAGATGGCTGTGGAGCGCGCGGTCGAGGTCGTTGCGCCGGCATCGGTCGTTGCCGTGGCGCTGGGCAATCTGATCGGCAACGCCTTCAAGTACACGCAGGCGGGCGAAGTCGTGGTCACGGTCGGCGCCGGCAAGGTCACGGTCGAGGATACCGGCCCGGGCATCAAACCCGAGGACACGGAAAGACTATTCGGGCGCGGCGTGCGCGGCGAAGGCGCCGGCGGCAAGGGCGCCGGCCTTGGGTTGGCGATCGTGCGCCGCCTGTGCGAACTCTACGATTGGCGCGTGACGCTCGCGCCGCGGCCGCAAGGTGGAGCGGTCGCGACGCTGGATTTCAGATTGCGAGTATAGAAAGATCCGTTCGCCCTGAGCGTAGCGCCGAAGGCGCGAAGTCGAAGGGGATCGGCGTTTCGACTTCGCTCGCTGCGCGAGCTACGCTCAACGCGAACGGTTTTATTTCTAGACGTATTCCAGCCAGCCGTACTTGTCCGGCGTCGAACCGTCGAACAAGCCGAAGAACAGCTTCTGCATCTTCGCCGTGACCGGACCGGGCTTGCCTGCGCCGACGGGTTTGCCATCCACGGAACGGATCGGCGTGATCTCCGCCGCCGTGCCGCACATGAACAGTTCGTCGCACAGATACAGGTATTCGCGCGGAATGTCGCGTTCGACCACGGTGATGCCAACCTCGCGCGCCAGCGTCATCAGCGTGTTGCGCGTGATGCCGTTGAGCAGGGCGGCGCTGACCGGCGTGGTGTGCAGCTCGCCATCGAACACGAGAAACAGATTCTCGCCCGCGCCTTCGCTGAGCAGGCCGGTCGAGGCCAGCGCGATGCCTTCGCCGAAACCCAGGCGCCGCGCTTCGCGCGCGATGAGCTGGCCGGATAGGTAGTTGCCGCCGGCCTTGGCGCCGGCCGGAATCGTGTTCGGCGCGAAGCGCTGCCAGCTCGACACGCCGGCGTCGATGCCTTGCTCGAGCACGCCCGCGCCGAGATAAGGACCCATCTCCCACGCGGCGACGGCCACGTCGGTCGGACATTCGGCGGACAGGCCGAAGCCGCCGAGTCCGCGAAACGCGACCGGGCGCAGATACGCCCGCGGCAGCTTGTTCGCCACAATCACTTCGCGGCAAGCCCGCGCGAGATCATCCTGCGCATACGGCATCGGCAAGTCGTATATTTTTGCAGAATGATACAAACGCTTCAGATGATCGGTCAGGCGGAAGATCGCCTGGCCTTTCGGCGTGGCGTAGCTGCGGATGCCCTCGAATATCGACGAACCGTAATGCACGGCGTGCGCCATCACGTGCGTCGTCGCCTCGGCCCAGGGTTTGATCTTGCCGTTGTGCCAGATGTACGGCGGATAGTCTCGGGCCATGGCGCTATTCCTGCGAGTGAGGTGCGCAGGTTAGCGGGCGGCACCCGAAATGAAAAGGGCGCGGGCTCCGGATTGGCACGGGAGTGCTCAAAGGCGCTCGCACACCGCCAGCGTCGCGCGGGCGCGGTTCAAGGTATAAAAGTGGATTCCCGGTGCGCCACCGGCGCTCAGCTTGCGGCACAAGTCGGCGACCACATCGGCGCCGAAGGCGCGGATCGATTCCACGTCGTCGCGGAACGCTTCCAGGCGCTTGCCGATCCAGCGCGG
>JAGWXP010000067.1 GCA_018969845.1 Lysobacteraceae bacterium | reverse complement strand
GCGACGACGATGCCGACTCGCTTGAGCCAACGCAGCGCGTGCGAGATCTTCGCCGGCGTGACGGTTTTCTTCATTCGTCATTCCGGCATGGAATGCCGGAATCCAGTTGCCACAGATAGCGTCCATGCAGTCTGGATGCCGGCAATCCCTGCCGGCATGACGTGGATTTTGTTTCCCAAAAATTTCATTATGGCTCCACCACCTTGATCGACGCCGGCACGCTTTTGCCGATGCCGCGCATCTGCGCCAGGTACATGTCCTCGACCAGGGGCGGCGGCACGAGGTAGGTGCCCGGCGACACCGCGCGCACGAGGTAAAACACATGTGCGGCCTGGCCCTGATCGAGCTTGAGCGCAGCCACGTAGCGGTCATCGCGGAATTCCTCGTGGCGCACCTCGGCGGCCTGCGCACGATCCGAGAGCGTAATGCCATCGATGACCACGCCGACCCATTGCTTGGCGTCGGTGAGGTTGAAATTCTCGATCTCCAGTCCGCCGGGCAGCAGGTCCGTGAGCAGCGCATCGGGCATCTGCTGGCGCGCCTGGATGGTCAGGCCCACGATCAGCGCATCACCCTCCTTGAGCGGCGCGGGCGTCCACGGCTTGCCGTCGAGCGTGTAGAACGCGCGGCGGATGGAGACATAGTGATCGTCCGGCGCCGGTGCGGTCGTCGGCACGCCGGCGATGTCGGTGCTCACGTACATCGGCAGGTCACCGCTCGGATTCAAGCGCACGCCGGCATGCAGATCGGCGGCGGCGAAGGCGCGACTCCAGATGCGGTCGGGCGACAGTTCCGTGGACTTGGCGCCGATCGCGAGCGTCCCCGCAACCACGGTGTCGCCGTTGCCGATCAGCTCGCGGCCCAGCCGAGCGATGGCGATCTGCTCCTGCGTGCTCAGCCAGCTCCAGTGGAAGCCGTAGCGCCGCTGCTCGGCGTCGGCGTCGCGTTGCTGCGAAGTGAGCGAACGCGCCAGTTCAAACACGCGCGCGTCGTACTCGGGTTTGGCCAGGCCGTATTTGTGCGTCAGCGCGACCATCAGCGCGGTGTCGCGCAGATCCGAGCCGTAATCGCCCAGATACCAGGGCCGGTCGACCTTCTTGGCAAACGCTTCGGCAATGGCCTTTTCCGCGCGCGGTTGATCGCCCATCAGTTTCAGGGCGATGCCAAGATGCACCAGCGGCAGCGCGGTGATGGCCTTGCCGCGATCGTTGTCGAACAGCGCACGCAGGGTGCCCAGCGGCGCACGGTTGACGCGCGCGAGCACGTAACCGGAATACGCCTCGTCGGCGAAACGCAGCGCGTCGCTGTGCTCGTAGTCATAGTACGGATGGCCGCCGGCGAGCAGGTCGTCGTTGAGGCGCTTGAGCGCTTTCTGCAACACCTCGTCGGGAACGACAAAACCCTCGTCACGCGCGCTCTCCAGGAAGTCGACCACATACGGCGTGAGGAACGTGGGTACATAGCTGTCGCCACCCCACATCGAAAACAGACCGGACGGGATCTGCATCGAGGCGATGCGTCCGATCGCCGCATCGACGCGCTGCTTGCGCTGCTCTGGCGTCAGGCCGGCGACATGCAGATTGTCGGCCGTCTTCTCGTCCAGCAGCAGATTGCCCCAGGCCTTGCTCGTGGTCTGCTCGATACAGCCGTAGGGATAGCCGAGCAATCCCGTAAGCGCACTCGCAAAGGGCAAGGGCGGCAGGCTCGATACGGTCAGCCGCGCGGTCACCGAGTCCGGCAGCAAGCCGTCCAACGCATCGGCGCCGAGCGTGATCGGTGCGAGCTTGTCGAGTGAACGGGCGCTGCTGCGCAACACGGCCGGCCAGGCGGCGCGCACGGGCAGATCGAAATGCCGGTCGATCTTGATGCCACCGCCCTCGGCAATCACTTGGATCTTGCCCACGCCATAGCCTTGCAGTGCGGTCAACGGGAAATTCAGCGTGGCCTTGGCTTGATCGGCCAGCTTGATCTTGCGCTCGCCTTGCGCGATGGCGAGAAGTTTGTCCGCGCTCACCTTCACCGCGAACTCGCGTTCGGTGCCGGAGAAGTTCTGCAGATCCAGCGTAACTTCGGCCTTGTCGCCGGGTGCGAGCACCCGTGGTGTGGAGATTTCGGCGACCAATGGCGCACGCACCACGGTTTCGGCGTCGTTCGCGCCGTACTCGTTTTCGCCGAACACGAGCGCAGTCACGCGCACGGTGCCATTGAAGTCCGGCATCTTCAGCGCAACCGTCGCGTTGCCCTGCCCATCCAACGCCACCACGCCGCTGAACAGGTCCACGGTCTGCACGTGCGCGGTCGGGCGCCGCGCTTGCGGCAGCGCCGCCAGTGCCATATCGCCGCCGTAGCGCAGCTTGGCCATGTTGCCGTCGAAACTCTCGATGACGCGGCCATAAAGATCATAGGCGTCAACGCCAAGACGGCGCTGGCCGAAGAACCAACCGGTGGGATCCGGCCGCGGAAAGCGCGTGATGTTGAGGATGCCCACATCGACCGCCGACACGGTGACGTACGCCTTCTTGCCGGCCAGCGCAGGCGCTTTGACCGTCACCGGCAAGTCGATCTCGGGTTTCATCATCTTCGGCGCGTCGATCGCCACGTCGACCTTGCGTGCGCTGCGATCCATCGGCACGAAGGCCTCGCCGACCGCACGTGCCGGCGTGATCTTGTCCGCCGCCGAGCCGCCGCGGAACACCAGCGCCGTGAGATACACGTCATGGCGTTCCCAATCGCGGGTCACCGGAATCTCGAACGTCGCGCCGTCCTTCGCGGCTATGTTGCGCGTGTACAGCAGATGGTCGGATTCGACCAGCAGTACGCCCGGTCCGGGATGCGGCGGCGTGACTGTAACCTTGAGCGTGTCGCCGGCGCGATAGCTGGTCTTGTCCAGCGCGAGCTTGATCTTGTCCGGGCGCGCTTCCTTGCCGCGGTTGTCGTCGTTCCAGCTCCAGCCGGCGAAGAACGGAAAGCGCATGGTGAGGCCGGTCGCAGGATCCGTCACCTCGATCCGGTAATTGCCCCACGCCACCGGCGCGTCGAATTTCGCGGTGCCGCCGGCCGGAATGTCGACGGCTTGCGACAGCGTGTTCTCGTAGCTGACGTTGTAGTCGAAGTGCCAGCCGTTGTCGTTGTCGTACGTCCAGTGATAGGCGCGATTCTCGCGCACCAGTTTGACAGCGAGTTTGCTCGCCGCGAGCAGATTGCCTTGCGCATCGCTGCGGATCAATTCGAATCCGGCGCGAGCGTTCGCGTTGGCACCATCCTTGGGATCGAACAGCGGGCGCACGCCGACCAGGGCCTCGGCAGGCCACACGGTGCGTTTGAGCGTGCGCGTGACGGTGCGCCCGCCGGTTTCGTAGACGCTGCCCGAAACGATGGCCGCGACCGGTGCCGCAGGTTTCTTGTCGTCCAGGATCGCAATGTCGGTGCTCAACTTGCCCTGCACATCCAGCTTGGCGTCGACCACGTCCTTGGCTTGCTTGGGCAAGTCGAGCGTCGGATCGCCGAAGAAATAATCCGCGTGCGCCTCCACCGGATGCACGTCCGGCGCCAGGGTCAGGCGCGCGGTGAAACGGTTGCCGGCGGCGGGCGCGCCGTAGAGGTAATCGGATTGGACGTCCAGTTTCAGCGGCGCGCCGGGCGCGATCGTCGGCGCAACGCTGGCGAGATCGAGCTTCAGGCGCTCGGGCAGGAATTCCTCGATGCGGAACGCGATGCTTTGCGTGGCCTGCTTGCTCGCCGGATCCAGGCGAAACTCGACCTGCCACTTGCCGGTCGGCGCGTCCACCGGAATCTGCCGCGACCAGTCGAAGTAATCCAGTGCCTCCGGGTCGAGCTTGGCCTGCGCATACGGCCGGCCATCCGGCTGCTTCAACGTGACGAACAGCGGCTGCGGCTTGATCGGGTTGCCGTCGTAGTCGCGCAGCAGCGCAGACAGGCGGATGGTCTCGCCGGGCCGGTACAGATCACGCCCTGACCAGGCGAACACATCGAACCATTCCTGCTTGCGTCCGGCCACGGCGAAGTCGGACAAATCCAGCGCCGGTTGATTGAACGGCAGGATCGACACGTCCTTGCCGCTCTTGGCGGTCAGCACCTGGTCGGCCTTGAGCGCGTACGCGAGCAACGCATTGCCGTCCGCGTCGGTCTTGCCGGCGACCACGGTTTCACCCTTGGCGTCGAGGATGGTCAACTCGACGTTTGTCAGTGGCGCGCCGGACTTGAGCGAGGCCGTATGCACGAACAACGTGTCCTTGTAGACGCGCGTGTGCAGGCCGATGTCGCTGACGAAGAAAAAGCTGGTGTCATACTGGTCGCGCAGGCTGCCGGCGCGGCGCATCGCGGCGAAATACAGTCCGGGTTTGGACAGTTCGGCGATGTTCTGGATCGGCAGATACGACAGCACGCGCTCGTTCTGCTTGCCGTCGAGTGCGAACCGGTTCGCGTACACCGAGTCGGCGATCGAAGCGAGCGGTTTGCCCTTGCGTCCGTACCAGCCGTATTGGGGGTCAAGATCCCAGCCCGAACGCTTGCCGCTGCGCTGGTAGGCCGCGAAGAAATTCGACAGCTCGCCGTCGCGCACGCGAAAGAACTCGACGTCGACCTCCTTGACATTGACCGACACCACCGGCAAGCCGCGCGAATCGCGCGCCGGCAGCACGCTGCCCTGCGAGGCGAAACCGGCCGCGGGTTGCATGGGCCCGGTGTAGACGTCGCGCTCGACAGGCTTCCCAAGCGTCTTGCCGTCGGCCGCGGCGAGCGCGCCCTTGATCGCGATGCGATAGGTCGCATCGGCCTTGATGTAGGGAAAGCGTAGCGTCTTGCCGTCCTCGTCCAGCGCCCAACTGCCATTGACGACGGCGCCCTTCGCGTCTTTGACTTCGATCAAGGTATCGAAGGCCTGCGCGCCGGCGAGGCGGTACGCGAATTCGAGCGCGATCGCGAGCTGGCCCTGATACTGTTCCGGATGCGCCGAGGTCACGGCGAATGCCTGCGGCGCTGCCGGTTTCGCCGCCGCCGCGATGGGTGCCTTGCCTTGTACCAATGGGACAGCGGATTTCTGCTTGCTACAACCGGCCAGCAAAACGGCAACTGCAGCAACGGCTAGCGCCGCATGACGCAACGCATCGGTCGAACGCATCATTGACGATCCCCCGGCTGGATGTGCCAGCCAGTATATCCGTCAGAATGTGGCGACATAGTGATGAAACATGGATACGCCGCGTCCTGCGAATGACCAAAAGCTATTGGTTGAATCCGCGGATGTCGAAACCGTTGCGGAAGATGCCGTCGGTAGTACCGGCCGGCGCACCTTCGGCGATCCAGTCGTAGATCAGCGCAATCTGCTGCACGCTCAAACCGCCCATGTAGTTGTTGAGCGGCATGCGCGCGCCGGCGCCGGGATTGTCGCAATCCACCTTCATGAACAGCAGGCTTTGCTCGGGATGGTTCGGTACCACATACACGTAACCCGCATACAGCGGGCTGTCCACGCCATCGCGGTTCATGCCCAGCAAGTTAACGTACGGCGATGGCGTATCGGCTGGATCCAGATCAAGCTCGCCGGTCGGCATGGTGCTACCACCATTCGTTGTGTGGCAATCCGCGCAACCGTTGCCCATGCCGTTGTAGTTGGTGAAGATGCCTTCGATCGCCGCGCCGAACTCGATGCCACTATAGATCGGTGGCACGCCAGCGATGGAGGTGCAGCCGCTCGGCGGCGTCTGCGCATTCGCCACGAGGCTGCTCGCCAATGCGCCGCACGCGGCGAGCGCCGCGACGATGGCGCCGCGCGCTGTAGCAGCCCGCATATCAGACGAACCCGAGATTGTTCGTGCCGAACTGACCCAGATTCGGGAAGATCGTCGCCAGATCCGTCGGCGAGGTGATCCCCATCCACTGCGCCAACGTCGCGGCATACTGCTCCACCCCAATTCCCGGGATCATCTGTCCGCGCGGGAAATTGTTCGGCGCGTTCAGTGCCTGATTCGGGAAACCCGTGATCGGCCCGCCGCCGTTGCTGTACAGCTTGCCGCCCCTGACCGCACCGCCAAGCGCCATCTGCACCGTGCCCCAGCCGTGATCGGAACCGGAGCCGTTGGATTGCAGCGTGCGCGCGAATTCCGACATCGTGAACAAGGTCACGTTGCTCTGCGCGTCGACGTCGCCGGGGCCCATGCAGGTCCAGAACGCGTTCAGCGCTTGCGACAGCGTGGTCAGCAGGGCCGCGTGATCGTTGTTACCGGTCATCATGCCGGAATGCAGGTCGAAGCTGCCGAGATTCACGAAATAAATTTGCCGCGTGGCGTAGTTTTGCGCCATCGACAGCTTGATCATCTTGGCCACGATCTGCAGTTGCGCGCCCAGCGAATTGCCGGCCGGAAATGCGGTGTTCAGCGTGATCCCCGCCAGCCCGGGACTGAGCACGTTGAAAAGCTCGCGGCCGAGTTGGAACGTCGAGGAATAATTGCCCGCGAAATCGTTCGCATAGGTTTCAGCGAGCAGGGTGTTGAGCGCGTTGTCGCGCACACTGGACGAAGAGACGCCACTGCAGGGTGTCGGATTGCAAACGCCGGCCAGGTTGGTGAGGCCACCGGAACTGATCTGGTAAGGGATCGTGCTTACGCCTACCTCAAACCGGTTGGCCCCGGCCACGGAGATGCACGGCGACAGCGTCTTGTAGCTGTTGCCGGCACTGAGCGCGTCGCCGCACTGCCCGCCCCAGCCCAATGTGGAGGCTTCCATCGCATAGGCCTGTTGCCATTGGTTGGTCTGATCGGCGTGCGAGAACAATTGTGACGGATAATTGGCGGAACTTGAGTTGTAATCGCTCATCGTGATCGGCCTGACCAGCGATCCGGCATTGACGACGAAAGCAAGGTGACCCTGATTGAACAGCGAAGTCATTTCCGGCATGGACGGATGCAGAAAATACTGGTTGGTGGCGGAGTTCGAATCATTGCCGTCGACGATCTTCTGCAATGCCACCTGCGAGCCGGTCGGCAGCGCCAACCCCAGACCGCCGGGATTGTTGACTGGATCGTAGACGCCGCTGCGCGAGGCCGCGTAGGTGTTGTAGCGCGTGTTGTCGAACGGCACGAGCATGTTCCAGGCATCGTTGCCGCCGTACAGATACACGCATACCAGGGCCTGATACGTCGACGCAACACTGGTGCTCGCCAGTGCGGTACCCAGCATGCGCAATTGCGGCAGCAGCGCCGCCGCCGTGCCGCCACAAGCGACGCAACCCAGGTTGCGCAGGAATTGGCGGCGTGATTTGCCTGAAAAACTCATGATCGTCTCCTTCAGCGCTGCGTGGCGAATTCGGGCGAGAGCATGGCAACGTAGATCGCCGACCAGGCCTTCTCCTGCGCCGATGCGCCGCTCAGATTGGTCAACATGCCGGTCAGGGTCGATTGCATCGCCGCGGACATGCCGCCGTAGAACAAATCGGCGTCGAGCGTCGTGACCATTGCTGCCGGGTTGTTCGCATTCGCGGTGAGCGAAGACAGATCAATCAGCGGACGATCCGTCGGCGGCGAAGCCATACCCTGATATGCCTTGGCGGTGAATCCGTAGTAGGTATCGGCCGTACTGTAGGTCGTCGATTCGTTGGTGATCTGCAATTCCGGCGAATACAGACCGTTGTCGGCGAACACGCCGGGCTGCTGGTAGTCGGGTAGATAAAAATTGAACACGGTCGGTGATTCCAGTGGCGCCTGACCGAAGCTGCCGAGGAAGCCGCCACCGCCGATCATCGCGATCTGGCCGTACTGATCCGGCGCCGGCGCCTGCGCATTGAACGCGCGCCACAGCTCGGTCAGGCGCAACACCGGCTCGCGCAGCTTGCCATAGCTGTCGCAATTGGCGCTGCCGCATAACGGCGGCGGATTTTCCGCTTCCGGATCGGTCAGGATCGCCGCGATGACGTCGCCCAGATCATTACCCGGCGTGTTGAACACTATCGTGATGCGCGCGATATACGCCGACGACGGATTGCTCTCGACAAAACGCTGGATCAGTTGTCGCGAGATGAACGGCGCCACGTTCGGATGCGTGGCGATGATCGCCAGTTCGTCGGTCACGTCCTGCGCGCAGGTCTGGTTGGCCGCGATCGAACTCGTGGTCGAGGCGCCGCCATCGCCGAGCACGGTCTTGACCGAAATGTCGTGGCGCATCTGGTTGCTGCTTGCCGGAAACAGCTCCGTCCCCCAGCAGGCCATCGGCGCGTATTGTGCGGCAAAGGTCAAGCCACCGCCGTTGAAAGTCGGTGGATTGGTCGGCGCATCGCTCCAGGTGAATCCGGTGAACACCTTGGCCGTCTGCGTGATCACGTTCTGATCGTAGGTCGGCACCGTCGTGCCGTTCTGGATGACCGGCGAAAAATCCGGATTGCGCATGATCAGGCCGATCGAGAACAACTGCATCACTTCACGCGCGTAGTTCTCGTCGGGGCTGGTGGTCTGCACACCGCCGACAAACGTCGCCTTGACGTTGCGGAACGCGTTGAGATAACGCCCCATCATCGGGTGATCGGTCACGTTGAGCAGCAGTTGCGCATACGGCAGGAATGCCGATTTGGCGAGCATGTCCTGGTACTGCGACAGCGGCACCATGTAGTTGTTGCCGATGTCACTGGCCTGATCGGAAACGACGAAAATCTGGCTCAGTTCATAGGCCATGCGCTGGCGCAACTGGTCCGGCGCGTACACCGCCTGCCAGAAGAAGCGATTCAGACGGATCGTGTTGGTGACGCTTTGTCCACCCGTGGTGCGCGCGTTCGCGATCGCCTCTATCGTCGGCTCACCCAGTGTGGCTGGCTTGGCCAACTGCTCGGCTATCCATTCGCCGTAGCCCTGTGCCATCAGGTAGGCGACGTCGCCCTGGGTCGGCCCGAACGTGGCCTGGGTGAGAAAGCGCGCCGCCGCGGCGGTGCTCGCCGGCTGGTCGGCGGGGATGTCGAAGCTGCCCCTGAAAAGCTGATCGTGCACGGTTGCATCGGCCAATGGTGCGAAGCAAAGCGCGAGCACGCACAACATTGTCTTGACGCAGGTTTGCATGGTCCGGCCCTCGTTGCCTGCAGCGGTTCGGCTATTCCGAACGCGCAGGCGACCAAGCCGTTGACACGCGCCCCATGCAGTGGCGCGAAACGCGAGCCTCAGCGGCCGGGCATGCCTCCAGGCGGGATGCCTCCGCCACCCATACCCTTGAGCGCTCCGCCCATCTGTCGCATCAAACCCTTGATGCCGCCTCCGGATAACTTCGACATCATTTTTTCCATCTGCATGTACTGCTTGAGCAGTCGATTGACGTCGGCCGGCTGGGTGCCGGAACCGCGCGCCACGCGCGCCTTGCGCGAGCCGTTGAGCAGGTCGGGATGGCGGCGTTCCTTCTTCGTCATCGAATTGATGATCGCCACCATGCGGTGCACTTCCTTGTCGTTGACCCTGGACTTCACGCTGTCCGGCAAACTGCCAACGCCCGGCAGCTTGTCCATGAGCGAAGCGAGGCCACCCATGTTGAGCATCTGCGCGAGTTGATCGCGCATGTCGTTCATGTCGAAGCGCTTGCCCTTGATCACCTTCTCGGCGAGCTTTTGCGCCTTTTCCTTGTCGACGTTCTGCTCGACCTGTTCGACCAGCGAAAGCACATCGCCCATGCCGAGGATGCGCTGGGCGAGGCGATCCGGATGGAAGGCTTCCAGTCCGTCGGGTTTTTCGGAAACGCCGAGGAATTTGATCGGACGCCCGGTGACGTAGCGCACCGACAGCGCCGCGCCGCCGCGTGCATCGCCATCGGTCTTGGTCAACACGACGCCGGTCAGCGGCAACGCCTCGGCAAACGCCTTGGCCGTGCTCGCCGCATCCTGACCGGTCATGGCATCGACCACGAACAAGGTTTCGATCGGATCGAGCGCCGCGTGCAGGGCCTTGATCTCGGCCATCATCTGCGCGTCGATGGCCAGGCGCCCGGCGCTATCGACCAGCAGCACATCGGCGAAATTCTTGCGTGCCGCATCCAGCGCAGCGCGTGCGATGGCAACGGGATCCTGCGCGTCTGCGCTCGGATGGAACAGCACATCGACCTGTTCGGCGAGCAGTCGCAGTTGCTCGATCGCCGCCGGACGGTACACGTCGCAGCTCACGACCATTACCTTTTTCTTCCTGCGATCCTTGAGGAATTTCGCGAGCTTGGCGACGGTGGTCGTCTTGCCCGCGCCCTGCAGGCCGGCCATCAGCACCACGGCCGGCGGCGGGCAGTTCAGATTCAGGTCCGCATTCGCGGTACCCATCACCGCGGTCAACTCGTCGCGCACGACCTTGACCAGCGCCTGGCCCGGCGTGAGGCTCTTGAGCACTTCCTGTCCGACTGCACGCACCTGCACACGCTGGATCAGCGCCTGCACCACCGGCAAGGCCACGTCCGCTTCGAGCAGGGCGATGCGCACTTCGCGCAGGGATTCGCGGATGTTGGCTTCGGTCAGACGGGCGCGTCCGCGCAGACGCTCGATGGTGGACGACAGGCGTTGGCTCAATGATTCAAACATGGGGCGATACGGCGAATTTCGGGGGGGCGCGAAGTATACCAGTGACCATCATTTCCAGCCGCGCTCGCGCTATGCCACACTTGACACATGCCGATCCATGCCATCGCCCTGGTTTCCGCCGCACTCTATCTCGTCGCCGCGGTTCTGTTCATCCACCGCCCGCGCCTGCCCGCGTTTGCTGTGGCCACGGCAGCCGTGGTGGCACACGCGGCAATCCTCGTCGGCCAACACGCTGGCGGCGTGGACCTGCACTTCTTCGCCGCGCTGTCGCTGGTCGCCGGCTGCGTGGCCGCGCTGTGTCTGCTCGTCAACCTGGCGCGGCCGGTCGCGACGCTCGGCGTCATCGTGTTTCCGCTTGCCGCGATCCTGCTGCTAGTCGACACCTTCCTCGCCCCGCATACCGAACCGTTGCCGATCGAGTGGCAGATCAAGCTGCACGTGATCTTCGCCATGCTCGGCTTTTCGGTGCTCAGCGTGGCCGCTGTGCTGGCCATCCTGCTGGCGCTGCAGGAACATGCTTTGCGCGCGCGCCGCTTGAACGGCATCGCCGCCGCCCTGCCGCCGCTGACGCTGACCGAAACCCTCATGTTCCAGTTGATCGGCGCCGGTTTCGTGCTGCTGACCCTGACCCTGCTCAGCGGCATCCTGTTCGTCGCCAACCTGTTCGAGCAACACCTGATCCACAAAACCGTGCTGTCGATCGCCGCATGGATCGTGTTCGGTGCCCTGCTGTTCGGCCGCTGGCGCTATGGCTGGCGCGGCCGCCGCGCCGTGCGCATGACCCTGTCCGGCATGATCCTGCTGCTGCTCGCTTTCTTCGGCAGCCGCTTCGTGCTCGAACTTGTGCTCAAGCGGGTACCTTGATCGCCGCTGCAACGCTATGCAGAATCCGCGCATGAACCAGGCCAAATCCAAGCCGAATGAACGCCGCCGCTTCCAGCGCTTTCATTTCGAAGGCACGGTGAAATTGTATTCGGACAAGGCGATGTGGGAGAGCAAGCTCGACGACATCTCGCTCAAGGGCGTGCTCATCGAGCATCCGCCGGGATGGAACGGCAAGGTCGGTTCGAGCTACCGCATGGATTTGCGCATCAACAACTCGGTGATCATCAGCATGGGCGTGACTGCCGCGCACATCATGCCGCACCGCATCGGCTTCCAGTGGCAGAAAATCGACCTGGACAGCTTTGCGGAGTTAAAGCGCCTCGTCGAATTGAACCTCGGCGATCCGGAAATATTGAATCGGGAATTGTCGGCGTTGGGGTAGCCCCACATCCGTTCGCCCTGAGCGTAGGCGCGAAGCGCCGAAGTCGAAGGGTCGTGCTTCGACTTCGCTCGCGTAGCCTGTCCTGAGCATCGTCGAAGAGCTCAGCACGAACGGAGAAACCCAAACTAAACCACCGCCGCAATCGCCTCGCTCAACCGCTCCACCGCCACGATTTCCATATCGCCGATTTTCGGTTTCTTCGGCGCGTTCGCCTTGGGCACTATCGCTTTCAGGAATCCGTGCGTGGCCGCTTCGCGCAGACGCTCCTCGCCGTTCGGCACCGGACGGATTTCGCCGGACAGTCCCACTTCACCGAACGCGACGAGTTTTTCCGGCAGCGGTTTGTCGCGGAAACTCGACAGCACGGCGAGCAGCACCGGAAGATCGGCGGCGGTTTCCTGCACGCGGATGCCGCCGACGACATTGACGAACACGTCCTGATCGTACACCGCCATGCCGCCGTGCCGGTGCAGCACGGCGAGCAGCATGGCCAGACGATTCTGTTCCAGACCCAGCGCGACGCGGCGCGGATTGCCCAGCGAGGATTGATCCACCAGCGCCTGCACCTCGACCAGCAGCGGCCGCGTGCCCTCGCGCGTGACCATCACCGCGCTGCC
>JAGWXP010000066.1 GCA_018969845.1 Lysobacteraceae bacterium | reverse complement strand
GCCGCCGAGTACGACGTGGTCGCCACGCTGAACTTGAACGGCGACTACATCTCCGACGCGCTGGCCGCGGAAGTCGGCGGCATCGGCATCGCGCCGGGCGGCAACATCAATTACCTGAGCGGCCACGCCGTGTTTGAGGCCACCCACGGCACCGCGCCGAAGTACGCCAATCAGGACAAGGTCAATCCGGGTTCGGTGATCCTGTCGGGCGAGATGATGCTGCGCTACATGGGTTGGACGGAAGCGGCCGATGCGATCGTCGCCGCGATGGACAAGACCATCGCCGCCAAGACCGTCACCTACGATTTCGCGCGCATGATGGACGGCGCGAAACTGTTGAAGTGTTCGCAATTCGGCGACGCCTTGATCGCCGCGATGTAATCCCGCAAGCAACCACGAAGGAGGTCGCCATGAAAAAGTACACATTTGCAGTTTGCGTGGTCGCACTGGCCCTGTCCGCCTGCGGACAGTCGCCGGCGCCGGCTCCAGCACCCGCGGCACCGCCCAAGGTGACCGATCAGCCGGCCAATCCGACGCCGCCGCAGAGCGTGCAGCAGATGTTCGACGCGAAGATCGACGCGGTACTCGCCGGCAACTGGCGCGAGGATGCGAACAAGGCGCGCGACCCGTATCGTCATCCGCGGCAGACGCTGGAGTTCTTCGGCCTCAAGCCCGGCATGAGCCTGATCGAAATAACGCCCGGCGCCGGCTGGTATGCGGAAGTTCTCGCGCCGTTGATGAAGGACGACGGCAGCTACACCGCGGCGCTGATGACGCCGGGCAAGCCCGACGGCGAAGCTGCGCGCAGTCTTGCCACGATGCAGAAGCTGTTTGCCGGAAATCCGGCTGAATATGGCAAGGCGAAAATCGTCGAGTTCGACCCGAAGACGCCGAATCTCGGTGCGCCGAATTCGGCCGACATGGTCGTGACCTTCCGCAACGTGCACAACTGGGTGATGGCCGACACCGCACCGGCCATGTTCAAGGCCTTCTTCGCCGTGATCAAGCCGGGTGGCGTGCTCGGTGTGGTCGATCATCGCGCCACCCCCGGCGCGGACCTGGACAAGGTCAAGAGCACCGGCTATCTGCCCGAGGACTACGTGATCAAACTCGCCACCGACGCCGGCTTCAAGCTCGACGGCAAGAGCGAGATCAACGCCAACGCGAAGGATGACCACGATCATCCCAAGGGCGTATGGACGCTGCCGCCGACCCTGGCTCTCGGCGACACCGACAAGGCCAAGTATCTGGCCATCGGCGAATCCGACCGCATGACCTTGCGTTTCGTCAAACCCGAGGCGGACAAGATTTTTTCCGCGCCGGCGGATAATGCGGCCAAGCCGGCGACGAATTGAGACAGCGTCAGACGACGCGGTTTCACCGGCAGTGTCGAACATGGTCGGCTTCGAACGCCTCTCCCGCTGGCGGGAGAGGCGGATTTTCGCGCAATGCTGATCGCGCTGAACAAGCCGTTCAACGTGCTGTGCCAGTTCACCGACCGCAGCGTGCCGGCGCGGCGCACGCTGGCCGAATTCATCGATGTGTCCGGCGTGTATCCGGCGGGGAGGCTCGATTACGACAGCGAAGGACTGCTGCTGCTCACCGACGACGGCAAGCTCGCGCAGCGCCTGACCGATCCATGCCACAAGACCGGGAAAACCTATGTCGTGCACGTCGAGGGTAAGCCGAGCGATGTGCAATTATCCCGATTGCGCAAAGGTATACATTTGAACGACGGCCCGACGCTACCGGCGCACGTCAAGCGTCTGGACATGGCGCCGCTGTGGCTGTGGCCGCGCGATCCCCCGGTGCGCTCGCGCAAATCCGTGCCGGATGCGTGGATCGAACTGACCATTCGCGAAGGCCGCAACCGTCAGGTGCGGCGCATGACCGCCGCCATCGGATTGCCGACGCTGCGCTTGATCCGCATGCGCATCGGCGACATCGCGCTGGATGGCCTGCTGCCCGGCCGAACGCGTGTCCTAAAACCATGACGCATGTCAGCACACGGCGATGATATGACCGGAAACGTCTCCGCACGCGAATCCGTCGAAACCGGACTGTCCGGGCCGCGTGCCGACTGGCGCACGCCGCTGGAACTGCTCCTGCTCGGTGCGATCTGGGGCGGCTCGTTCCTGTTCATGCGCATCGCCGCGCCGCACTTCGGACCGCTGCCGCTGGTCGAAGTGCGGGTCGCGCTCGGCGCGCTGATGCTCGCACCGTTCCTGTGGCGCGCGCGCAGGCAGCTTTCGGCCGCGCACTGGCGTCGGTTCGCGCTGATCGGTGTGCTCAATTCCGCGATTCCATTTTCGCTGTTCGCCTGGGGCGCCGAGCGCGCGCCGGCTGGAATCGGCGCCATTGCCAACAGCATGACCGTACTGTTCACGGCGCTGATCGCCTTCGTCTTCTACCGTGAACGCATTGGCCTGCGGCGCGGCATGGCGCTGATCGCCGGATTTGTCGGCGTCGTCATTCTCGCCAGCGGACGCACCGCCGGCGACAACGTCGCGCTCGCGGCGCTGGCGGGTACGCTGGCATCCTTGTGCTACGGCATTGCCGCGAATCTGGTCAAGCGCAAGCTGATGGATCTTCCGCCCGTGGTCGGCGTCGCCGGTACGCTCGGCTGTTCGGCAGTGATGCTGGCATTGCCGGCGGCCGCGACCTGGCCAAGCGTGCCGGTGCCGGCCGCATCGTGGATGGGCGCGATCGCGCTCGGCGTGGTGTGCACCGGGTTCGCCTATTTCCTGTTCTTCCGGCTGATCCAGCGCGTTTCGGCCGCGCGCGCCGTCACCTGCAATTACCTGATTCCCGTCTTCGGCGTGCTCTGGGGATGGTGGCTGCTCGGCGAAACACCGACGCCGACCATGCTCGTGTCCGGCATGCTGATCCTGGGCAGCGTGATCTTCAGTCAGCGCGAGTCCACACGCTAACGATTCGTCAACTGGATTTCGATGCGCCGGTTCTTCGCATACGCCTCGGGCGTGTCGGCGGGATCCAGCGGCTGGAACTGGCCGAAGCCGTTCGCGGACAGGCGATTCGCGGGGATGCCCTGCACGACGAGGTACTTGACGATTGCCACCGCGCGCGCGGTCGACAGTTCCCAATTCGACGCAAATTGCGCGGTGTGGATCGGACGCTTGTCGGTATGGCCGTCGATGCGCACGATCCAGTCCAGGCTCGAGGGAATCTCCGCCGCCACTTCGTTAAGGGTTTGCGCGAGCTTCTTCATCTGCGCCTGCGCGGTGGGATTGAGTTGCGCCGATCCGGAATCGAACAGGATGTCGGTCGGCACCACGAAGCGGTCGCCGACAATGCGGATATCGGCGCGGTTGCCGAGCGCGGCGCGCAGCTTGCCGAAGAATTCCGAACGGTATTTCTCGAGCTGGTTGACCTTGTTCGCGAGCGCGAGATTGAGCTGCGCGCCGAGGTCGGCGATCTTTTTGTCCTTATCTTTGATGTGCGCGTTGGCGAGATCGAGTTCTGCCGAGAGTTTGCTCAACTGCTCACGCACCGCGGCTATCTGGCGGTTGAGCAGTTCGATCTGGGCGGCGGATTTCGTGTTGAGGTCGGTCGCGACGACGAGGTTCTTCTTCGAGGTATCCAGTTCCGCGCCGAGGCTCGCGACTTGTTGTTCGAGCTGCGCCTTGAGCGCAGCGAGCGCGGCGATGTCGGCATTGAGCCTGGCGGCCTGCACGCTGGCGGCGTCGAGCTGGTTCTTCAGAGCGTCGCGCTCGCCGGTCGTCGCGCCGAGCGAGGCGGAAAGTTCCTTCACCTTCGCATCGAGATTGCGATTGCTGTCCTGTGCCAGCGCCAGGGTCTTGGCGAGCTGAGCGATCTGCGCGTTGAGATCGGCCAGCGCACGGTTCTTGCCCGCGATGGTCTGCGACAAGACGAACTGGCCGATCGCGAAGATCAGCAGCACAAACACCATGACCAGGATCAGCGACGACAGCGCGTCGACGAAACCCGGCCAAATGTCCAGTGTGCGGCGACGTCTTGCCAACGAGTTCATGGCTGTATAGCTCTCTGGCGTCCCTTCGGCTTGCGGCGACGACGCGCGAGCGAATTCATTGCACGGCCCCGCGCTTGACGTCGACGGCGGCGGCGATCGTGCGCGAGAGCAGACGCAGTTCGCCGCGCAAATCGTCGGACAGGCGTTCGCTGCCGTTCGGCGCGGCGGCGATCGTTTTCAGTGCGTTCTTCAATTCTTCCTGCGTCTGGGCAAGGCTGCGGAATTCGCGCGTCTCGCGGCTGAGCAGATCGGCGAGTCGTCCGAGCTGGGTGTTCAACTCGCCAAACTGCTCGCCTGACGCACGCCGTTCGCGTTCGGATTCGGTGAGCGCGCGCTGCATGCGTTCCAGGCCATCGGCGGTCTGTTCCAGCAGCGCCTGCACATACGCCGGTACGCTCGCCTCGCCGTCGCCGTGCAGCGCGCCAGA
Organism: Lysobacteraceae bacterium; assembly: GCA_018969845.1. Classification (GTDB taxonomy): domain Bacteria; phylum Pseudomonadota; class Gammaproteobacteria; order Xanthomonadales; family Rhodanobacteraceae; genus Rudaea. Next base: position 8,051 of record JAGWXP010000066.1, on the reverse strand, counting down.
CGACAGCCGCGTCATGCTCGACAGCCAGTCCTCGAGTTCGTTGTAGAAGCGGTTCTGCGCGTGGCCGGATTGCAGGTCAAGAAATCCGAGCACGAGCGACGACGCCAAACCGAACAGCGACGTGGAAAAGCTCGTCGACATTCCCGACAGCGGCTCTTTGAGGTTTTCCTTGAGCGTATTGAACATGGCCGCAGGATCGGTGCCGACGCCGAGCGAGCCGATGATGTCGGCGACCGAACGGATCGTGACCAGCAGCCCCCAGAACGTGCCGAGCAGACCGAGGAAGATGGCCAGACCGACGAGATAGCGCGACAGATCGCGCGATTCTTCGAGGCGCAGATACACGCTGTCCAGCACCGAGCGCAGCGATTGCGTGGACAGGGAGAACTTCGCGCGTTCGCGCCCGGCGAACATGCGCGCCATCGGCGCGAGCAGGCGCGGTTTGACCGGCAGCGGACGATCCGGCGGCGAGCGCTTGAATGTCTCGATCCATTCGACCTCGCGCGACAGCAGCAGCACTTGGCGCAGGTTGGCGAAGATGCCGAACACGAGCACGGCAAGGATCACGCCGTTGAAGAATGGATTGGCCTGGAAATTTTGCGCCAGACGCGTCGCCAGCAACGCGGCGAGCACGCCGACGGCGGCAAGAAATCCGAGCATCCAGACGAGGGCTTGGGAAGGTTTGGTCATGGCAGGTTCTCGGTGCGGATGCGTTCGGGGTTGGACTGGCCGCACGCGCGATGGTTCCACGCGGATATGGCGCAATTCTGTCAATGTCGAGGTTTTGTGCGCGCCGTCGGTTTGGCGTTCCACGGGTCATCTGGCCAGGGGTGCCTCGGATAACGGCCTTTCAGTTCCTTCTTCACTTCCGGATACGTGCGCTCCCAGAAGCCGCGCAGGTCCTGCGTGACCTGGATCGGCCGCTGCGCGGGCGAAAGCAGGTGCAAGGTCACCGCCACCTTGCCGTTGGCGATGCGCGGCGTGTCGGCGAGACCGAACAGTTCCTGCAGTTTGACCGCAAGAACCGGCGGCTTGCCGGGCTCGTAGGTCAGCCGCTTGTGGCTGCCGCTCGGAACGGCGAGCGACTCCGGTGCGAGCGCGTCGACGCTGTGGCGTTGCGCGTGATCCAGGCGCGATGCCAATGCTTCGCCGAGCAGGGTCGGCGTCAACGCGTCGAGCCGGGTCTTGCCGCCCAGATACGGCGCCAGCCATTCATCGAGCGATGCGAGCAGGGCCGCATCGGAAAGATCGGGTAGTTCCAGCTCCGGGCACCACTCGCGCAGGCAGGCCACACGCCGACTCAACGCTTGCGCGTGTTCGCTCCACGCTAGCGATGCAAGGCCGGCATCGCGTACCGCACCGAGCAGTGCGGGCAGGGCATCTTCGGGTTTGGCCGGAACGCTGCGGCGTTCGAGTACCAGCTGCGCAAAACGGTATTCCTCGAACGCTTCGACCGCACGCTTGTCGCGATTCCAGCGCGAAGTCCGTTCGCGTGTGAAGTCGGCCGGAAAATCGCGCTCCAGCAGGTCCGCATCGAACGGTGCGGCGGCAAGGATCAGGCTGTCGCGTTCGTCAAAACGCAAATCCGCGACGATGAGCCACGGCTCTCCGTATAATTGTGAATTTTGATGCAAATCTGCGCCGCGGCCATTGCTCAGGGCGTAGCGTCGGGGATCGTTGGCGTCTTGCCGCGCGACGCGATCCGGAAACGCGTGCAGCAGCAGGTTGCCGATAACCAGCGCGTCGGCGGGTGCTGACGATGGCTGCGCGTGAAAGCGCCGGCGCCAGCCTGCGGCTGCCTGATCGATGGCAGCGCATGCGCCCGGGTCCGCCCCCTGCCCACGCGCGGCACGCTTGTCGCGGCGGAATGTGTGCAACGCATGCACACGCAGACGGAAGTCATCTCCGCGACCGTTCTCGCCGCGCAGCGGATTGCGCGCTTCGATCAGGGCGATAAGATCGCATGCCAGCGCGCGCAGCGCGGGCGATGCGCGCAGGGCCATCGCGGCGAGCCGCGGCGTCGCGCCGGTCGCGAGTATGCGTTGGCCGAGCCCGGTCACGCGGCCATCCGGATCGAGCGCGCCGAGCAGAATGAGCAAATCGCGCGCGCTCGCCAGCGCGCCGGCCGGCGGGGCGTCGAGCCAGCGCAGATTCGGCGAGCTCCAGGCAGCCAGCTCCAGTGCCAGCGCGGACAATTCCGTCTGCGTAATTTCGGCGCGACGCGAAGGCTCCAGGCGCTGGCTCTGCGGCCACAGCCGGTAGGCGACGCCTTCGGCTACGCGGCCCGCGCGCCCGCTGCGCTGATCGGCGGAAGCCTGCGAGATCGCCACGGTTTGCAAGCGCGAAAAACCCGAATTCGGATCGAAGCGCGGCTCGCGCGCAAGGCCCAGATCGATCACGGCGCGAATGCCGGGCAGGGTGACGGAGGATTCGGCCACATTCGTTGCCAGCACGATGCGGCGCGAGCCTGTTTTTGCCGGCGCCAAAGCGGCGTGCTGTTCGGCCAGCGACAACTCGCCGTGAAGCATAACGATGTCGGCGGTGGTGTGCGACTCGAGTGCGCGTCGCGCCTGCTCGATCTCGCGCCGTCCCGGCAGGAACACGAGGATGTCGCCATCAGTCTCGCGCAGCGCGGTTTCGACGACGCGGCGCAGATGGAACGGCCAATCCTCGTTCGGCTTTGCCGGCGGATACTCGATGCGCACCGGAAAACTGCGGCCGGCGCTCGTCACGCGCGGCGCGTCGAGCCAGCGCGCGATACGCTCGCCGTCCAGCGTTGCCGACATGACGATCAGGCGCAGATCCGGACGCAGCGTGGCTTGTACCTCGAGCGCCAGCGCGGCGCCAAAATCGGCGACGAGATGACGCTCGTGGAATTCGTCGAAAGCGATCGCGCCCACGTCCGGCAATTCCGGATCGGACTGGATCAGGCGCGTGAGTATTCCCTCGGTCACGACCTCCACGCGCGTGCGCGCGCAAACCTTCGCCTCGAAGCGGATGCGATAGCCGACGGTTTCGCCGGCGTCTTCGCCCAGTTGTGCGGCCATGAACTCCGCCGCTGCACGCGCGGCGATGCGGCGTGGTTCCAGCACGAGGATTTTTTTTCCGGCGAGCCAGTCCGCGTTCAGCACGGCGAGCGGCACCTGGGTGGTCTTGCCCGCGCCGGGAGGCGCTTCCAGCACGAGGCGCGGATGCTGCGCGAGACTTGCGAGGATTTCCGGCAGTACCGGCTGGATCGGAAATTGCGTACTTTTGCTCATCGCACAAACGCCGATCCCGCCATCCGGGCGGGATCGGCAAGCGAACGCGGCGGGATTACTGGCAAGTCAGGCCGTTTATCTGGGTCAGACGCTTCCAGATCTTTGCGCCGCCTCCGGTTGGTACCCCCGCCGGCAGGCCGGGTGCGGATTGGTAGCTGAACTGCATCGTGTTGCAGTCCGGGAACTGGACGTTGAACGTGCCCCAGACTGCCTGCGTCACCGAAGGACCGAAATTGCCGGCAAAGCCGCCGCCGCTGGAATAACCCAGCGTCACTTGGGCCGACGTATCGCCGGCATTGAACGTACCGCTGCCGAACAACCAGTAGGGTACGCCGCTGGAATCGTAGGTGTACCAGGCGACCACGATGTAACGCGGCACGGTGCTGCCGCTGCCCTGCAACTCGCCCACTTCCACCTGGATGCCTTCGCCGCTGTGATTCGCATCGTACCAGTTGCCGGTCATGTAGCCGCTGATCGGCAGGGCTTGCGAGGCTTGCGTGTATTGCGCGGGATTGTAGGTGGCAAGGTTGAACGTGGTATAGCGATTCGGATCGCTCCGGTTCAACGTATCGACGGTAAGGCTGAGCGCATCGCCATAGGCGATTTGTGCGGAACCGCCGTAGAAGTTTTCGAGCACAAAGACGTCGCTGTTGATCAGTGGGTTGAGTGCGTAATTAGTGGAAAAGAACGTGTTCGGGTCGTTGGCAAAGCGTATGTAGAAATTGTTGCTGCCCTGCTGCACCGAAATGGCCGGCAGGGTCGGATACAAAGAGGTATTGCCCTCGTTGGCGGTCGGCCGGTCAATTTCCATCAGTGTCGCGGACAGGCCGCTCGTGCATACGACACGAAACAGGTAAACGGTGTCCTGCTCGACGTAGCTGGCCTCGCTTCCACCCGCGTAGGGGTCGCCAAGCAGATTGACCTGGGCGCTCAGTGCGTTGGGATCGTTCTGCCACATTCCCAACGGCATCGGCGAGTTCAGGCAACTCGGCGGATAAGCGCGATCGGGATTGGCGAACAGCTCGGCCGGTTTCGTGCCACCGGGCTTGGCGCCGGCGACACCGGATTTCTGCGCGGATGCGATGGCCTGGCTGGCCTGCGCCTGCATTTGCGCGCGTACCTGCTGCGCTCGCGCCAGATCCAACCTCGGCGTTGCCACGGCCGATGCGCCGGCTGCCTGCGCGAGCGCCGCCGCGACCAGTGCGGCAGCGGCGATGCTGCGGGAAAAAATCGTCGAGTATTTCATCTCAATCTCCCATGTCGGATTCCCGTGCGCGCAGCCTGTGGCGCCGCCGGTTAACCGGCCGTGAACGCGCGCCGCGCGGTGTTGGCATAATGCCAGACTTCCCCGATAACGCGCGGCCATGCAATTCGTCGACATCGGCGCCAATCTGACCCATGAATCCTTTCGGCACGATTTCGATGCCGTGCTCGCGCGTGCGCGCAATGTCGGCGTAACGCAACTTGTCGTTACAGGCGCCTCGTTGCAAGGCTCGCGCGAGGCGCTGGAACTGGCGCGCACGCATTCCGGCGTGTTGTTCGCGACCGCGGGCGTGCATCCGCATCATGCCGGTGATTTCGATGCGGATATCGAAGCCGCGTTGCGCGAACTGCATGCCCTGCCCGAGGTCGTGGCGGTCGGCGAAACCGGCCTGGATTACCACCGCAATTTCTCGCCGCGCGCCGCGCAATTATTCGCGTTCGAGCGCCAATTGGAACTCGCCGCGGATTGCGGTAAGCCGCTGTTCCTGCACCAGCGCGATGCGCACGGCGATTTCATCGCCTGCATGGATAACGTGCTTGATCAACGCGGGCGCGGTCGCATTCCGCGTGCGGTCGTGCATTGCTTCACCGGCAAGAAGGACGAACTGTTCGATTACCTCGACCGCGATTTCTTCATCGGCATCACCGGCTGGATCTGCGACGAGCGCCGCGGCACGCATCTGCGCGAGCTGGTCAAGTCGATTCCGGCCAGTCGTCTGATGCTGGAAACCGACGCGCCCTACCTGCTGCCGCGAACGGTGAAGCCCGCGCCCTCGCATCGGCGCAACGAGCCGATGTATCTGGCGCACATCTGCGCGGAAGTGGCGCGCGACCGCGGCGAGGATGTAGCTGTCACCGCAGCGAATGCTGCAGCGACTGCGCGTGAATTCTTCGGTTTGCCCTAGGATCGAAGCCCGACGCCGCGCTGCAACAGGCTCAGACAGAACGCGCCGAGCGCAAGCACGAAGGCTAGCATCACGGCGTAGGCCCAGGCGAGATTAATGTCGCTGATGCCGAGCAGGCCATAACGGAACGCACTGACCATGTACAGGATTGGATTCAGGTGCGAGATTTCCTTCCACGGACTGGGCAACTGGGCGACGTTGTAGAACACGCCGCCAAGATACGTGAGCGGCGTCAGTACGAAGGTCGGGATGATCGCGATGTCGTCGAACTTGCGCGCAAAGATCGCATTGATGAAACCGAGCATGCCGAAGATCGTCGCCGCCAGCACGAAGGTGCTGAGTGTGATCAGCGGGTGATACAGATGGATCTTGGTGAAGAACAGGGAAATTCCCAGCACGATCACGCCGACCATGAAGCCGCGTAACACCGCGCCGGCGATGTAACCGGTCAGGATCGTCCAGCTCGGCATCGGCGACACCAGCATCTCCTCGACGAAGCGCTGGAACTTGGCGCCGAAGAAGGAACTGGTGATGTTGCCGTAGGCGTTCTGGATCACGCTCATCATGATCAGACCGGGCGCGATGTATTCGATGTACGAGATGCCGGGCGCGATCTCGCCGATGCGGCGCCCGATCAGGCTGCCGAAGATGATGAAGTACAGCGTCACCGTGATCGCCGGCGGCAGCAGGGTCTGGGTCCAGATGCGCAGGATGCGCATCACCTCGCGGCGCACGATCGTGCCAAGCGCGATGAGGGTGTGCTCGGCGTTCATGCGACCGCCTTGTCGTTTGCGTCGATCAACCGCACGAACAACTCCTCCAGCCGGTTGGCCTTGTTGCGCATCGAGGTCACGATGATGCCGTGCGTGGACAGTGCGGCAAAAAGGGAATTCAAGTCGTGTTGCCGCGACATTTCTGCTTCCAGTGTGCGCTCGTCGACGCGCGTCAGTCTCACGCCGTCGACGGCGGGGAGTTCCGCGCAGGGTTTGGCCAGGTCCAGCACGAACGCTTCCACGTCGAGTTTGGACAACAGCGTCTTCATCGCCGTGTTCTCGATGATGCGGCCGTGGTCGATGATCGCGATATTGCGGCACAGCGACTCGGCTTCCTCCAGATAATGCGTGGTCAGGATCACCGTGGTGCCGGCCGCATTGATGGACTGGATAAATTTCCACATCGAGCGGCGGATTTCGATGTCGACACCCGCAGTCGGCTCGTCCAGGATCAGCAGTTTCGGCTCGTTCATCATCGCCCGCGCGATCAGCAGGCGCCGTTTCATGCCGCCGGAGAGCGTGCGCGATACTTCGAAGGCCTTGTCCCAGAGCGCGAGTTGTTTCAGATACTTCTCCGCGCGTTGCGCCGCGACCGCGCGCGTTACGCCGTAGAAGCCGGCCTGGTTCAGGCAAATCTGAAACGGCTGCTCGAACATGTTGAAGTTGATTTCCTGCGGCACCAGTCCGAGCATCTGCATGGCTTCGCTGCGCCGCTCGCGGATCGATATGCCGAACACGCGCGCATCGCCGGCCGTCGCGTTGACCAGTGAGGACACGATGCCGATCAGGGTTGACTTGCCGGCGCCGTTCGGGCCGAGCAGGGCGTAGAAATCGCCGGGCGCAACGCTCAGCGAAACGCCCTTGAGCGCTACGACGCCGTTCGCGTAGGTTTTTTTCAGGTCCTGGATTTCCAGCGCGGGAATGGCGCTCATGGGCTGCACAATGGTCGCGGGACGGGTAGTATAGCCGGCATCTCGAAGTACGCTGATTGAAAAGCCCATGCGCTCGGGCTTCGAATCGGCGCGTAATTTCCCACAACCCCCAACCCTTGCTGCGCAAGGGTTTGCCCCCGTAACTTAAGGGGGCGTCAGTCGAAGGTTTCATCCGTGGCAGACCATTTCCAGTTGCGCTTGGCCGAAAGCCGCATGCTCGCGCCCGCCGTGCGCCACATGGCGTTCGAGCGCGCCGACGGCACGTCGTTCGCCTTCTTGCCCGGGCAGTTCGTGCAGATCCATTTCCATTACGCCGACGGCAAGCCGACCAAGCGCAGCTACTCGGTGGCCACGGTCGGCAACGGCAGTGGCGCAGTCGCGCGCATCGAGATCGCGGTTTCCTACGTCGAAGGCGGCGCCGCGACGAACCTGCTCGCCAATCTGCAGGAAGGTGGCACGCTCGACGCGAGCGGGCCCTATGGCCGCTTCTGTCTCGACGACAAGGACGCCAACCGCCGTTACCTGCTGGTCGCGACCGGCACCGGCGTCACGCCCTACCGTGCCATGCTGCCGCAACTCGAAAAGCTGGCCGCGCGCGGCGCCGACGTCGCGCTGGTTTACGGCGCGCGCAACGAAGCCGAACTCCTGTACGCCGACGAGTTCGAGGCGTTCGCGCGGCAAAATCCACATTTCCACTTCTATGCCTGCTTCTCGCGCACGCCGCGCGCGCGGCCCCGCGCACACGACCGCAGCGGCCGCGTCCATGTCGCGCTCGCCGAGTTGAAACCGGATGCCGCGCACGACATCGCCTATCTGTGCGGCAACCCGGACATGGTCGATCAGGCCTTCGCGCTGCTCAAGGATGCCGGCCTGCCGGTGCCGCATATTCGGCGCGAGAAGTACGTTTCTTCGCGATAG
>JAGWXP010000065.1 GCA_018969845.1 Lysobacteraceae bacterium | reverse complement strand
CGATGTCGCGCATGTCCTGCTCGCTCAATGACGCGGCGAAACCCAGCATGATCGGATTGGCGCGCTTGCCGGACTTGAACAACTCGAGCTGGCGCACGATGTAGCTGGCCTGCTGTCCGGCGAGTTTCGGGTACTGGGCCGCAGCCGAATTGCCATCGATGCCGTGGCAGGCGGCGCAGGTCGCGGTCTTGGCCTGACCGGCGCTGGCGTCGCCCGGTTTGAGCGGGGCTTCCGGTGCGGCGGGTGCCGTCGCAGGCGCCTGCGCCTGGATCGATCCGGCGCCGAGCAGCGCGGACAACGCAATCACAAGCCGAAAACTCATACACTTCACTCCCGGTCGCCGCAGGCCACGCACCATTGCGCGGACACAAGGGTCGAATTATCCCAGTCGCTACAGGGACGGTCAAACACGATGGCGATGTCCAGAAATCCTTTCCGCACCGCGCGGTTTGTCACCAGCGCGCCCGATTTGCGCCACCTGCCGCCGGACACGGGCGCCGAGATCGCCTTCGCCGGGCGTTCGAATGCGGGCAAGTCCAGCGCCCTGAATGCGATCTGCGACCAGACGGGCCTTGCGCGCACCTCGAAAACGCCGGGACGCACGCAGTTGCTCAACGTGTTCGTGCTCGACGATGCCGCACTTGGCAAGGGCTGGCGCCTCATCGATCTGCCCGGCTACGGGTATGCCAGGGTCCCCGAGGCGTTACGCGAAAAATGGCGCGGCGCAATCGACGCCTACCTGCGTGAACGCGAATCCCTGCGCGGCGTGGTGCTGATCGTGGACGCGCGCCATCCGCTCAAGGACTTCGATCGCCAGATGCTGACTTTCTGTCACGAGATCGGATTGTCCTGCCATGTGCTTTTGACCAAGGCCGACAAACTTTCGCGCAGCGAAGGCGTGCGCACGCTCGCGGCGGTGCGCAACGAGTGTCGCAAGGCCGACTGGAATACGAGCATGCAACTGTTTTCGGCGCAGGCCAAGACCGGATTGGACGAGGCGCGTGCCGCATTGCAGGCCTTGCTTGCGGATAGATTGCCCCAACCTTGAGCGCTCGCCGCGAGGAAAAATCATGTCGGGCCCGAGTGCTGTAAAGGAAACCCCGATCGCGAACCGCGATCAGCTCGTCGAGTTCATCGCTTCGGGCGCGCGCCCGAAGGATCGTTGGAAGATCGGTACCGAGCACGAAAAATTCGGCTTCCGTCTCGACGACTTACGTCCGCCCGCGTACGAAGGCGAGCGCGGCATCGGTGCGTTGTTGCGCGGCCTCACGCGCTTCGGCTGGAAACCGGTCGAAGAGAACGGCAATGTCATCGCGCTGGCGCGCGGCGACGCTTCGATCACGCTGGAACCGGCCGGCCAGCTCGAATTGTCCGGCGGCCAGCTCGAGACGATCCACGAAACCTGCTGTGAGGTGATGTGTCATCTCAAGGAAGTGAGAAGCGTTGCCGATGAATTGCGGCTTGGATTTCTCGGCATGGGTTTCCAGCCCAAATGGCGGCGCGACGAAATGCCGTGGATGCCGAAGGGCCGCTATGCGATCATGCGCGACTACATGCCCAAGGTCGGGCAACTCGGCCTGGACATGATGACGCGTACGTGCACGGTGCAGGTGAACCTGGATTTCGCCGACGAAGCGGACATGGTCAGGAAATTCCGCGTCTCGCTTGCGCTGCAGCCGATCGCCACCGCGCTGTTCGCCGACTCGCCGTTCAGCGAAGGCAAGCCGAACGGATACTTGTCATATCGCTCACACATCTGGACCGACACCGATCCGGACCGCACCGGCATGCTCGATTTCGTCTTCGAAGACGGCTTCGGTTTCGAGCGTTACGTCGATTATCTGCTCGACGTGCCGATGTATTTTTCCTATCGCGATGGCCGGTACGTCGATCTTGCCGGCAAGTCGTTCCGCAAGTTCCTCGCCGGCGAACTGGCCGAGTTGCCGGGCGCCAGACCGACGTTGAAGGACTGGGCCGACCACATGACCACGGCCTTTCCCGAGGTGCGTCTGAAAAAATATCTGGAAATGCGCGGTGCCGACGGCGGACCATGGAACCGGCTCTGCGCGCTGCCCGCGTTCTGGGTCGGACTGCTCTACGATGCGACAGCGCTGGATGCGGCCTGGGATCTGGTGAAGGATTTCACGCACGCAGAACGCCACGCCCTGCGTGACGGCGTGCCGAAGCACGCGCTCAAGCTGCCGTTCCGCAACGCCAGCGTGCGCGAACTCGCGCTGGAGGCATTGAAGATCGCGGGCAACGGATTGGCCCGGCGCGGCAAGCTCAATTCCACCGGCGCCAGCGAAGCGGTTTTCCTGGAACCGCTAATCGAATTTGCGCAAGCGAACCAGACACCCGCCGAGCGCAAACTCGAACTGTTTCACGGAGCCTGGAAAGGCAGCGTCGATCCGGTGTTTGCGGAATTTGCGTACTGACGACGCTCAGATCGCCGGCGGTTGTCCGTTGTGCTCGCCGCGTGCAACTTCCGCGCGCCGGATCATGTGCTGTACTTCGGGAAGCGCATGGATGGCGGTGAGTTCCACTTCCGGATGTGCGAGCGCAAACACGCGGAAAATTTCATCGGCAAAGGCCTGACCGATAGTGCTCACGCTGTCGAAGTCGAGCACCACATGACGGAACCTGTCCATGCGCTGCAGCAGGCGTTTGGCCTGCGAGCGCGAAATCAGATTTTCGTCGCCGACCCGTGCCAGACGCACGGGCACCACGGTTTTCGCAAAGGTGTAATCGTCCGGGCCGCTGGAGTATTCGTCGAAGACCTGCTTGGCGGTGCGCGCGGACGATGCGTCTATGGCCATGTGCACAACCGTGCCCGTCGGCGGCGCATCGTCGGTATCGAACAACACGTCGTCATGCCGGCCTTCGTCATGCGCGTAGACCAAGCCTCCCGATACGATCTGGAAACGGTCGAACATGCGCGAGGTGAAGAACACGCCTTCGCCAGAATGATTGCGCGGATCGGTCGTGAATTTGCCTTTGGACAATTCCAGCAGTGCCAAACGCTCGTCTGACAGGTTGAGTGCACGCGCGATCTTGCGGAAGATGCCGATGCCGTCGTCCGCGACCGCGAACAGCAGATGCCCATCGCGTAGATCCATAGATACCAAGACATGTTCTGCATCGGAGTGGTCGATGGCGTTGTTGACCATTTCCGTGACGCCGTGATGGGCAATGTCCCGGACGTTGCGCGGCAATTCACGCAGCAACGGCGATATCTGATCAGCCCAGATGGAATCCTCAGCCAGTCCGGCCCGGCGATAGCGTCGCTCGAATCGCCGGTTACGGCCCAGTGCGTAGACGGGGCGGGTCGAGCCGGATTTTTCCAGATAGCCGGTTTCGATCAGCGCGCGAACCTGCGCGCCGATGCGCGCCGTCGACAGCCCCAGTTGTGCCGCTACCATCCCGACCAGGTCGCGCGGATGTGCCTCCACCGCTTGCAGCAAGGCAGATTCGATTTCGTCGGATCGGTTCGGACGAGCCATACCGGGATTCTAAAGTTAAGGCGGCCTATTCGCTAGTTAAAGCGCGTTTATTAGAAAATTAAAGCAGTGTGTCCACCAGAGAAGATTTGCAATATATTGATAAACAAGCAATTTAAAAGCCTAGAAAAAAGGCCCGCGCATGGCGGGCCTTTGGATCGCTTGATTTCACTGACCCCTACTTCTTCTTCGGCTCCGCCTTCAATCCGCGGTCGACCAGCATTGCCGCGATGGTTGGATTGCGGCCGCGCCAGTCGCGGTACATCGTGGCCAGATCTTCGGTATTGCCGCGCGAGAGAATCATGGCGCGGAAGCGATCGCCATTGGCGCGGGTCAGGCCGCCGTGTTCCTGGAACCAGGCGAAGGCGTCGTCGGCGAGCATCTGCGTCCACGCATAGGCGTAGTAGCCGGCGGAATAGCCGTTCGACCAGATGTGCAGGAAATAGCTGGAGCGGTAGCGCGGCGGCACGTAGCTCAAATCCACCTTGTCCTTCTTCAACGCGGCGGTTTCGAATTTGTCCGAATCCTGCAGCGGCGCGCTCGCCGGCAGCATGTGCCAGTTCATGTCCAGCAGCGCAGCGGACAACGCCTCGGTCATGTCATAGCCCTTGTTGAACTTGCCGGCCTTGCGCATCTTGGCGACGAGTTCGGCGGGCATGGGCGCGCCGGTCTTCCAGTTCTTGGCGTAATGCGCAAACACTTCGGGCACGCTCGCCCAGTGCTCGTTGAACTGCGAGGGGAACTCGACAAAGTCGCGCGCCGTGTTGGTGCCGGACAGTGTGGGATATTCCTCGTCGGCGAACATGCCGTGCAGGGCGTGGCCGAATTCGTGGAACATCGTGATCACGTCGTCCCATGACAACAGCGCCGGCTGGCCGGGCGCCGGCTTGGTGAAGTTGGCGACGTTGTAGATGACGGGCCGGGTGCCGAGCAGTTTGGACTGGCCGACGAAATTGTCCATCCACGCGCCGCCGTTCTTGTTGTCGCGTTTGAAGTAGTCGCAATAGAACAGCGCGAGCGGAGCGCCGTCCTTGTCGAACACCTCGAACACGCGCACATCCGGCTGATAGACCGGAATGTCGCGGCGTTCCTTGAAGGTCAGGCCGTAGAGCTGGTGCGCGGCGTAGAACACGCCGTTCTCCAGCACGTTGTCGAGTTCGAAGTACGGCTTGATCTGGTTCTCGTCCAGATCGTATTTGGCCTTGCGCACCTGTTCGGCGTAGCGTTCCCAATCCCAGGGTTCGAGCTTGAACGCCGGCTTGCCGAGCGCCTTCTGGTCCTTGTCGATCGTCGCCTGGATGGCGCGCGCCTCTGCGTGAGCGCGTGCGACCGCAGCCGGTGTGACCTTGTGCAGGAACGCGAGCACATGCGCCGGGGTCTTGGCCATCTGGTCCTGCAGCGTCCACGCCGCGAAATTCGGGAATCCGAGCAGCCTGGCCTTCTCGGCGCGCAGTTGCGCCAGACGTTCGATCGTGGCGCGCGTGTCGTTGGCGTCGCCGTGCTCGGCGCGGTTCCACGACGCCTCGAACAGTTGCTTGCGCACGGCGCGGTCGCTCAATTCCTGCAAGGCGGGTTGCTGCGTGGTGTTCTGCAGCGGGATCACCCATTTGCCGTCGAGCCCGCGCGCCTTGGCGTCCTGCGCCGCGGCGGCGATGTCGGCAGCCGACATGCCAGCGAGTTTGGCCTTGTCGTCGACGACCAGCGCGCCGGCCTTGGCCGCGCCGAGCAGCTTGTTGGTGAACGCGGCTTCGAGCGTGGCATCCTCGGTGTTGAGCGCCTTGAGCTTGGTCTTGTCCGCTGCCGACAGCTTGGCGCCGGCGTGCACGAACTGGGCGTGCACCACCTCGAGCAGGCGCTGCGATTCAGGATCCAGATGCAGTTTCGCGCGTTCGGCGTAAACCGTGTCGATGCGCGCGAAGAGCTTGTCGTTAAGGTGGATCGCGTCGGCGAGTTCGCTCAGTTTGGGCGCTACGGCCTCCTGCACCTTTTGCAGCGTGTCGTCGGTATTCGCGCCGGACACACCGTTGAAGACCGCGTAGACGCGATTGAGCAAGGCGCCGGTTTTCTCCAGCGCCACGTAGGTATTTTCGAAAGTCGGCGGGGCGGGATCGTTGGCGATCTTGTCGACTTCGGCGAGCTGCTGGTGAATGCCTTCCATGATTGCCGGCTGGTAGTCGGCGTCCGTGATCTTGTCGAACGGCGGCGCCTGGAACGGCAACGGACTCGGCGCGAGAAACGGATTGACGCGAGCCGGTGCCGGCGCGGTGGTCGCGGCGGCCTTGGCCGGTTCGACCTTGTGCGGCGACGGCGCGCAGGCGGCGAGTGCGGCGGTCATGACAACAGGCAACAAACGGATTCGGAACATGGCGAAAACTCCATGGAGTATACGAATGGAAAAAGCGAAGCAGGCACGCGGCATCACGCGGATTTGACGTCATGCAGTAACCAGTGCGCACCGACCAACAGGGTCAGGCGGTGCTTGAGCACGGCATGCGGCAGGTTGGTGGTGACGACGATATCGGTGTGCATGTCGGCCTGCTCGGCGCTCACCGTGGCGTGCGGATCGCTCGCGCCCAACGCCGGATCGACGGCGTCCGGATCCGGCTGCATCGCGCGCCAGCGCCGCCACAGGGCGGGCTCGCGCAAGGCGCCTTGCAGCAGGGCGGCGAAGCTGTCGGGCGAATTGCCCTGGAACGACAGATCATTGATCTGTCCGCGCGCCTTGGCGAGATCGTCGATCGAAAGGTAGTAGCGTTGGGTCGGCATGGAAGTCCATCAATCGATCGCAAAGTCTAACAGACCGCCGCGGCGAGCGAGGCATGACTTCTGGCCTGTCAGGCCGTGACCAGGGTGGCCGCCGTCGCGCGCAGATGCGGTGCGAGCGCGTGCGGGTCGGGTGACGCGGCGAAAGGCAGGACGCCCAGACACGGGGCCGGCAGCCGATCACGCAGTGTGGCGAGATTTTCATCGGCGCAGTGCATGTGCGGATCGATGCGGTTGCCGATCCAGCCGGCGAGCTTGCAACCGTCGGCGGCAATCGCACGCGCGGCAAGCTGGGCATGATTCAGGCAGCCCAGGCGCAGACCGACGACGAGGAGCACCGGCAGTTTCAGCGCGCGCACCAGATCGGCCTGCATCAGCGCGGTGGATAGCGGCACCATCCAGCCGCCGACGCCTTCGACGACGACGAAATCCGACGTTGTGGACAATGCGGCAAATGCCGCGAGAATCGGCTCGAGTCGGATTTCCACCCCGATATGCGCGGCGGCCAGGTGCGGCGCGATCGCTTCCGGCAGGGCAATGGGGTTCGCCTGAGCGTAATCGGGCGCAGCCGCGCTGTGCGCGATCAGCAGTTCCGCGTCTTCGTTGCGCAGCCCGTACGGCGTCGGCCGACAGCCGCTGGCGACCGGCTTCATGCCCACGGCACGACGTCCGCCGGCATTGAGCGCTGCCAGCAGGGTGGCCGATACCACGGACTTGCCGATGCCGGTATCGGTGCCGGCGATGAAGGCGCCACGGCTCACGTCCGCACCGCCGCTTTCGGCAGCGCTGCCGAAATGCCCAGAACACCGGATCGGAAAATTGTCATGAGCCAGTCTGCGCGTAAACAGGCAGGATAAATCGTGCTGCGCGCCGGCGCCACAAGGTAGAATGCCGCCATGTATACCGCCGCCGCCATTCGCGCCGACAGCAAATCCGGGGTTTACGCACAACTGGCCGATCAGGCGCGCGGTCTGCTGCAGGGCGAACGCGACCGCATCGCCAATGCGGCCAACTTCGCCGCGCTCGTGTATCACGCGCTGCCGGACATCAACTGGGCGGGATTCTATTTCCACGACGGCACTGAGCTCGTGGTCGGGCCGTTCCAGGGCCGGCCGGCCTGCGTGCGCATCGCGCTCGGCAAGGGTGTATGCGGCACGGCGGCGGCGACGCGGCAGACGCAAGTGGTGCCCGACGTGAACGCGTTCGCCGGGCACATTGCCTGCGATTCTGCCTCGCGTTCGGAAATCGTCGTGCCGCTGTTCGATGCCCAACGTCTGATCGGCGTGTGGGACGTGGACAGTCCCAAGATCGCGCGTTTCGACGATGACGATCGTGCCGGCATGGAGCGGCTGGCCGGCATCTTCATGGATTCGCTGCGCGGATCGGACTGACATGGCCGGCAAGGATGACAACAACAAGATCCGCAATGTAGGCCCCAAGGGCGCCGCCTGGCTGCGTCAAGTCGGCGTGCGCACGCAGGACGACCTCGTGCGCGTCGGCCCGGTCGAGGCATTCATGAAGGTCAAGCGCGCCGGCTTCCGGCCGAGCCTGAATCTTCTGTATTCGATGGCCGGCGCAATCGAGAACTGCCACTGGGCGGAGCTTGCAGACGAGCGCAAGCGTGCGTTGGTGGCCGATGCCGAAGCGGCCGAAGCGGCCAATCCGATCAAGACGCGCTGGCAGAAGCAGGTCGAGCGCAGCGAACGCGCAGTGGCGTCAGGTGAAGTACACGAGGATGTCGCTGAGCCGGAAGGCGGCGGTTTCCTTGACGATCCGGATGCCGGTCAGGATCTCAACCAGGATTGAGGCTCAGCGCACCACCGCGTAGTCACGCGCATCTTCGCGCCATTTCGGCGTACGCTGGATTTCCGGCAGCACTTGTTCAGGCGTATCCACCAGCGACCACATCGCCGCGTGTCCCGGATTCATGAAGCGTTCGTCGATGACCTTTTGCATGAAGGTTTGCAGCGGCGCGTAGAAATCGTGCGTGTTGAGCAGCACGATCGGATTGAAATACAGGCCCAGGCGCTTGAGCGTGATCGCCTCGAAAAGTTCTTCGAGCGTGCCGCAGCCGCCGGGCAGGGCGACCACGGCGTCCGATCCGGTGAGCAGGCGATGCTTGCGCTCGCGCATGTCCTCGACGATTTCCAGTTCCTCGATGCCGGCGTGCTGCCATTCCACCTCGCGCATGAAGCGCGGGATGATGCCGATCACCTTGCCGCCACGGGTCAGCGCGCCGTCGGCGAGCGATCCCATCAAGCCGACCGCGCCGCCGCCGTAGACGATGACGTGGCCGTCCTCGGCCAGCAATTCGCCCAGGCGCCGGGCGGCAGCGTGGTAGGCCGCATCGCACATCTGACTGGAGGCGCAATAGACGCAGATTCGCATCGGGACTCCATTGAATGGCAGCCGCAGTTTACAGGGATTAACAAGTTTCCAACGACCCCTTTGCTAGGTTCGCCGCTTCGCTGTCTGCCGGCGGGCGGACGTTCCGGAATCATCGCGCATGCGCCGTTGCGTTTGTACACTGCTGATTGCCGTGCTTGTCGGCGTGGCCGGCAATGCGGCGGCGGCGCTGCCGGCTCCGCAGGTGGCGTGTACGGCGAATCTGTTGCGCGCGCTGCTCGCGCCATCCGTGGCGGACGAAATGGCGGTGCCGGATTGGATGGTGCAAGCGCTGCCGGATCAGCCCACACCCGTCAGTGCTGCCGATCCGCGGCGACTGCTGGTGGATTTCGCCATGACCTTGCGCGATATCCGCTATCGGCGCGGCGGGCGCAGCCCGCAACACGGTTTCGATTGCTCGGGTTTCGTCCATTACGTGTTCGCGCAGGTGCTGGGCGTGGACTTGCCGGAAAATTCGGCCGGACAATTCGCCGACAGCCGCAAGATTTCGCGCGCTGAGCTGCAGGCCGGCGACCTCGTATTCTTCCACACCCGCGGCAGACGCATCTCGCACGTCGGCATCTACCTCGGCGCGGGACGTTTCATTCATTCGCCGACTACCGGCGAGCGCGTGCGCGTGGATCGCCTGAGCGAGCATTACTGGGCGCGTCGCTTCGCCGGCGCGCGGCGTCCCGATGCACTGATCTAGGCGAGCGGCACTGCAATGCGAGTCGGCGCGGGATAGAATCCCGTGCATGAACACAATCCTGCGCCGCTCGATCATTGCCCTGCCGCTGATCCTCGCGGCCTTCGTTACTCTCCCCGCCGCACACGCCGCACCAGCGCAAAACCCCGAAGCGTCGGCGGCAAAGATTTTCTACGGCACGCAGGAGCTGCAGGGCTTGCTGTCGGTGCATGTCGACAAGCCCGGCGGGCGCATCTTGATCACCCTGCCGGCCGCAGCGGCCGATGGCGTGGCAGGGCGATTCCTGTATTCAACGGCGTTGCGCACCGGGCTCGGTGCTGCGCCAACATTCCTGGATCGCGGCCGGGTCGGCAAAACGCAGATCCTGGCTTTTCGTCGCTACGGCAAGAAGATCGCCGCGGAATTCGAGAACCCGCGCTTCCGCGGTGCCGAAACCGGCACCGCGGCCAGTCCGGACTTCGCCACGTCCATCGTGTGGATGGGCGACGTCGCCGCGACCTTACCCGACGGCCGTGTGGTGGTCGATCTGTCCGGGTTTCTGACCGCGGATGCGATCGGCATCGCCGACTCGCTCAACCAGAGCAGGGACACGTTCGGCGTCGGCGGTGGGCAGGGCGCGGGCAAGGGATTCAAGCTCGACGAAAAACTCAGCGCGGCCGATCCCGATTCGGCGAAGGATTTCCCGGACAACATCGAAATCGACGCGGTGCAGACCTTCGTCTCGAAAACGCCTGGCGAGGAAGTCGCCAACATCGCGCCGGATGCCGGGCAGGTCAGCTTCACCGTGCACCACAGTTTCGTCAGGCTGCCCGGTCCCGGCTTCGAGCCACGCACGTTCGATCCGCGCGTGGGCGGCTTCTCCAGGCAGGTCGTGGATTTCAGCGAACCGTTGGGCAAGGACGTCGTGCGCGACTACGCCAACCGTTTCCGGCTCGAAAAGACCGATCCAGCGGCGGCGCGCTCGCGCGTGCGCAAGCCGATCGTGTTCTATGTCGATTGGCGTGCGCCCGAGCCGATCCGCAACGCGCTGATGCAGGGCATCGGCTGGTGGAAACAGGCTTTCGATGCGGCCGGCTACATCGATGCGTTCGAGGTCAAGGTGTTGCCCCGCGACGTCGATCCGATGGACGCGCGTTATAACGTCGTCAACTGGGTGGATCGCGCCACGCGCGGTTGGTCCTACGGTCAGGAAATCGTCGATCCGCGCACCGGCGAGATCGTCAAGGGCATGGTCGTGATCGGATCCTTGCGCGTGCGCCAGGACATCCAGATCTTCGAGGCCCTGGTCGGCGCCGCGCAGATCGGCAAGGGCGGCCCGAACGACCCGGTGCAGGCAGCGCTGGCACGGTTGCGCCAGCTCGGCGCGCACGAGGTCGGTCACGCGCTCGGCTTCGCGCACAACTTCGCCGCGAGCACGCAGGATCGCGCCTCGGTGATGGATTACCCGCCGCCACGCATCGGCTTGGTCGACGGCAAACCCGATCTGCGCGACGCCTACGGCGTTGGCGTCGGCGCGTGGGACATGGCCACGGTCGCCTGGCTCTACGGCGAGCCGCCGCCGGGGCAGAATCCGGATGCTGCGGCGAATGCCGAAGCCGCGAAAATCGTCGCCTCGGGTCTGCGTTACGTGCAAGACCCGGACGCGCGTGCGGAGGATACCGCGCAGCCGTGGGCATCGTTGTGGGACGACGGCGCGGATCCGATTGCCGAACTGAATCGCCTGATGCGCGTGCGCCGCGCGGCGCTCGATCATTTCGGTCTGTCCGCGCTCGCGCCCGGCGAAGCCGTCGCCAATCTGCGCCGTCGCTTCGTGCCGGTGTGGCTGCTGCATCGCTATCAGACGGTCGCTGCAGCGAAGACGATCGGCGGCGTATACGTGCACTATGCGGTCAATGGCGATGGCGCCGAAGCATCCGAACCGGCACCCCCAGCCGCGCAGCGGGCGGCTCTGGATGCGGTGCTCGCCACGCTCGCGCCGGATGCGTTGCGCGTGCCGCAGCGGCTGGTGCCGCTGCTTTCGGCGGCGCGCAATGGCAGCGACAACCGCCAATACAGCATCGAACTGTTCACCGATTCCGCCGGCACGCCGTTCGATCCGCTGGTCGCGGCGGACAGCGCAGCCGAGCTGACGCTGAACGCGCTGCTCGCGCCGGCGCGGTTGGCGCGGTTGGAGGCGCAGCACGCCGCCGATGCGAGCGCGCTGGGCGTGAGTGAGGTGCTCGACCGCCTGCTCGCGGCCACGCTGCCGGACAGGACCGACGGGCTGGCGCGTCGCATCGCCTACCGCACGCTGCTAACGATGGCGCAGACCGCGCACAATCCCGTGACCACACCGGGCGTCGCCGCGCTGCTCGATCAGCGTCTGCACGATGTGGCGCTCGCACTCGCGCAGCGCAAGGGCGATGTGAACGACCGCGTCTGGGGCGCCAGCCTGTCGCGGCAGTTGCTCGATCCGCGGCAACTGGACAAGCTGCTGGCGATCCATGCGCGCCGCGTCGAAGTGCCGCCCGGCGCGCCGATCGGCAGCGAAGCGGACTGGCTTGCCCTGCCCGGCGACCGTTGATCCGGTGACCGCCGCACGGCATTTGTGACCCGCGCGGTCAGGTGCCGGACACGGGTGGATCCCTGCGCCAATGTGATCGCGGCTGGCATGCGACTTGCAAATTGCAGGCGTTGCTCCACGGATTGCCCGCAATGCTCGTTTCCACCCCCCTTGTTCCCGATGCCGCGCCGCTGGCGCGCACGGTTCGCGGCAACGGCCGCATCGTCTGGCAGCAGCATTACGAAGGCATTTCCCACGTCGCCTATCGCGGCGGCAAGGCCATTGCCGGCGTGTCCGGACCGTGGTCGGATCGCTACGCGCTGATCTGGTGGGATCGTCCGTTGGCTCCCAATCCGCTGGAACTGTTCGCCACGTTGGACGAAGCCATGCGCGCGGTCGCAGAATTCGCAGGCGAGGCCGTTGCGGAAGTCTGTCCGCGGGCCGCGCCCAAGCCGCACATCAGCCGCTGGTGGCACAGCCTGTGGCCGCGTCGTCGCCCATCCAGCGGACAACTTGCCCGGCTGCGCCGGCAGCTCGACGCCGACATGGACTTGAGCGGCCTCAACTTCTGCGCGTCGCGCTGAATCACTCGAAACCGTTGTAGAAGATTGCGGGTAGGAGTTTGAAACTC
>JAGWXP010000064.1 GCA_018969845.1 Lysobacteraceae bacterium | reverse complement strand
GCCGGTTCGCTGCTGATCATCAACACGCCGCATGCGCCTTTCATCAACTCGATGCTGCCCTTCATCAAGGGCTTCACCGTTTTCTACTGGGCCACCGGCACATGGTGGATTCCCATGCTGGTGGTGCTGGCGGTCTGGCGCCACGGCATCAAGCGTTTTCCGTTCGCCTATGACCCGATGTACTGGGGCGCGGTGTTCCCGCTCGGCATGTACGCGGCCAGCACGCTGCGCATGATGCAGGCGATGAATCTCGATTTTCTCGGGAGATTGCCGCAGCTGATGTTCGGCATCGGACTGGCCGCCTGGACGATTTTGTTCATCGGCCAGTTGCGCGCGCTGCGCCGGCACTGGCGTGCGTCCGGCGCAGGCTGAGGCGCAACCCAACTTCAGCCGGCGCGCAATCTGTCCGCCGCCGCCGCGGCCTGCTGCGCGGCCCGGCTGGCGGCTTCCGCAGCCGCATGCGCGCGCAACGCGGCGTCGCGCACCGCCATGATTTCCGGCAGATCGGTGTCTGCGCTCAGTTCCGGGTGGCGCAAGCGGTTCATGCGCAGGATCGCGAAATGCATCCACAGCAGGTTGGTCAGGGCGATCACGAACAGCAGCATGAAGCAGCTGCTCCAGATGCCCACGAGATCGTTCATCGCGCCGAATGCGATCGGCAGGAAAAATCCGCCGAGACCGCCGATCATGCCGACCACGCCACCGACTGCGCCGACGTGATCCGGGTAATAGGTGGGAATGTGCTTGTACACCGCGGCCATACCGAAGGACATGACCACGCCGAGCACGAACAGCACCGAAGCGCGTTCCAGCATGCTCGGCGCGATCGTGAACGCGATCGGGCCGCGGATGCCTTCGATCACGTAATGCGTGGGTGGATACGAGAGCAGGAACAGACCGACCATGCATACCGAGAACGAGATGTACATCATGCGCCGTGCGCCGAAGCGGTCGGCGAGCGCGCCGCCGACAGCACGGAACAAGGTCGCCGGCAGCGCGAAACTGGCGGCGAGCATGCCGGCGGTGCGCAAGTCGACCTGATACACACCCATGTAGTAGCGCGGCAACCACGAAGCCAGCGCGACGAAGCCGCCGAAGACCAGGAAGTAGTAAACCGAGAACCGCCACACCTGCAGGTTACGCAGTGGCGCGAGGCGTTCGGCCAGCGTGGCCGGCCGGCCGGCGCCGGCGCGCATGCCCGTCAACGGATCGTTCTGTGCGAACACGTAGAACAGCAAGGCGGTGGCCAGCACGAGCGCGCCGTAGACGTCGGCAACATGTCGCCAGTCCATGAATGTCAGCAGTTGCGGTGCGGCGAGGCTGGTGAGCGCGGCGCCGATGTTGCCGATGCCGAACAGGCCGAGCGCCGTGCCCTGGCGCTCGCGTGGATACCACGCCGAGACGTAAACGACGCCGATCGCGAACGAGGCACCGGCCAGGCCAAATCCGAGACCGAGCAGAAGCAGCACGACATAGGAGTGCGCATACGGCAGCGCAAACGTGAAACCGGCCACAACCAGCATCAGCAGTGCGTACGTGCGCCGCGCGCCGAACATTTCCGAGGCGATGCCGAGCAGCGGCCGGCCGATGGAGCCGGTCAGGATCGGTGTGGCCACGAGCAGGCCGAACTCGGTCTCCGACAACCCCAGTTCCTTCCTCAGCGGGACGCCGACGATCGAGAAGATCACCCACACCGCGAAGCACACGGCGAACGAGAATGTGCTCAGCCACAAGGCGCGTGCGCGTTGAGCGGGGGTAACAGCGTTTGCGGTGGTCATGGTTTGTAGCCGCTGGTCGTCAGGACATCGAGGTGCGTGTGGCGGTCAGGCGTCGAAATGCTCCAGGCCGCGCACGCCGTAACGTTCGGAAAGCAGGCACAGATGCTGCTGGATCGCGTTCTGCCGCGCCTGGGTTTCCAGGTAGGCGGCGATTTTCGACTCGGCCTCGGCGAAGGACAGCGGCGTGCCGTGCACGATTTCGTCCACGTTCACGACGTGATGTCCGTAGCGCGTTTCGACGGTAAGTCCGGCCAGGCCCGGCGTGAGCATGAATACCTGCCGTTCAAATTCCGGTACCGTGTCGCCGCGCACGATCCAGCCCAATTCGCCACCGTCCTCGCGCGACGGGCACGCCGAATGGCGCTGGGCGAATTCGGCGAAACGTTCCGGGTGCGTGCGCAGCGCGGCAATCAGTTCCTCGCCGCGCGTGCGCGCCGCCAGCCGCGTGGCTACGTCCTCCGGCGCCGCGGCCAGCAGGATGTGGCGAAGGCGCAAGTGGTCGGGATGGCGCAGGTGCTGTGCGTTCTGCTCGAAATAGCGCCGGCAGGCTTCCACGCCCGGCACCGGCACCGTCATCTCGCGTTCGATCAGGATGCGAATCGCGGCCTCCTCGGCGGTTTCGCCATCGACACATTCGCTTTCCGCGTCGATGTCCAGGCGTTCGGCTTCGCGGCGCAGCAGTTCGCGTACGACGAGCGCCTGCGCGGCCGCGCGACGCGCGCGGCGCGGATCGGCTTCGCGGTGATACTGCATCTCCTGCGCGATCTGGCCTTCGTCGATCGGCGTGCAGCCGACGTGCAGACAACACGGCGGCGGCTGGCCGATACCGCTCCGGCTTTCGTCGTCGTGGTCGTGGCGGTGCGTGCGCGCCTCGCGCGCCACCGATTCGCGCGAATCGATAACGGCGACCGCAATTTCGCGGCTCGCGGCCTGTGTCGTCACGGCGCGCGCGGCCCGTAATTCAGCGTCGGCTGGCGCCGGCGCACGACCTGATAAGGCCGCCACAGATAGCTGAGCGGAATGCTCCATACATGCACCAGCCGCGTGAACGGCGCGAGCAGAAACAGCGTCATACCCAGAGCAAGATGAGCCTTGTACACCCAGTGCACGCCCATGATGTAGTCGGCGGCACCCCAGCGGAACGTGACGATGTGCTGTGCCCAATCCGCGAGCGCGAGCATCACGCTGCCATCGAGGTGCTCGGTCGAGATTACGATCGTGTAGAGCCCGAGCAGCAGTTGCACGAGCAATAGGATCAGCACCAACGTGTCGCCGACGGTACCCGTGGCCCGCACACGGGAATTGGTCAGGCGGCGCACCAGCAGTATCAAGAGTCCGATCAGACACAGCACGCCAAATACACCGCCGACGCCCATCGCGAGCAATTGTTTCTGATGCGCCGTGATGAAGACCGAATACAGCGCATGCGGCGTCAGCAGGCCGACAACATGTCCGGCGAGGACGACCAGAATGCCGACATGAAATAGATTGCTGCCGATGCGCATGCCGCGGCTTGAGAGCAACTGACTCGATCCGGTGCGCCATGTGTACATCGAGCGGTCGAAACGTGCCCAGCTGCCGATGAAGAACACCGCCATCGCAATGTACGGATATACCTGAAATGCAAATTGATCAAAGTAGTTCATGGCCGGCTCTGCAAAGTCATGCCTGGCGTTCGCGCGTTCTGGCCGGTCGGCGAACAGTTCCCGGATGGTGCTTCGACACCGAAGCGAACGGCTTCTTCCTCCCACACCTGATCCATCGCTTCCGGTGTGTCGTCGCGCTGCTCATCGCGCGCCCGCCGGCGCAGCAGGCCGGGATCGAAGCGCACATCGCCGAGATCGACCAGAATCTCGAACAGCAGCGCGTAATGACTGCCGCGTTCGGCCGCACGCGCAGCCAGCAGGCCGACGATGGGGCCGACGTGGTGCAGCCAGTCGCGCGCCTCTTCGGCGGGCCGCTGGCTGAGGTATTCGAGCACAAGCGGCAGGTAATCCGGCAGCTCTTTCGCCGCCAGCTCGAAGCCGTTCTTGCGGTAGGCTGCGATCAGATCGACCATGGCCTGGCCGCGATCGCGCGATTCGCCGTGGATGTGCTCGAACAGGAGCAGGCTCATGGTGCGGCCGCGGTCGAACATGGTCAGCCAGCGATCCTGGGCGTCGAGCGGATCGGCGCCGAGCAGAGTGCGCACGAAGTCCGCGAGTGCCTCGCGGCGCGGCGCCGGCAGCGCCGGATCGGACGCCGCCTCCAGCAGTTCATCACCGTGCTGCCACAGTTCGTCTTGCGGGTAGTCGATCAGCACCCCGATGAGTTTGAGCAGACTCATTCGGCCACCTCGAATTTCTCCTGTCGGTTCGGGTGCACCGAATAGCGCGTGGTCTTGCGCTGAGTGAACAGGTCGGCCGGCGTATCGCCGCTGCAGCCATTGCCGAACGTGAACCCGCAGCCACCGCGCTCGCCGAACGCGTCGTTGGCGTATTCGCGGTGCGCCGTCGGAATCACGAAGCGGTCTTCGTAATTCGCGATGGCGAGATAGCGATACATGTCTTCGGCTTGCGTTGCGGTCAGTCCGACCTGGCGCAGCACCTCGGTATCCTCGACGCCGTCGACATTCATCGCGCGGCGCCAGGCGCGCATGGCCAGCATGCGCTCGAGCGCGCGCACCACCGGTGCCTCGTCGCCGGCGCTGAGCAGATTGGCCAGATAGCGAACCGGGATGCGCAGCGAACGCACGTCCGGAAGTTCGCCATTCTTGCCAACGCGTCCCGCATCGGCCGCCGACTGGATCGGCGACAGCGGCGGCACGTACCAGACCATCGGCAGCGTGCGGTACTCCGGATGCAGCGGCAGCGCGAGCTTCCAGTCGATCGCCAGCTTGTAAACCGGCGAAGCGCGCGCCGCATCGAGCCAGCTGTCCGGTATGCCTTCCGCGCGCGCGGCCTCGATCACTTGTGCATCGTGGGGATCGAGAAAGATATCGAGGTGCGCCTGATAGAGATCTTTCTCCGCCGCGACCGCGGCCGCCGCCTCGATCCGGTCGGCGTCATACAGCATCACGCCGAGATAGCGGATGCGGCCGACGCAGGTCTCCGCACACACGGTCGGCTCGCCCATCTCGATGCGTGGGTAGCACAGGATGCACTTCTCCGACTTGCCGCTCTTCCAGTTGTAATAAATCTTCTTGTAGGGGCACGCCGATACGCACATGCGCCAGCCGCGGCACTTGTCCTGATCGATCAGGACGATGCCATCCTCCTCGCGCTTGTAGATCGCGCCCGACGGACACGCCGATACACACGCCGGATTGAGGCAGTGCTCGCACAGGCGCGGCAGGTACATCATGAACGTTTTTTCGAACGCGCCGTAGATATCGCGCTGCACATCATCGAAATTCTTGTCCTTGGCACGTTTGCGGAATTCGGTGCCGAGAATCTCTTCCCAGTTCGGTCCCCACTGCACCTTCTGCATGCGCTCGCCGCTGATCAGCGAGCGCGGCCGCGCGGTCGGCTGGTGCTTGCCTTCGGGCGCCTCGTGCAGATGCTGGTAATCGAAGTCGAACGGTTCGTAGTAGTCGTCGATCTGAGGCAGGTCGGGATTGGCGAAGATCTTTGCCAATAAGCGCCAACGTCCACCGGCGCGCGGCTGCAGTTTCCCGGAAGGCGTGCGCACCCAGCCTCCGTTCCACTTCTGCTGATTCTCCCATTCCTTCGGGTAGCCGATGCCGGGCTTGGTCTCGACGTTGTTGAACCACGCGTATTCCACGCCTTCGCGCGAGGTCCACACGTTCTTGCATGTGATCGAGCAGGTGTGGCAGCCGATGCACTTGTCGAGATTCAGTACCATCGCAATCTGGGCGCGGACCTTCATGATACTGCCTCCTTGGCCGCACGCTGCGCCGGCTCACCGTCGAGCCAGTCGACCTTGTTCATCTTGCGCACGATCACGAACTCGTCGCGGTTCGTGCCGACCGTACCGTAGTAATTGAATCCGTAGGCGAGCTGCGCGTACCCGCCGATCATGTGGGTCGGCTTGACCACGACACGCGTCACGGAGTTGTGGATGCCGCCGCGTGTGCCGGTGATCTCGGATCCCGGCGTGTTGATGATGCGCTCCTGCGCGTGATACATCATCGCGATGCCGTTCATGATGCGCTGACTGACGACCGCGCGCGCCGCAATTGCGCCATTGACGTTGAACAGCTCGATCCAGTCGTTATCCTCGATTCCCGCACGGCGCGCATCGTCCTCGGAGATCCACACGATCGGTCCACCGCGCGACAGCGTCTGCATGATCAGGTTGTCGCTGTACGTGCTGTGGATACCCCATTTCTGATGCGGCGTGATCCAGTTGAGCACGATCTCCGCGTTGCCGTTCGGTCTGCGGCCGAGCAACGGCGCCACCGTCTTCGTGTCGACGGGTGGGCGGTAGCTCATGAAGCCTTCGCCGAACGCGCGCATCCACTCGTGATCCTGGTAGAACTGCTGGCGCCCGGTCAGCGTGCGCCAGGGAATCAGTTCGTGCACGTTCGTGTAGCCGGCGTTGTAGCTGACATGCTCGTCCTCGAGACCCGACCACACCGGCGAGGAAATAATCTTGCGCGGCTGCGCCTGGACATCGCGGAAGCGGATCGCTTCGTGTTCCTTGCCGACCGCGAGGTGCGTGTGGTCACGCCCGGTGAACGCACCGAGCGATTGCCACGCCTTGACCGCCACATGCCCGTTCGTTTCCGGCGCAAGGTGCAGGATCACCTCGCAGGCATCGATCGCGCTTTCGATCTGCGGCCGGCCCTGACTGACGCCTTCAGCAGTCACCGCGTGGTTGAGCTTGGCGAGAAACTCCACTTCGTCGCGTGTATCCCAGTTCATGCCCTTCGTGCCGTTGCCTTGCTTGTCGAGCAGCGGACCAAGCGAGGTGAACTTGCGGTACAGGTTCGGATAATCGCGCTCGACGACGACCATCGACGGCAGCGTCTTGCCGGGCATGGGTTTGCACTGGCCTTTCTTCCAGTCGCTCACGCCGGTCGGCATCGCAAGTTCATTCGCGGTGTCGTGCAAGGTCGGCACGAGTACGAGATCCTTGACCACGTCGAGCGTGCCCGGCGCGATATTGCTCACGGCGTGCGCAATGCCCTTGAAAATGTCCCAATCGCTGCGCGATTCCCACGCCGGATCGACCGCCTTCGACAGCGGATGGATGAACGGATGCATATCCGACGTGTTGAGATCGTTTTTCTCGTACCACGTCGCCGTCGGCAGTGCGATGTCCGAGTACAGTGCCGTCGTGCACATGCGGAAATCGAGCGTCACAAGCAGATCGAGCTTGCCCTCGGGCGCCGGGTCGCGCCATTTCACCTCATCGGGCTTGACGGCGCCGCTTTCGCCGAGGTCTTTGCCCTGCAGGCCGTGGCGCGTGCCGAGCAGATGACGCAGCATGTACTCGTGCCCCTTGCCGGATGAGCCGAGCAGGTTGGAGCGCCAGATGAACATGCAGCGCGGGAAGTTCTGCGGTGCATCGGGGTCGGCGAAGGCGAAGTCGAGCTTGCCTTCGGCGAGTTGCGACACCGCGTAGTCGATTGGCGCGACGCCGGCTTTCTCCGCCGCGCGCACGACCTCAATCGGATTGCGATCAAGCTGGGGCGCGCTCGGCAGCCAGCCCATGCGCACTGCGCGCAAGTTGAAGTCGACGAGCGAACCGGAATATTTGGCCTTGTCCGCGAGCGGGCTCAAGATCTCCTCGACGCCGAGCTTTTCATAGCGGAACTGGTCGGAGTTGAAATAGAAAAACGAAGTTCCGTTCATCTGACGCGGCGGCTTGCTCCAGTCGAGCGCGAACGCGAGCGGCAGCCAGCCGGCTTGGGGCCGCAGTTTTTCCTGGCCCACATAGTGCGCCCAACCGCCACCGGTCTGGCCGACGCAGCCGCACATCATCAGCATGTTGATCAGGCCGCGATAGTTCATGTCGTTGTGGAACCAGTGATTCATCGCTGCGCCGACGATGATCATGCTGCGACCGCGTGTCTTGTCGGCCGTACGCGCAAATTCACGCGCGATCCGGATCACCTCGGCGCGCGGCACGCCGGTGATCTTCTCCTGCCATGCCGGCGTACCCGGCACATCGTCATCGTAGCTTCTGGCTGCATTGTTACCGCCGAAGCCGCGATCGACGCCGTATTGCGCCAGCAGCAAGTCATAGACAGTCGCGACGTGCCACTGCTTGCCGTCGGCGAGGATCAGTCGCTTGCATGGCACGTTGCGCTCGAGGATGGCTTCGAATTTGGCCGCGGTGAAGTGCTCGTGCTCGACGCCGCCAAAGTACGGGTAGCTAACCGCTTCGACGCTGTCGCAATGATCCTTCAGACTGAGCAGCAGACGCGTGCCGCGATCCTGTGCGTTTTTTTCCTCGATGTTCCATTTGCCTTTTTCGCCCCAGCGGAAGCCGATCGCGCCGGTCGGCACCGTAATCGCGTCGGTCAGCCCATCCCATGCGAGTGTCTTCCACTCCGGGTTGTTGGATTCACCCAAGCCGCCAAGATCGCTTGCGCGTAGGAAGCGTTCCGCCGCGAGGCGACCATCCGCGCGCCGCTCAAGACGCACGAGCAGCGGCATGTCGGTGTAGCGGCGGCAGTAGTCGAGGAAATATTCGGACGGCCGTTCGACGTGGAATTCCTTGAGGATCACGTGACCAAACGCAAACGCCAGCGCCGCATCGGTGCCCTGTTTAGGATGCAGCCAATGGTCGGTGAGCTTCGCCACTTCGGAATAATCCGGCGTGATTGCGACGGTCTTGGTGCCGTTGTAGCGCGCCTCGGTGAAGAAATGCGCATCGGGCGTCCGCGTCTGCGGCACATTGGAACCCCAGGCGATGATGTAGCGGCTGTTGTACCAATCGGCGGATTCCGGCACGTCGGTTTGCTCACCCCACACCTGCGGCGAGGACGGCGGTAGATCGCAATACCAGTCGTAGAAGGACAGGCAGACGCCGCCGAGCAATGACAGGTAGCGCGCACCGGCCGCATAGGACACCATCGACATCGCCGGAATCGGTGAGAACCCGACGACGCGATCGGGACCGTATTTCTCGACGGTGTAAAGATTCGATGCGGCGATGATCTCGTTGACCTCGTCCCAGCGCGCGCGCGCGAAGCCGCCCATCCCGCGCAGCGACTTGTAACTGCGTGCCTTGTCGGGATCCTCAACGATGCTGGCCCAGGCATCGACCGGCTGCCGAGTCTTGCGCGCTTCGCGCCACAAACGCAGCAGTGCGCCGCGGATCAACGGATATTTGAGGCGGTTGGCGCTATACAGATACCACGAGTAACTCGCGCCGCGCGGGCAGCCGCGCGGCTCGTGGTTCGGCAGATCCGGCCGCGTGCGCGGGTAGTCGGTTTGCTGGGTTTCCCAGGTTACCAGGCCATTCTTGACATAAATCTTCCAGCTGCACGAACCGGTGCAATTCACGCCATGGGTCGAACGCACGATCTTGTCGTATTGCCAACGGGCCCGATAGGCATTTTCCCAATCGCGATTCTCCGCTTTCGTCACGCCATGGCCGTTCGCAAACGTCTCGGTAGGCTGCTTGAAAAACCGGAGCCGATCAAGGAAATAGCTCATCGCTGGAAACCCCGCTGGACACTACCCGGGTGGCATTCTTCGCGTTTCGCAAGCTTGCGCGCGCGAATACCGTCACCCCGTTGTCATCGTGATGCGCTTGCCGGGGCTGCGCCTTGACTCAGGTCAACTGCGCAGGATCGGCAACGCACTTTTGCACGCCAGAACGCATGCCGCGAACACAAATGCTGTCGCGCACATCGACCTCGAACGTGATATTGAGGGCGTCCGATTCATCCGCCAGCAGGGTAAATGTGAGCCCCTCTCGGCAAGGTAGTCTCGACACATAGCCTTGCACGTGTTCGCGTGGCAGGTGCAGCGTCCAATTCGTACCGGCTGCGTCGAGTCGGGCCTGATCGCCGCCGCCAAGGCGAAGGACTTGTTCATAGGCAACGCCGGTGCCAAGAGCGGTGACGTTAACGAGCCCATTCCCGTTCAGGAGGGAATCGAGTTCTCCTTCGTCGATGCGCAGGCGCATCGATTGCCCACGAAGTTGAATTTTCATCGGATCACCTCGTTCATCTCGAAATCGATGCCGGGAGGTTGCAAGTGCCCCAACCCGTAGACATCCACCAGCCTACCGGCAGCCATCTCCGACGCCTCTTCGGGAATGCCGATCCAGGCGTTTGCGCCAACGAGCGGGAAAATCCGGAACGATTCCTGCCCCGGCAGTGCGGTCGTACCGAGGCCACCTTGCGCATCGGCAAACAGCCGAGCCTTGAGGTAGAAACTCATGGGCGCGCGCTTTTCGAACGCCGCATGGAGCGGCACCTGTAGCGGGCGTTCGCGCGGCATTCCGAGCATGGCGCGCAGCGCCGGTTCGGCGAAGAAGCGAAAGCCCACTGCTGCGGCAACCGGATTGCCGGGCAGGCCGAGAAAAGGAACGCCGTCGGACAGACGAGCAAACAACAGCGGCTTGCCCGGCCGAATCCGTACTCCATGGAATAACACGGTTGCGCCGCTCGCCCGCAGCACGTCCGGAATGAAATCGCGGCGGCCCATTGAAACCGCGCCCGTGCTCAGCACCATGTCGGCACGCGCCTGCTGCGCCTGCGCGAGCCCTGCGAGAAACCGGTCGGGTTCGTCGCCCACGGTCGTCCGGTATACGCATTGTGCGCCGGCGGCGGCGATCCGGGCCGCCAGGAACGGGCCGTTGCTGTTGCGAATCTGTCCGGATTCAAGCGCCTGCGCGGGCTCGTCAACCAGTTCGCGGCCTGTGCAAATCACCGCAATGCGCGGTTTGCGCGTCACCGCCACGTGAGTCAGGCCGAGCGCTTCGAGCAGCATGAGATGTTGCGGCTGCACCAGTTCGCCGGCACCCATGATCGGCATGTTCGGTGCGACATCCTCGCCGGCACGGCGGATGTGCTGACGGATCGGCGCAGCGTTGCGCAAGCGGATGCGCAGCACGGTTCCGGCGTCGTCACGTTCCTGCACTTCGACCTGCTCGACCGGAACTATGGTATTGAGCCCGGCAGGAACACAGGCGCCCGTCGTCACCTCCACGGCTTCGCCATCGAAGCCGCGCGCGGGGTCGCCGGCGGCCTGGATGCCGCTGACGGCGAACACGGCGCCGGCCGGGGCTCCGTGGTCGTCGACGCGCAGTGCGAATCCGTCCATCGCCGCGTTGTCGAAGGGCGGCAACGATGCTGCGCTTCGCACCGTCTTTGCCAGTACGCACCCGCGAGCCAGGGAAACGGGACAGGCCTCCGGTTCGAGCCTCACAACCTGATCGAGCACGATCGACAGGGCTTCATCGTGCCCGATCATCAGCAGTGGCAGACGGGGGCAAATCATCTGCGCATTGCAGCGTGCGCGTTGGAACCTTGCCCTGACCTGCGTCAATGAAGGCACGCTCCGCCTCGATTAGATTGCAATACCATCCGGGCGACGGAAAATCGATGCGCGAGCCGCAAGAAACTGGAATCCGCCGCATCCTGATCTTGAAATGGAGCGCACTGGGCGACGTGGCGCTGGCGACGTCCGCCATTGAGGATATTCGTCTCCAATTCCCGCAGGCGGTGCTGCATCTGGACACGCTGCCGTCCGCGCAACGCCTGTTCGCCGCCGACCCGCGTTTCGATGCGGTCTTCGCTCTGCCGATGCGTGATCGCAAGCAACGCTGGCGCGCGCATTGGCAATGGTTGCGCCGCGTGCGCGATGCCCGCTACGACCTGATCGTGGATCTGCAAAGTTCGGATCACACCCGAATCCTGCTCGCGTGTCTGGCGTTCGGGCACGGCAAAGTCCGGCAGCGCTGGGGCATCCGGCGCGGGTTTCCCTACACGCTCGCGCCACCGGAGGCGGCCGGTCCGCACCCCGCACAACGCATGCGCGCGCTGCTTGCGCGCGCCGGCATTGCCGTGCGCACACCGCGACCGGTGTTGCATCCGTCGCCCGCGCAGCGCACACGTGTCGCAGCCGTGTTGCGCGAGCACAGCGCCGTGTCCGGGCGCTACGCGGTGCTCCTGCCCGGCTCGCAAGCCGGCGGCTGGCTCAAGCGCTGGGGAGCGGAACGCTATGCCGAACTCGGACTCCTGTTGCATGCGCGCGGCATGCAACGAATCCTGGTCATCGGTGCGCGCGCCGAAGCCGACGACTGTGTGCGCATTGTTGCCGCGATCCAGACCAGGGTTCCCGGTGTCGCGCTGCACCTGGCCGACCTGGATTTGCTGGAGATCATTCCGGTGTGCGAGGGCGCCGCATGCGTCATTGCCAATGACACCGGCACCGCGCACATCGCCGCGGCAGCGGGCCGCCCGTTGTGGGTGTTGTGCGGGCCGACCGACCCGCGCCGTGTGCGCCCGCTTGGTGCCTTTGCGGTGCAGGCGAATCACCCTTGTCTCGACTGCTATCGCAAGACCTGCCGCTGGGGGCCGAAGCCGCAATGCCTGGAACGCATCGAACCGGCTGCCGTGCTCGCGCTCGCACTCGGCGATGCCGGCGCGATCGACGGCTTGACGATTCATGCCGACGGCGCGCCATAGCCGGACGCCGCGTGTCTGATCCAGGTCAAGGACGCCGCCGCGCGCGCGCGCGACCATGCGTGCGCCGTCCATCTTCGCGAGGCGCCCATGCAACTGGTTTGTCCCGCCGGCAACCTGCCGGCCCTGCAGGCGGCGATCGACGCCGGCGCCGACGCGGT
>JAGWXP010000063.1 GCA_018969845.1 Lysobacteraceae bacterium | reverse complement strand
AACCTTTCAGGCGCGAATACTGGCCCGCATTGACGATGCTCGAATAATCCGGATTCGCGGCGATATCGTCGCCATAGTGCTGCGCGAGATATTTTTTCATTTCTTCCACGAACGCCGGAATCGACGCCTTCGGCAGCAGCACGTAATCCGGTGCGATGCAGGTTTGCCCGGCATTGAGGAATTTGCCGGCGGCGATACGATCGACCGCGGTGGCGATGGGATAATCCGGCGCGACGATGGCCGGCGACTTGCCGCCGAGTTCCAGCGTCACCGGGGTCAGGTTCGGCGCGGCGGCGGCCATCACCTTGCGTCCGACCGCGGTCGAGCCGGTGAAGAACAAATGATCGAGCGGCAGTGCGGCAAATGCTGCGGCGACTTCCGGTCCGCCGAGCACCACGGCGACGCGGTCGGCCGGGAAGACCTCGGCGAGCAGCACCTTGAGCAATTCCGAAGTGCGCGGCGTGTGCTCCGACGGTTTGAGCATGACGTGATTGCCCGCCGCGATCGCGGCGATCAAGGGTTTCAGCGCCAAGTTCACCGGATAATTCCACGGCGCAATGATGCCGACCACGCCGAGCGGTTGATAGCGAACCTGCGTCGTCGCCGGCCAGAACAGCCAGTCGGCCAGCGCGCGCCGACTGCGCATCCAGCCGCGCAAGTGCGCTCGCGTGTAGTCGATTTCCTTGAGCACGGTGAAGGTGTCGGACAACAATGATTCGTGCCGCGAGCGGCGGCCGAAATCCGCGCTCATCGCCGCGGCGAATTCCTCGCTGCGCGCCTTGAACGCCGCGCGCAGGCGCTTGAGATCGTTCATGCGTTGCGCATAGTCGGGCACGATGCGCTTCTGCGCCGCGCGCAGGCGCGCTAGCGTGGTGTTCAAGTCGGTCGAGTTGGTTGTGGTATCCATGCGGCGAGTGTAGCGCGAGACGTGTGAGGGCAATGCTACCATCGGTGTCGGTAAAGCCGTTCGCGTTGAGCGTAGCTCGCCTAGCGAGCGAAGTCGAAACGCCAGCGTCCTTCGACTTCGCACCTTCGGTGCTACGCTCAGGACGAACGGAATCCTGTCATCTTGGATGCGTTATCGAATGAACATCCGCCCCTACCGCAGCCAGCTTCCGCGCCTCGGCGCGCGCGTCTACGTCGATCCGGCGGCCGTGCTGATCGGCGACGTGAACCTAAGCGACGACGTCTCGCTGTGGCCGTGCACGGTGGTGCGCGGCGATGTGAATTTCATCCGCATCGGTGCGCGCACCAATGTCCAGGACGGCGCCGTGCTTCACGTCACCCACGACGGCCCCTACACGCCCGGCGGATTTCCGCTGACCATCGGCGCCGACGTCACCGTCGGCCACAGTGCGATATTGCACGCCTGCACGATCGAGGACGCCTGCCTGATCGGCATGCACGCCACCGTGCTCGATGGCGCGGTGGTGCGCAAACACGCGATGGTCGGCGCCGGCGCGGTGGTCACGCCCGGCAAGATCGTCGGCGAAGGCGAGCTGTGGCTCGGCAACCCTGCGCGCTGCGTGCGCAAGCTCGACGCCGCGCAGATCGAGGCGCTGTACTACTCGGCCAAGCATTACGTTCGGCTGAAAGACGAGTATCTCAACCCGGCGCACTAGCCGCTTCCAACTGCGTCAGTATTGTCAACGCCTCGTCGCGATTCGCACCACACATCGCCGGTTCCGGCCGCAGGCGCCGGCAGACTTCCGGTCGATCGGGGTTGCCGAACAATTGGCAGCGATTGAGGTTATCCAATTGTATACAACGCACGCCGGCGGGCTTGCCGTGCGGCATGCCGGGAATCGGGGACGAAATCGACGGCGCGATGCAGCAGGCGCCGCATCCGGCACGGCAGTCCATCAATCGCTCGCATGCAGCGGCAGTTCGCCGCGGAATTCGTCGTACACGACGTCGGTGTCCGGACGGCGGCCGTGCCAGATGGCGAAGGACTCGGCTGCCTGCTCGATCAACATGCCGAGTCCGTCGTACGCAAAACCGGCCTTGGCGGCGCGCGCCCAGGCGAGGAAGGCGCTGGCAGTCATGCCGTAGGACAGGTCGTAACACAACGCGCGCGGCGCGACGAGCGCAAACGGCAGACGCAGCGATTGGCGCGTGTGACCGGCTGACGTGGCATTGACGATCAGCTCGAAATTGCCGAGCGTACCGAGAGCGTCCCAATAGCGCGTGCGCACGCGGTCCGGTTCGCCGATCGCGTCGGCCAGCGCGTCGGCGCGCTCCGGCGTGCGGTTGACGATGGTCAGCTCGGCCACGCCCGCATCGAGCAGGGCGAAAGCCGCCGCGCGCGCGGCGCCGCCGGCACCCAGGAGCAGGCCACGGCGTTCGCGCAAGTCCAGACCGTGCCGCTGGGCGATGTCGCGCACCAGGCCCGCACCATCGGTGTTGTCGCCGCGCCAGTGGCCGTCGAGGCGGCGTGTAAGCGTGTTGACGGCACCGGCGCGACGCGCGAAATCCGACACGTGCGCGCACAACGCCAGTACAGCCTGCTTGTGCGGCAGGGTGATGTTCGCGCCGCTGCCGCCGGCCTTGCCGAACGCGTCCAGTTGCGCTGCGAAGGTTTCCGGCGGCGCGTCGATCGCCGTGTATTGAAGCGGGACTCCAAGCTGCTTGCCGAACGCGGCGTGGATGCGCGGCGACAGCGAATGCGCGATGGGATGACCAAAGACGGCAAAACGCGGTTCGCTCATTCGCGCAACCAGCCAGCAGCCTGCAAGGCGAAATAGGTCAGGATCGCATCCGCACCGGCGCGCTTGATGCTGGTAAGCGCCTCCAGCACGCAGGCGCGCTCATCCAGCCAGCCGTTGAGGATGGCGGCCTTGAGCATGGCGTATTCGCCGCTGACCTGATAGGCGAAGGTCGGCGCGCCGAAGCGCTGCTTCACGCGGCGCACGACGTCCAGATAAGGCAAGGCGGGCTTGACCATCACCATGTCCGCGCCTTCGGCAAGGTCCAGCTCGACTTCGCGCAACGCCTCGTCGGTGTTCGCCGGGTCCATCTGATAAGTATACTTGTTGCTTTTTCCCAGATTGGCGGCCGAGCCGACCGCGTCGCGGAACGGTCCGTAGAATCCCGAGGCGTATTTCGCCGAGTAGGCGAGAATGCGGGTGTGGATGTGGCCGGCGTCTTCCAGTGCGCGGCGGATCGCGCCGATGCGGCCGTCCATCATGTCCGAGGGCGCGACCACGTCGGCGCCGGCCTCGGCGTGGGACAGCGCCTGCTTGACCAGCGCGGCGACCGTGGTGTCGTTGACCACGTAACCGGAAGCGTCGACGAGTCCATCCTGACCGTGCGTGGTGAAGGGATCGAGCGCGACGTCGGTGATCACACCCAGTTCCGGCAGTGATTTTTTCAGCGTGCGCACCGCGCGCTGTGCGAGGCCTTCGGGATTCCACGCCTCGCACGCGTCCAGCGACTTGGCGCTGTCCGGCGTGACCGGAAACAGCGCCAGCGCCGGAATGCCGAGCGCCTGCGCCTGTTCGCCGAGCACCAGCAACTGGTCGATCGATACGCGTTCCACTCCCGGCATCGAACGCACCGGCTCGTGCGCACCGCGGCCTTCGCGGACGAACACCGGCAGGATCAGGTCGGCGGGCCTGAGCACGGTTTCCCGCATCAGGGCGCGGGAGAAGGCGTCTCGGCGCATGCGCCGCAGGCGGGTCAGGGGAAAGGCCATGGACGGCTCCGAATAGGCGATGCGGCATTTTAGGCGATGCGAAGCGCCAGCGCCGTCACGCGGAAAATGCCAACCGGTTCAGCGACGGTTGTCCGAAGAAAAGGAATACTTGCGCGAAACCGATCCAACATCATGAGACTGGCTTGCATTTTTGATATTGATTTGAGTAATATCGTTTAACCTCTTGATAAAGAGGATATAAAGATGAACGCCCCGATGCTGTTGCTGGCCTTGCTTTGTGGTCTGACCACGGCCCTTCTGGTATGCCTGCGCCGAATACCGGAAGGTCAGGCCTATACCTTGCGCCGCGTCGACGGGCATTTGCGCACCGTTGGCGCAGGCGTTCACCTTGTGGTGCCCCTGGTCGAGCGCGTGACCCACAAGATTCGCCTGCTCGGCAACGTGGTCGACATTGCCGCGCCCACCACGAACGGCCATCTGTGCGGCCGCGTGTACTTTCAGGTGCTCGATGCCAAGCGTGCCGACGCGGTGATCGACGGCATCGCCGATCTGGTGCGTCAGCGCGTGCCGGCGCTCAGCCGGGATAGCTGCGCAGAGGACGACATCGGCGCACGCAGCACGCACCTGAAAGCTGAACTCAACCGCGATCTGAATGTGCGCGGAGTGCTCGTCACCCGTGTGCAGTTGAGCGCCGGCTGACCCGCCGCCGCTGGATTTTCCGCCACAAGCCACGGATACTTGCGGGCCCTGCGCCGTGCGCGGGTTCTGTCCGCATGAGCATCGCCGACCGCGCCAACCTCTATGCCCGCCTGCAGGCGGGAATCGCCGAACTGGGCCTTGCGCCCGGCGCGGAGGCGCTCGAGCGCCTGCTCGATTATCTGGAATTGCTGACGCGCTGGAACGCCGCCTACAACCTGACAGCCGTGCGCTTGCCGCAGGACATGATCGCGCGCCATCTGCTCGACTCGCTGGCTGTGGCCAAGCTGGTGCGCGGCGATTCGCTCGCGGACCTCGGCACCGGTGCCGGCCTGCCCGGCATTCCGCTGGCAATCCTCGCCCCCGAACGTCTTCACGTTCTCATCGACAGCAATGGCAAGAAAGCGCGTTTCCTGCGCGAAGCGGTGCGCACGCTGGGGCTGACCAACGCGCGCGTCGAGCAGACGCGCGTGGAGGATGCGCGCGGCCAGTACGCTTGCATCACGGCGCGCGCCTTCGCCACGCTCGGCGAAATGCTGCGGCTGGGCGGACACCTGCTCGCGCCGGATGGCATATGGCTCGCGCTCAAGGGTCTGCTCAAGAAGGAGGAAATCCTCGATTTGCCGGCAGGCTTCATCGTTGCCGACGTGACGCCGCTCGCCGTGCCGGGCTTGGGCGCGGCGCGACAGGTGGCAATAATTCGCAAAACCCGGACGCAAGACCAGGCCGCGTGAGAGCACCCACCCCATGATGCGAATAATCGCCATCGCGAATCAAAAAGGCGGCGTCGGCAAGACCACGACGGCGGTGAACCTTGCCGCCGCGCTGGCCGAAACGCGGCGCAAGATCCTGCTGATTGATCTCGATCCGCAGGGCAACGCGACGATGGCTTCGGGCATCGACAAGCGCATCGCCAGGCCGAGCGGCTGCGAAGTGCTGCTCGAGGAAGCCGCCATCGAATCGGCAATCGTGACGACGCCGGCAGGTTTCGACCTTTTGCCCGGAAACCGCGACCTGACCGCGGCGGAATTGAAACTGATGGATGCGCTGGCGCGCGAGTCGCGCCTGAAGGAGCAGATCGCCAAGCTCGGCGAGCGCTATCACACGGTGCTGGTCGACTGCCCGCCGTCGCTGCACCTGCTCACGATCAACGCTTTCACCGCCGCGCACAGCGTGCTGATTCCGATCCAGTGCGAATACTTCGCGCTGGAAGGCCTGACCAGCCTGCTCGATACCATCAAGGCCGTCCGGCAACGCCTGAATCCGCACCTGGAAATCGAAGGCTTGCTGCGCACCATGTACGACGTGCGCAACAACCTGGCGAATGATGTCTCGGCGCAGTTGACCAAGCACTTCGGCGACAAGCTGCTGCGCTCGATCATCCCGCGCAACATCCGCCTGGCCGAGGCGCCGAGCCACGGCCAGCCGATCAACCTGTACGACCGCGAATCGCGCGGCGCGATCGCCTATCTCGGCCTCGCCGGCGAGATGATCCGGCGCGAGCGTGGCGCCGCCGCGCCGCATGTCGGCCCGGCACACGTGAATTGAAGGAAACTACGATGGCGGCAAAGAAGCGCAGCGCTCTGGGGCGCGATCTGGACGTGCTGCTCGGCGTGCCCGAATCCGAGGCAACCGAATCCGAGGGCGCGTATCGGTTCATCAAGCTCGACAGCCTGCACCCCGGCAGGTACCAGCCGCGCAAGGCCTTCGACGAGGAATCGCTCGAGGAACTCGTCGCCTCGATCCGCGAACACGGCGTACTGGATCCGATCCTGGTGCGCGCGACCGGCGCGCAGAAATTCGAGATCATCGGCGGCGAACGCCGCTGGCGCGCGGCGCGGCAGGCGGGCCTGGCCGAAATTCCCGCCCTGGTGCGCGAGCTTTCCGATCAGCAGGTCGCGTTGATCGCACTGGTCGAAAACATCCAGCGCGAGGATCTCGCCCCGCTGGAAGTGGCGCAGTCGCTCAAGCAGCTCATGGCCGAATTCAAGTTCACCCAGGAGGCGGCCGCCGACAAGATCGGCCGCTCGCGCGCGGCGGTCGCCAACCTGCTGCGCCTGCTGGGCCTGCCCGAGCCGGTCAAGCAATTGCTGTCCGAACGCAAGATCGACATGGGTCACGCCCGCGCCCTGATCACGCTGGAACCGAAACTGGCCACGCGACTGGCGCACCAGGCCGCCGAGCACGGCTGGAGCGTGCGTGAACTCGAAGAAGCCGCGCGCCGTGCACAAGGTGCGTCCAAAGGCAAGGCAAAAACCAAATCCGGACCGGCGCGCGACGCCGACATCGTCGCCTTGGAGCGCGAACTGGCCGAGAAGCTCGCCGCCAAGGTCAGCGTCCAGCACGGCCGCGGCGGCCGTGGCAAACTGGTAATCGCCTATCACAGCCTCGATGAACTCGAAGGCATCCTCGAACGCATCCGCTGAGAAATCCTGAAAGATCGATGGCTACCGACGGGTCTGAATCGGGCGTGAGCAGCAAGC
The DNA here is from genome assembly GCA_018969845.1 of Lysobacteraceae bacterium. Lineage (GTDB taxonomy): Bacteria > Pseudomonadota > Gammaproteobacteria > Xanthomonadales > Rhodanobacteraceae > Rudaea. Next base: position 5,707 of record JAGWXP010000063.1, on the reverse strand, counting down.
AGCGGCAATTCGACGCGCTGGTGCGCAGTCTGTCCGGCGACTTGTACCGTTACGGCTACTGGCTGTGCAGCGAGGAGGCGCTGGCGCACGACTTGGTGCAGGAAACCTTCCTGCGCGCCTGGCGTTCGCTCGATTCCCTGCGCGACACGGCGTCGGCCAAGGCCTGGCTCATCACGATCCTGCGCCGCGAGCACGCGCGCCTGTACGAACGCAAGCGGCCGCAGTTCGAGGATGTGGATGAAATGGACGTGGCCGATGAGCGCGAGGCATACACGCCCGAGGCGGCGGGCGAGGAAGGCGTGATCCGCGCCGCGATGCAGCGGTTGGACGCCAAGTACCGCGAGCCTTTGCTGATGCAGGTGCTCGGCGGATTTTCCTGCGAGGAAATCGCGCAGGAGCTGAACATCACGCCGGCCGCGGTGATGACCCAGGTGTTCCGCGCGCGGCAGAAATTGAAAGGCATGCTCGCGGGTGATGTCAAAGAAGCGCAATGGTCATGAACTGTCTCGAATTTCGCCGCGAACTGAACATCCATCCGCACTCGGCTGATGCGGATTTCGTGGCGCACGCGCGCGAATGTCCGCGCTGCGCGCATGCGCAAGCCGATGCGCTTGCGTTCGAGGCAGCGCTCGGCCGCGCGCTGGACGTGCCGGCGCCGACGCATCTGGCCGAATCCATCCTGCTCGCGCAGGCCACCGCACAGCGCCGCGAACGCCGGCACTGGCGGCGCGATGCGTCCTGGCTTGCCGTAGCCGCTGCCGCGGTCCTTGCCGTCGGCATCGGCTGGCGCGTTACCCGCGCGCAGCCGCTCGGCGATGCCGCCGTCGTCCACATGCTCGGTGAGGAAGCGCCCGCGCTGGCCTACACCGCGCCGGTCGCGGCCGATGCGGTGCGCAAGGCCTTTGCGCAACGCGGCGTCGACTTGACACAGGTGCCGAGTGACATCAGTTACGTGGCCTGCTGCCCGGTCGGAAAGTACAAGTCGGTGCACATGGTCATGCCGCGCGCAAACGGTCCGGTCACGGTGATGTATCTGGTCGACGATCACAGCGGCCGAACCAGCGATTTCGCCCACGCCGGCTGGCTCGGCCGCAGCGTGCCGCTGGCGCACGGCACCCTGGTGATGATCGGCCACGATGCCAGTCAGTTCGACCAGGTCCAGCAAATCTGGAACGCAGCATTGCAGACGGCAACGCGCATCTGAGCGCCGTGAACCGTTAAAATCCGCCATTCGCGCGCCAATCCCGGCGCCGTTGGGTTGCGCATGACCATCCTTGTTAGCGGTGCGGCCGGCTTCATCGGCGCCTATGTGGCCCGTGGCCTGCTTGCGCGCGGCGAGCGCGTGGTTGGCCTCGACAATTTCAACGACTATTACGATCCGCAGCTCAAGCGCGATCGCGTCGCCGCACTGTGTCCGAATCTGGATTTGCGCAGGCTTGATTTGGCCGATGCCACCGCGCTCGATGCGCTGTTCGTCGAAATCAAGCCAACGCGCGTGATTCATCTGGCCGCGCAGGCCGGCGTGCGCTACTCGCTGAAGAACCCGCGTGCCTACGCGCAGAGCAACCTCGTCGGATTCCTCAACGTGCTCGAAGCCTGCCGCCACGGCGTCGTCGAGCATCTGGTCTACGCCTCGTCCTCGTCGGTGTACGGCGCCAACGCCGTCGCGCCGTTCGCCGAGGCGCAACGCATCGATCAACCCTTGTCGCTGTATGCAGCGACCAAGGCCGCGAACGAAATGATGGCGCATTGCTATGCGCACCTGTACCGGCTGCCGTGTACCGGTCTGCGCTTTTTCACCGTGTACGGTCCGTGGGGCCGGCCGGACATGGCGCCGTTGCTGTTTTCGCGCGCGATCCTGGCCGGACGTCCGATTGAGGTATTCAACAACGGCAAAATGCGCCGCGACTTCACCCACATCGACGACATCGTCGCCGGCGTGCTCGGCGCACTCGACCACACGGCGGACGACGACGGCGTGAATCCGCCGTGCGCGATCTACAACCTCGGCAACCACCGCCCGGTCGAGCTGGAACATTTCATCGGCGTGATCGAAAAGGCCGCAGGCCGCAAAGCGCAGCGCATCGACAGGCCGATGCAGCCGGGCGACATGGTAGAGACCAGTGCCGGCGTGGAGCGTGCACAGGCGGCATTCAGCTTCGCGCCGCACATCAGCATCGACGTGGGCATGCCGGCGGTGGTGGATTGGTGTCGCGATTATTTCGGGGACAAGCTGTAACCCAGTGCGCGATAATCGAATCAACCGTTCGCACTGAGCGTAGCCGCGAAGCGGCGAAGTCGAAGTGCCGCAGTCTCAGGGCTATGACTTCGCGACTGCGGCGCTACGCTCAGCCCGAACGGATTCATCACCAAGGAAATTCAGGAATCCCGCAATGCCCGATCTTTCCGTCGTCGTGCCGGTGTTCAACGAGCGCGGCAACATCGTTCCGCTGCTGACCGAAATTGCGACTGCGTTGCGCGGCAAGGTCGATTTCGAAATCGTCTGTGTGGACGACGCGAGCCGCGACGATTCGCTGGTGGTGCTCGCCGCGGCCAAGGCGCAATTCCCGGAATTGCGCGTGCTCAGGCATCTGGCGCAAAGCGGGCAGAGCACGGCGATCCGTACCGGCATCCGCGGCTCGCGCGGCGCGTGGATCGCCACACTCGACGGCGACGGCCAGAACGATCCGGCCGATATTCCGAAATTGCTGGCCGCGCGCGATGCGGGCTCCACGGAGGTAAAGCTTTACGCAGGCTGGCGCGTGAACCGCAAGGATTCCGGCAGCAAACGCTGGGCCTCGAAATTCGCCAACGCGATCCGCTCGCGCCTGCTGCGGGATGCGACTCCGGATACCGGCTGCGGCATAAAGCTGATCGAACGCGCTGCGTTTCTCGACCTGCCCTACTTCGACCACATGCACCGCTACCTGCCTGCACTCATGCAGCGCGCGGGATGGAAGACGGTGAGCGTGCCAGTCAATCATCGGCCGCGCGGGAGCGGCGCATCCAAGTACAACAATCTGAATCGGGCGTTGGTGGGAATAGCGGATCTGCGCGGCGTGGCCTGGCTGATCCGGCGCAGCAAGCGCACCGGCGTGGAAGAGATTTGAGCGCGATGCCGGCCGCACCGCTGCTGCAACTGCAAGATGTCGGCCGCCGCCTCGCCGGTCGCACCATCGTCGCCGGCTTGGACTTCGCACTTGATCGCGGCTGCGTGCTCGGGTTGCTCGGCGTCAATGGCGCGGGCAAATCCACGACCTTGCGCATGATCGCGGGTGTGCTCGCGCCGAGTGCCGGCAAGATTCTGTTCGAAGGACGCGACCTGCACGAGGAACCCGGGTTGGCGCGGCGTCTGGGCTATCTGCCGGAAACCCCGCCGTTGTATGCCGAGCTGCGCGTCGACGAATACCTCGCGTTCTGCGCGCGTCTGCGCGGCATGCGCGGTGCGGACGCGCACACGGCAGTGGGTCGCGTGCTCGAACGTTGTGGCCTCGGCGAGGTGCGCCGGCGTCTGTGCGGCAATCTCTCGAAAGGTTATGCCCAGCGTGCGGGCATCGCCCAGGCCATCATCCACGATCCCGATTTGATCGTGCTCGACGAGCCGGCTTCCGGCCTTGATCCGGTGCAGGCAGCCTCGATCCGCGAACTGGTGCGCGAACTCGGTCGCGAGCGTGCGGTGATCCTGTCGACGCATTTGTTGCACGACGTCACCGCCTGCTGCACGCGCGTGACCATCCTGCACGGTGGCCGTTTGCGCTACGACGGCACGCTCGCCGATCTGGCCGGCGCGCACGAGGGCAATCTCGAATCGGTATTTCTGCGCATCGCCAGCGCCGACGAAACGCAGGCCGCCGCATGATCCGGACCATCGTCCGCAACGAATGGCGCCGCCTGTTCGTGCAGCCGCTGGCGTGGGCCTTGCTGGCGGCCGTGCTCGCCGTACTCGCTTACTTTTTCCTGCTGACCTTGCAGGGTTTCCTCGGCCTGATGCCGAAGCTCGCCGGCATGCCGTCGGCGCCGGGCGTGACCGACCTCGTCGCCTTGCCGTTGTTGCGCGCGGTTGCAAGTGTGTTGCTCATCGTCGTGCCGCTGCTCGGCATGCGCACTATCGCCGGCGAACGCCAGTCCGGAACCTTGCCGCTGTTGCAGACATCGGGCGCTGGTGCCACGCGCATTGTGTTCGGCAAATTCGTCGCACTCTGCGGGTTCTTCGCCGTGCTGATCGTGTTCGCGCTGGCGATGCCGGCCAGTCTCGCCATCGGCACGCATCCGGATTGGGGCCGCTTGGGCGCCGGCCTGCTCGGGCTGATGTTGTTCGCCGCGACGCTGACCGCCATTGCCATTGCCGCTTCGAGTTTCTGCCATCAGCCGGCGGTGGCAGCGGGATTGGCGCTGATGCTCAATCTCGTGCTGTGGATGCTCGATGCCGGCGCGCGCTACGAAGGCGTGAGCAGCGATTTCATCAACTATGCGGCGCTGCCGACGCATCTGGAACCCTTCCTGCACGGTATCGTGGCGACGGTGGACATCGTCTACTTCGTTCTGATCGCTGCCGCGGCGCTGACGCTGGCCGTGCGCCGCCTGAACGCGGAACGGGAACGCGGCTGAATGCGCGCGCGCCTCGCCGATATCGTCTTCGCCGCGCTGCTTGCCGCCGCGGCGCTGTGTGTCGCGTTCCTGTCCACGCGTTTGGGTTGGCAGCACGATTTCAGTTACGCGCAACGTTCGAGCCTGGATGCGCGGACCGTGGAATTGCTGCATCGGTTGGATGCGCCGGTCGACATTGTTTCCTACGCGGGACATGAGGTCGAACTGCGCGGCGCGATTGCCGATTTTCTCGCGCGCTACCAGCGCCTCAAGTCCGACATCTCGTTGCGCTTCGTCGATCCGGACGCGGACCCCGCCGCCACGCGCGCCGCCGGCATCAGCATCGATGGCGAGCTGGACATCCGTTACCAGGGTCGCAGCGAGCAGCTCAAGGTGCTGACCGAGCGCGAGTTCGACAACGCCCTGGTGCGGCTGGCGCGCACGCGCGTGCGGCTGGTCGCATTCCTTGCCGGCGATGGCGAACGCAGGCCGGACGGCAAGGCGAACGCCGACCTGGGCAACTTCGGCGCGCTGCTGACCGGGCAGGGCGTACGCACGCTCTCGCTCACCCTCACCGCCGGCATGCATATTCCGCAGAACGTCGACGTGCTGGTGCTGGCGAGTCCGCAAGTGCCGCTGGCGGCACCGGTGGTGGCCGAGATCGACGATTACCTGGCGCGCGGCGGCAATTTCCTGTGGCTGGTCGATCCCGGCAGCACGGCCGGACTGGACACGCTCGCGAAGGCGTTGTCGCTGCGCGTGCTCGACGGCACCGTGGTCGACGGCGCCGGTGCGGCGTTCGGCATCGGCGATCCGAGTTTCGTCGCCATCTCGACGTATCCGCACAATCCGGTCACGCAGGACTTCTCCCTGACCACGTTGTTTCCGCAGGCTGCCGCGCTCGGCGTGGTCGCCGGCTCGGAGTGGAAGGTGCAGCCATTGCTGCGCACCGGTCCCAAATCGTGGACGCGCATAGGCCCGATTCCACAGCAAGGCGATACGGCGACGATCGCCTACGACGCGGACAAGGGCGAGATTCCCGGACCGTTGGACATCGGCGTCGCGCTCAGCCGGCTCTCACCGAGCCCGGACAAGTCCGAGCAGCGCGTGATCGTGATCG
>JAGWXP010000062.1 GCA_018969845.1 Lysobacteraceae bacterium | reverse complement strand
CTTGCGTCTGCTCGAATTCGCGCAGCCAGCGCGCGGTTTCGTCGTCGTCCGACGCTGCAACTTCGGCCGCCGGCGGCGGTTCGGTGTCGGCGTGCGCCGCGCTCTCCAGCGCACCCAGTTCGGCCAGCAACGCGGCCTCGTCGTCTGGCGTGGGCGCGGATTCGACAACGGCCGGCTTGTGCTCGATATGTTCCGGCGCGGCTGCGATTTCGTGCGCATGCGTTTCGGAAAACAGCACGTGCATCATTTCCGGCTCGGGCAGGCGGTCGCGCAATTCGGCGATGCGCGCGGCGAGCGCATCGGAGTCCGGCATCTGCGGATGCGGGGTTTCCAGCACGGCAATGCAATCGCGCACCAGCGCGGACGCTTCGCCCAGCGCCGCGGCCCCGGCCGTGTCGAGCGTGCGATTGCCCGCGCGCAAACGCTTGGCGTAGCCTTCCAGCGGCGCCAACACATGCGTGATCGCGGGAATGTCGACCATCGCGATCGCGCCATTGAGCGTGTGCACGGCGCGCAGCAGCGGTTCGCTGACTGGCAGCGATGGCGCGGCATGCCATTCGGCAAGATAGCCGTCGATCGCGGCCAGGTGCGCGGCCACCTCGCTCTTGAGGATCTCGAACAGGACCGGGTCCACGTTCGGCAGCGGCCCGGCGGCGAACGCCGCCTGCGCGGCGGCGTCACCGCCCGCGAGCGCGGCGATTTCCTCCGGCGCGGCGTCGAAGGCATGTTCGATGTCGACGGTGGCATTGAGCTCGGCGGAAGCGGCGGCGGCTGGGATTTCATCCACGACCGGCACCAGACGCTTGACCAAGCGCCTGACTTTCCGGGTGCGTGCGGGCGCACTGCTGCGAACGTAGGTCTCCTCGCCCGCAGCGATGCGGTCGGCCACGGCCATGACCTGTCCGATATCCGCATTGGGATTGCCTTCGCCGCGCAGCGCGCGCAGCAATTCGGGCAACGCGCCGATCGCGGTTTCCACCAGCGCCTGCGCTGCCTGCCCCGGCGGAATGGTCTTGTCGAGCACGCGATTGAGCATGTTCTCGACCTTCCAGCTGAACTCGCCGAGCGCCAGCGCGCCGACCAGGCGGCCAGAACCTTTCAAGGTATGGAACGAGCGCCGAATCGGCTTGAGTTTCTCGAAATCATGCACATCGGCCTTCCAAGCCGGCAGACAGCGGCCCAAATTGTCGATTTCATCCTGCACTTCCTCGACGAAAACCTCGCGGATTTCCTCGTCGATGTCGTCCGACGGCACCGTACTGAAGCTGGCGTCCGGCACCACGGCCGCGCCTTCCGTATCTGCCACCTCTTCCTCGATTTCCTCCTCGATCTCGACGTAGCGCACGTCCGGCGCCGGCGTCGCGGTGGCCTGGGTTTCGATCAGACGCAATCCAGCCAGATCGTGCGCGGGTGCTTGCTCTGCCGGCAGTTCGCCGACGACCAGATCCTCAAGGCCCTTGCCCGGCGCCACGTCGACGGCCGGTTCGATTTCGGCCGCGCGCGCCGGTGCTGGCGCGGGTTCTGCGAGCGCGGGCGATTCCTCGCCCTTGTCCATGCGCGCAATGTACTCGTCAATGCTTTCGTCGGTCAGCTCGATGCTCGGCATCTCCGCCGGATTCTCGGCCGCACCCGCCTCGGGCTTCAGCCCCGCTTCGCCGCTGGCGGGAAGATCCTCGCCCCAGCGCGGATAGTCGCCCTGATGGGCGTCCGCCATCGCAATCGCAGCCGGCGAGGCCGCAGGCGCGGCAGGCGGCAGTGGCGCGTTGAACGCCGCGGCGGTCGCGGAAGCCGGCGCAACGACGGCACGCGCGGGTAGCGGCGGCACGGACGGCAGTCCGTCGCCGCCGTCGTCGGGCGGCACCGGCCAGTAGCCGAGTGCGGTCAGACTCTGCCGGGTCACGTCGAGAATGCGTTCGCGGCCGCCGCGCTGGTCGCGCGTGGCTTCCAGGTAATACTCGATCGACGCCAGCGCATCGGCGAGCTTGTCCATCTGCTCGGCAGTCGGCACGCGGCGGTGACGCAATAGTTCGACCTGGATGAAGCGCACGATGCCCTTCATCAGTTGCGCCGCATCGTTCAGATCCAGGATACGCAGCGCGCCGGCAATCTCGTCGAGCAGCGCAGGAATCGGTTCGACCTTGGCGTGATCCCACGGCGATTCGATGAAGGCGACGATGTCGAGTTTCGCCTGGCCGATGTTGGCCGTGGCTTCCTTCATCAGCGCATCGAGAATCTTGCGCGCCTCGGCCTTGGGCAACTCCAGGCCCTGCGGGCTGGCGCCGGTTGGCGTGCCGGTGTCGGCGCCGAGGCGGTCGATATGGTCGTCCAGTGAAGCTTCCACGTACAACAAGGCGCCGGCGACATCGAGCAGAGTGGGTTCATCGGCCGGGCGCGACTTGTTGCCCATCTCCTCGACGACCTTGCGCTGCTCCATCACCACCCGGCGCGGCACGCCCAGACCGAGCATGCCCAGGGTGTCGGCAACGCGATCGAGCACATCGGCCTGCGCCATGAGTTCGGCGGGATCCGGATTCTGCGCGCGCAGGAAGATGTCCAGCGCTTCTTTTACGCGCATCAGATCGTCCTTGATCGCGACCGAGACGGTGTCGAGCAGGCTGCGGTTGTGGCCAGAGATGGAGCCTTTGGCGTGTTCAAGCTCCTTCTCGCTCGGCAGCAGGGTGTCGAGTTTGTACGTCGTGCGGATCGCGGCGGCGCGTTCGCCGCCGGCGCCGGCATGGGCAATGTAGAACAGCAAATTCTTGGTCAATTCGGCCGGCGTCGCGACGCGGAATCCGGCTTCGCCGGTGTCGACCAGGCGCTTGATCTCGCGGTCGACCTTGCCGAACAGCAGCTTCACCGCGGGATTGGCCTCGACTGCGCCGGCGGCGACGCCTTCGAGCACGCCGGCCGCGACCCACCACAGGCGGCGCGCGTCTTCCTGCGTACACGCATTGCGCAGACGGTCGAGCACCTCGGTCATGCGCCTGAGCTGCTCGGCGGCATTGTCGTCGCGGATCCAGCGCAGCAACGACAACTGGAACGCCGAGCGCAGGCGTGCGGCTTCCGCCTTCAATTCCAGCTCGGGCGTGGTCTGCGCGGCGCCGGCCGCGGCGGTTGGCAGCGGTGCGGACAAGTCCGGAGAGAACAGCACCGATTCGGTCAGCAGCTTTTCGCCGCGCGTGGCGCGCAGGTCGTTGAGCAGCGGCAGCAGGACGATGGGAATATCCTTGTGGCCGCTCTGCAGGCGTTCGAGATAGTCCGGCAGTTGCACGATGCCGCGCATCAGCACCGAATAACTGTCGTCCTTGGCCTTGATCTGGCCGTCGAGCAGCGCCAGGGCGACCCGCTCCATCTCTTCCACGACCATCGCCGCGCCATACAACTCGACCATGCGCAAGGTGCCCTGCACCTGGTGCAGGTAGGTAGCGCAGAAGCGCATCAGGCTCGAGTCGGCCGGATCCTCGACGTAGGCCTCGAGCGACTGGCGCGCCTGCTTGAGGGTTTCGTCCAGCTCCTGCTTGACCCAGTTGAGCGTGGTGAAGTCGATGTTGTCGTCTTGCAGTTTCATGGTCTTTCTCTCAACTCGTGCGCCGGAAGGCCAGCACATTGCGATTGTCCACGCGCGCCAGTTGCGCGTGCGCGAACTGCGTCACTTCGCCCGGCCCGAGCACCAGCAAGCCACCGGGCTTGAGCAGGTTCGCGAGTGTGGCCAACAGGTCGCGGCGCCGCTCGCGGGCGAAGTAGATCAATACGTTTTGGCAGAAAATCAGATCCAGCCGTTTCATCGATGCGCCCACCGCATCGAGCAGGTTGAATTGGGCGAAGCCGACACGCTTGCGCAGCGATTCGCGGATGCGGAAGCTGTCCGCATCCAGTGGCTCGCAGTAGCGGTTGCGGTACTCGTCCGGAATCTCGTCCATTTTCTGGCGCGGGTAAAGGCCGGCGCGACCAACGGCCAAGGCCGGCAGACTCACGTCGGTCGCGGTAACGCCGAAATAGGATTTGCCGCCGCGCTCGGCCAGATGCCGATCCAGCACCATGGCCAGCGTGTAGGCCTCCTCGCCGCTGGAACAACCCACGCTCCAGGCGTGCAGCGCGGTGCGCGCCGGATCGGTGGCCAGCAGTGGCAGCCAGTCGCGCGCGATCAGCGCGAACGACGGCGGATGCCGGAAGAAATGCGTCTCGTGCACGGTCAGGCGATCGACCAGCGTGGTCCACTCGATCGCGCCTTCGGGGACTTTTTGCAGATCGCGGAAATAGGCCTCGAAATCCGCATGTCCGGTCTCGCGCATGCGTCCGCGCACGCTGGTGACCAGAAACGCCTTGCGCTTGAGCGGCACGACAACGCCCGTGCGCTTCTCGAGCAGACTCGCCCAGCGCTCGAACTCGCTGTCGTCCATGCCCGGCAGGGACGCAAGCGGCGACCAGTTCCCGGCGGCAAACGTCATGCCCGATATCGGCCTCCAACACCTTGTGCGCCCAGCAACCCGCGTTCATCGTCACCACCCTTGCGGGAAGATTCGGCTCATCCTTACGCCGGCAGTTTGAAGTCCGCCACCGAACGGCGCAGATCCGCTGCCAGTTGCGCCAGGTTGCCGATCGACTCGGCGGTCTGGCTGGCGCCGACCGAGGTCTGCGTGGTGATTTCCTGAATCACGTTCATGGTCGCGGAAATATTCGTCGCCGCGGCGGACTGCTGACGCGCCGCTTCGGAAATGTTCTGAATCAGGTCGGCGAGGTCGTTCGATACCTTTTCGATCTCGCCCAGGGCCAGACCCGCGTCTTCGGCCAAGCGTGCGCCGGCCACCACTTCGGACGTGGTCTGTTCCATCGAGGTGACGGCTTCGTTGGTATCCGCCTGAATCGTCTGCACCAGCGTTTCGATGCGTCGTGTGGCGCCCGAAGCGCGTTCGGCCAGTCGCTGCACTTCGTCGGCGACGACCGCGAATCCGCGGCCCGCCTCGCCGGCGGACGCGGCCTGAATGGCGGCGTTCAAGGCCAGAATGTTCGTCTGTTCGGCGATGTCGTTGATGAGCTCGACGATCGATCCGATTTCCTGCGAGGATTCGCCCAGGCGCTTGATGCGCTTGGAGGTTTCCTGGATCTGGTCGCGAATCGAGTCCATGCCCTGAATCGTCTGGCGCACGATGCCGGCGCCCTTGGACGCGATCTGCACCGAGCGCTGCGCCACGTCGGCCGACTCGGCCGAGTTCTTCGACACCTCGTCGATGGAGACAGCAATTTCGTTGATCGCGGCCGAAGCCGAAGTGATCTGTTGCGCCTGATGCTCGGCGGCTTCGGCCAGGTGCATGGCGGTGGCCTGGGTTTCCTGCGCCGAGGTCGACACGTGCAGGGCCGTGTCGTTGATCGTCGTCACCAGGGAGCGCAGCGCCTCGACCGCGAAGTTGACCGAGTCCGCGATCGCGCCGGTGATGTCCTCGGTCACGGTCGCCTTTACGGTCAGATCGCCTTCGGCCAGCGATCCCATCTCGTCCAGCAAGCGCAGAATGGCTTCCTGGTTGCGCTGGTTCAGTTCGGCGGTGACCTGGTAGCGCTGGCGCTGGCTGCGAATCTGGCTGAAGATCATCAGAAAGACCAGGACAATCGCCGCGATCGCCGCGATGACGCCGATGAGAAGGTTCGGAAATACGCGCTTGGATTGCAGTTCGCCCAGACGTACGGAAACCGGATCGGCCTTGAGCAGCATGGTCTGCGAGTCGATCGAGGTCTGGTCGGCCGCCTGTTTCACGTCCTGCAGCGCCGAGGCGGAGTCGAGCAGCTTCTTGACCGGGTCGCTGACGAGATCGGTCCACTGCTTGTTCATGTCGGTGAGAATCTGGCGCGCGTTCGGGTTGTCCATCGCGCGAATGTTCAGATCCGGATTGCCGCTGATCAGACCGGCCAGCACCGCACCGTAGAACTGCGCGTCGCGTTGCAGGCCGTCGGCGGCCGATTGCGCTTCTTCGCCGCCCTGCACGATGGTCTGCACGCGGCGCTGCATGCGGTCGGCGAGCAGCATCTCGCGCGAGGAGATCATCACCTGGCTGGGCGAGCCGTTCTTGTCGGTGAGGATTTTGACCACCTCGTCCATGCGCGAGTTGAGCACCGGCATCTTGCTGTTGAAGTCGGCGGCGACCGCGGTACTGTTGAGCACCTGCTCCTTGGAGTCGAGAATCTTGGTCGCATTGGTGTTGAGCGGCTGCCAGGCCTTGTCCAGATCGGCGATTTCCTTGGCCACGCCGGCCACGTCGCCGTAACCCTGCATGCCCGTGGTCTTGTCGCCCTTGCTGAGCTTGTTGAGCAGATCGTCGATCGTGTTGCGCGTCTGTTCCAGACTCTTGAACGCATCGATGTTGCCGCCCGCGGCCGCATTGGCAACGGTCGACACCTGCTGCGACAGCACCTGGATCTTGGTGACCAGGGCGCTGGCCTTGGCGTCCTGCGACGCGTTGTAGGTCAGCCAGCCGAAGTCCAGCACGGCGACCACAATCGCCGCTACCAGCAACACCACGAGCAAGGTATTGGCGCCTGCCCGTTCCTTACCGCCCACTGCGCCTGTCGTCACGCTCATAACTTATGCCCCTTGCAAGCTGCGATGACCGCTGCGCTAAGCCGCGGCCTGTACGAAGTCGGGTGAACGCACCAAGGTCGCCATGCTGAACTGGCCCCAATGCATTTCGCCCAACGGATATTTCTCGCCAACAAAACGGCCATAGTGCTCGTCGTCCTCGCCGATGGCCTCGGCGCGCTGCTCTTCGGAAAAGCTGCGCTGGCCGAGCACCTCGTCGATCAGCAGGCCGACGCTGCCACCGGCCTGGCGCACGAGCAGCACGCGGCTGGCGTCGGTGATCTGGGTGCGTTCACCCTCCAGGTACTGCTTGAGGTCGATCACCGGCACCAGGTTGCCGCGCACATTGGCCACGCCGAGCAGCCAGCCGCGCGTGCCGGGCACGATGGTGAGCGCCGGCGGAGTGAGGATTTCGTTGACCTCGTTGATGCCGCTGACGAGATAGCGCTGGCCGATGCGAAAGCCGATGCCGCGCCACAGACCCGGCGCCTCGATCTGCTCCGGCATGCCGGCCACGTGCGCGAGGCTGCGCCGCTCGTAATCGGCAAGCGCCTCGAACGGGGACAGCAGCGGCGAGTCGAAGACGGCAGCCATCGGCGCTCAGCCCGCAAGCAGTTTCTGGATGCGGCCGAGCAATTCGGACTCGGCAACGGGTTTCACCATGAAATCCTTCGCGCCCTGACGCAGGCCCCAGACGCGATCGGTTTCCATCGACTTGGTGGTGACGATGAGAATCGGGATCGCGGACGTGTCCGTGTCGCGGCTGAGCGTGCGCGTGGCCTGGAAGCCGTTCATGCCGGGCATGATCACATCCATGATCACCAGGTCCGGGCGATCGCGCTTGGCCGCGGCAATGCCCTCCTCCGCGCTGGCCGCGCTGCTTACACGGTGACCGTTCTTTTCCAGCAGCGTGGTGAACACGCGCACATCGGTCGGCGAATCGTCGATGATGAGAATATGCGCCATCGTTTGCCCCTTGTTTGCCCGGATGGCCTCCGCGTTCACTTCGGCGCGACGTGCCGGCGGATCGCGCCGAGCAGTTCTTCGCGGGTGAACGGTTTGGTCAGATATTGTTCGGAACCGACGATGCGGCCGCGCGCCTTGTCGAACAGACCATCCTTGGAGGACAGCATGATCACCGGCGTGGACTTGAACATCTGGTTGTTCTTGATCAGCGCGCAGGTCTGGTAGCCGTCCAGGCGCGGCATCATGATGTCGACGAAGATGATGTTCGGCTGCTGATCGGAGATCTTCGCCAACGCCTCGAATCCGTCAGTCGCGGTGACGACGTCGCAGCCTTCCTTCTTCAGCAGGGTTTCGGCAGTGCGGCGGATTGTTTTCGAGTCGTCGATGACCATGACCTTCAGGCCGGCCAGGTTGCCATCTTTCTCAGTGTGTTCCACGTCCAAAACCCCCAACCGCAAGGAGTGCATGATGTGCGGATCGGTTCCGCCACGAAGCCCGCACGCTGTGCCGGGCACCGCGCGAAGCCGCCATCGCGCCTGTTCCGAGCCTGTTTAACCAATACTTAGCAAATATGTCAAGTAAATCCGCTAACTCGTCATTTTTGCTTGGGAAAAACTTGGCGCCATGGCTGGCTTTCGCCAGCGAATGCGCGCCTCGCCCAGCACGTCGCGATGCTAGTATAGCCCCGTATCCACCGTTGCGTGTTTCTGCAATGCCGCAAACAATGCGACAAAAAACCAGCACATCCCGTGCCAACGCCCGCGCGCCTCGGAGCAAGCCCGCATGAGCTTTTGCGTGGCCGTGCTGATGGACCCGATCGAGTCCATCCATGTCGAAAAGGACTCCAGTTTCGCCATGCTGCTGGAAGCGCAACGCCGCGGTCACGAGTTGCTGTACCTGACCCAGTCCTCGCTGGCCATCCGAGACTCGGTGCCGTGGGCGCAGACGCGGATCTTGCGCGTGCGCGACGACGCCAGCGGCTGGTTCGAACTGGACGCACCGCACTGGCGCGATTTGCGTGCGGTGGACGTGATCCTGGCACGCAAGGATCCGCCGTTCGATGCGCAATACCTGTACGACACGATGGTGCTCGAACTCGCGCAGGCCGGTGGCGCGCTCGTGGTCAACGATCCGCGGGCCTTGCGCGACGCCAACGAAAAACTCTTCGCGCTGCGTTTCCCGCAATGCATTCCGCCGACCCTGGTCGCGCGCGATGCGGCCGAACTCAAACGCTTCGCCGCCGAATACGACCGCATCGTGCTCAAGCCGCTCGACGGCATGGGCGGGCGTTCGATCTTCGTCAGCGCGCGCAGCGATCCGAATCTCAACGTGATCCTGGAAACACTCACCGATAACGGCCGCCAGTTCGCAATGGCGCAACGCTATCTCGAGGAAATCCGCGACGGCGACAAGCGCATTCTGCTGATCGACGGCGAAGCAGTTCCGTACGCGCTGGCGCGCGTGCCGCAGGGCGACGAATTCCGCGGCAACCTCGCGCGCGGCGGCAAGGGCGTGGGCTTGCCGCTGACCGAGCGCGAGCGCTGGATTGCGCACGAGTTGGGGCCCGAACTGCGCGCGCGCGGCATGTTGTTCGTGGGCCTGGACGTGATCGGCGGTTTCCTCACCGAGGTCAACGTCACCTCGCCAACCTGCATCCGCGAGCTGGATGCCCAGTTCGGGCTGAATATTGCCGGGCAATTGTTCGACGTCATCCAGGCCAAACGTCGGTGAGCGCGGCGGCTCCTGCCATCGGCAGCCGCGAGCGTTTCAGCGTGACCTTCCTGTTCTCGCTGATCTTCCACGGCGTGCTCGCGCTGGGGCTCACCTTCGCTTACGAAAAACCCGCGCCGAGCCTGCCCTCGCTCGACGTGATCCTGGTGCAGTCGGCGTCGGGCCAGAAACCCGCGCACGCGGATTTTCTCGCCCAGGCCAACAACACCGGCGGCGGCGACAGCGAACGCGCGTTGCGCCCGAGCGCGCTGGTCTCGAGCCCGGTGAACAAACCCGATCCGGGCATCGCGCCGCGTCCGTTGCGCGCCTCCGCGCCGCGGCCTTCGCCGCCGACGATGCGCGAACTGCTCACCGCGCCGCGATCGGATTTTTCCGTGCGCACCGAGCACGAAACGCCTGAACAAACGCCGTTGCCGCAGCCGACCCTGCACGACCTGCTACAAGCGAAACTCGAAATGGCCAAACTCGCCACCGAGATCCAGCGCGAAAGCCAGGCCTACGCCAAACGCCCGCACAAGAAATACATTTCGGCCAACACCAAGGAATACGCCTACGCCGCCTACATGGCCGCCTGGGTCGCGCGGGTGGAGCGCATCGGCAACCTCAATTATCCCGACGAAGCGCGCCGCGAACACATGCACGGCCAGCTCGTGCTCACGGTCGCGCTCGCACGCAGCGGCGCAATCAAGAGCGTTGATGTGATCCAGTCCAGCGGACACCGGATCCTCGACGACGCCGCGATCCGCATCGTGCGCCTGGCCGCGCCGTTTCCGCCGATCCCCAAGGACGAGAACATCGACGAGCTGTACATCACCCGCACGTGGCAGTTTTTGCCGGGCGATATCCTGCGCAACCGCTGAGCGTCCAGGCGCTACAATGACCGCATGCAACAATCCGCATCGCTCGCCAACCAGTTCCTGATCGCGATGCCGGGCACGCGTGATCCGCTGTTCCGGCGCTGCGTGGCTTACGTGTGCCAGCACGGTGAGGACGGCGCGATGGGCTTGCTCGTCAACCGCCTGTCCGAATACCGGCTCGGCGACGTGCTCGCGCAAATGAACATCAAGTCGTCGCTCAGCCGGGTCAACGAAGCGCCGGTGCTGATCGGCGGGCCGGTACAGCCCGAACGCGGCTTCGTGCTGCACGCGCCACCGGGCGACTGGGAATCCTCATACAAGATCTCCGAGCGTCTGTGCGTGACGACTTCGCGCGACGTGCTCGCCGCGATGGCCGAAGGCAACGGCCCGCGCGACGCGATCGTGGCGCTCGGCTATGCCGGGTGGAGCCCGGGCCAGATCGAGAACGAACTGAAGGAAAACGCCTGGCTGACCTGCGCGGCGGATGAGGCGATCCTGTTTTCCGCTGCGCTGGAGACGCGCTGGGAAGCGGCGGCGAATCTGGTCGGGGTGGATATCGCTAGCCTGACCGATTATGCCGGCCACGCCTGACACGATCTCGACCGCCCTCGGCTTCGATTACGGCGCGCGCCGCATCGGTGTGGCGGTCGGCAATGCGCTGACCGGCACGGCAAGCGCGCTCGGCATCGTCGTGAATGCTGAACAGGGTCCCGACTGGGCGCGCGTGGATGCTCTGGTGCGCGAATGGCGGCCGCAGGTTCTCTTGGTCGGCCTGCCGCTGACAATGGATGGTGCGGAACAGAAAAACAGCGCCGCCGCGCGCGCCTTCGCCACGCAGATCGGCGAACGTTTCCGGCTGCCGGTACGGCTCGTGGACGAACGCCTGACCTCGCGCGACGCCGCGCAGCGCTTCGCGCAGCGCCGCGCGAGCGGATCGGCACGGCGCAAACACGCCACCGCCATCGACGCGGTCGCCGCGGAAGTGATCGTGGAGCAGTGGTTGCGGGATGATTATTGAGACTTTCGCAAGTAGATGACCCGGCGTGCCGGCAGGGTCGAGTGTCGGCGACAGCCGACCGAGGGGCATCCAGACTGCATGGATGCCATCCGTGGCAACTGGATTCCGGCATTCCATGCCGGAATGACGAGTAAATTAAGGATTCCAATGAATCAATCACCTCCAGCTACGCAACTCGACGCCGACGGCCGCCTGCGCCATCTGCTCACGCTCGAGGGCTTGCCGCGCACGACGATCTGCGCCCTGCTCGACCGCGCCGAAGCCCTGCGCGCGCAAAGCCGCGGCGGCACGCGCCGGCTCGATCTGCTCGCCGGACGCACGGTGATCAACCTGTTCTTCGAGCCGTCCACGCGCACGCGCACCTCGTTCGATCTTGCCGCGCAGCGGCTCGGTGCGCAGGTCATCAATTTCGACATCGCCAGTTCGTCCACGGTCAAGGGCGAAACCCTGCTCGACACCGTGCACACGCTTGAAGCCATGCACTGCGACGCCTTCGTCGTGCGCCACAAGGAATCCGGCACGCCCGAATTCATCGCGCAACACCTGCACAGCGCCGCCGCCGTGCTCAATGCCGGCGATGGCAACCGCGCGCATCCGACGCAGGGCTTGCTCGACGCGCTGACCCTGCGTCGGCATGTCAAGGATTTTTCCGCACTGCGCATCGTGATCTGCGGCGATATCCGCCATTCGCGCGTGGCGCGCTCGGACGTGCACGCATTCTCCGCGCTCGGTGTGCGCGAGCTGCGCCTGTGCGCGCCGGCGGAACTGGCGCCCGATCCCGGCGAGTTTCCACAATGCAGCATTTTTCACGATTTCGACGCGGCCATCGCCAGCGCCGACGTTGCGATCATGCTGCGCCTGCAGAAGGAACGCATGCAGGCCGCGGCGATTCCTTCCGAAGCCGAATATTTCCAGCGCTATGGACTGTCCACCCAGCGCCTGCGCAACGCCGCGCCGGATTGCCTGGTCATGCACCCCGGCCCGATCAACCGCGGCGTGGAAATTGCGTCCGACGTCGCCGACGGCCCGCAATCGCTGATCCTCCAGCAAGTCGCCGACGGCGTGCTCGTGCGCATGGCCGTGCTGGCCGAATTGCTGGAGCGGGACTGAAGACGCACTCAGGTCTCGACCAACTCCACCCCGTCCATCCCCTGCGACAGCGTGTGCGCGTCGCCGCCCTGGGCGAGCTTGATCTTCAGGCGCACCTCATTCGCCGAGTCGGCGTAACGCAGCGCATCCTCGTAGGAAATCTCGCCGGCCTGATACAACTCGAACAGGGCCTGGTCGAAGGTCTTCATGCCGAGGTTGGTGGATTCCTTCATCACGTCCTTGAGTTTGTGCACCTCGCCCTTGCGGATGTAGTCCTGCACCAGCGGCGTGCCGAGCATCACCTCGACCGCGACGCGGCGGGCCTTGCCGTC
>JAGWXP010000061.1 GCA_018969845.1 Lysobacteraceae bacterium | reverse complement strand
CCGCTGCCCGGTCATCCGGTGTACTGCATGGCCAAGGCCGCGCTGGCGATGATGACGCTGGCGCTGGCGCGCGAACTCGCGCCCGAGGTGCGCGTCAATGGCGTGGCGCCGGGCGCCGTGCTGTGGCCGGAATCCGGCAAGGCCTATGCGGATCAGGCCGAACTCGTCGCGCGCACGCCGCTGCAGCGCGCCGGCACGCCCGAGGACGTGGCCAGCGCCGTGCTGTTCCTGCTGCGCGACGCGAAATTCACCACCGGACAGATTCTGCGCGTCGATGGCGGGCGAGCGCTCGCGCTTTGAGTTCCTGCCCGTCATCCCGGCAGGGAATGCCGGGATCCAGACTGCAGGGATGCCGCAATCGGAACGACACGCAACATCCGCCTTCCCCGGCTCCTGGATTCCCCGCGCACGCGCCGCAGGCGCGGATGAGGGTGGGTGCCGTCATCTCGATAACGTGAACCACCCTCACCCCAACCCTCTCCCGCCAGCGGGAGAGGGGGCAAAGCGCTCGCACGAACGTAGGGGGTGGGGCAGCGTTGCGCATCCGATTTCCACTCGCGGAACTGTTTCGTCCAGCTACGGCGTTGGCCCTGCTCGCCGGCGCGCTCGCCGTGCAAACGCTACCGGCATTGCCCGCGCAGTGGATCGACGCGCTGGTCGCACTCGCCGGCATTGCCCTGATCGCCGGAGTTCCTCGTCTGCGCTGGCTCGGATTCTTCCTGCTCGCAGCAGGTTGGACGATGTGGCGCGCGGATCTGGCGCTTTCGCAACGCCTGCCGCATGTACTGGAAGGCGCGGACATCGTCGTCAGCGGCCGTGTGCACGGCTTGCCGCGCGCGCAGGACGACGCCACGCGCTTCGAGTTCGATGCAGATTCGGCGACGCAGAGCGGCAAGCCCATCGCGTTTGCCGGTCGGCTCCGCCTGGCCTGGTACGACACCGGATCCGATGCCGTGCCCGACATCGCGCCGTGTTCGGATTGGCGTCTGCAGGTGCGCCTGAAGCGTCCGCGCGGCGGCGTCAATCCCGGCGGTTTCGATTTCGAACGCTATGCGCTGGAAGCCGGCATCGTCGCCACCGGGTATGTACGCGAATCGGCGGAAAATCATGAAGCCGGCGCCGCGCTGTTCTGCGTCGACCGTCTGCGCGCACGCATCGGCAACGCCATCGACGCCACGCTCGGCGACACGTCCGGCGCGCATTTGCTGCGCGCGCTCGCGTTCGGCGACCAGCACGCGATGAACGAACGCGAATGGGCGGTCGCGCGCGCCACCGGCATTCCGCATTTGATCGCAATTTCCGGATTGCATATCGCGCTGTTCGCGAGTTTCGGCGTGCTGCTGGTGCGTGTGTTCTGGAAACTCGCGCCGCGCCTGACCCTGCGCTGGCCCGCGCCGCTGATCGAAGCGGTGGCCAGCCTCGCCTTCGCCGTCGCCTATGCGCTGATCGCCGGATTCGGCCTGCCCACGCGCCGCGCACTGGTGATGATCGCGGCCTTGCTGGTCGCCAGCCTTGCGCGCCGCGCACGCGCGCCGGTGCATGGCCTCGTGCTGGCCGTTATCGCGCTGCTGGCGTGGAATCCCGCCTGCGTGCTCAGCGCCGGATTCTGGCTGTCTTTCGTCGGTGTGGCATGGCTCATGTTCTGCCTGGGCGGCAGCAACGAACGCCGACGCTGGCTGCGCGAGCTCGTCACTGCGCAAGGCGTGGCGAGTATCGGGCTGCTGCCGCTTGGCATCTGGTTTTTCGGGCAAAGTTCGCTGGTCGGCCCGATTGCCAATCTCATTGCCGTGCCATGGATCTGTCTCTTCGTGCTGCCACTCACCGTGGTGGCGTCGCTGCTCGTGCTGGTTTTTCCCGCGCTCGGTGTGCCGCTGCTGCAAGTTTCCGGCTGGGCGATGCAAGGACTGTGGTGGCTGTTGGAAAAAATGGCGACGTGGCCGGGCGCGCTGTGGTATTTCCCGGAACCCTCCGCTTGGGCGCTGGCGCTGGCCATGCTCGGTGCGTTGTGGCTGCTGATGCCACGCGGGATTCCGGCGCGGGCGCTGGGGGCGTTCCTGTTCCTGCCGTTGCTGTGGCCCGCGCGCGCTGCGTTGGCCGACGGCGAATTCATGGCCTACATGCTCGACGTCGGACAGGGATTATCCGTCGTCGTTCGCACCCGCGATCATGCGCTGGTTTACGACGCCGGCGCAAAGTTTCCGTCCGGCTTCGATTTTGGCGAGGCCACGGTCGTGCCGGCACTGCATGCCCTCGGCATCGAGCGTATCGACCGGTTGATCGTCAGTCATGGCGACAACGATCACGCCGGCGGTGCGGCGGCGATCGTTGCGGCGTGGCCGGGGATGGCGGTGGAATCCGGCCAACCGGAGCGGTTGCAGATTCCTGCGGCACAATGTTTGGCCGGCGAATCCTGGAACTGGAACGGCGTCGCGTTCCGCATCGTGCATCCGCGCGAACCGCTGTCCTCGATCGGCAACGATCGTTGCTGCGTGCTCGATGTGCGCAGCGGCATGGGTGAGTTGATACTCGACGGCGACATCACCAAGGCCGTCGAGGCGGAAGTTGCCGCAGCGCTTGCGCCGGCTGCGCCGCAACTCGTGTTGCAGGTGCCGCATCACGGCAGCAAGACCTCTTCGAGCGCGGAATTCATCGCCGCGCTGCATCCAGCGTTGGGCCTGATTTCGACGGGGTATCTGAATCGTTTCCATCACCCTAATCCGGGTGTGGTTACGCGGTACCTCGACGCGGACGTGGATTTGCTGGACACGGCGCAAACCGGGTTCGTGAAAATCCGCATTGCGGCGGACGCCGCGCCGCGCGTGATCGAACAAGGCCGCGTCGACCGGCATCCGTACTGGCGCGAAGACTGATCGCAGCCGCTGAGACGGATACCGGTATCATCGCCGCATGAGCGGATTCTTCGTCCACCGCGACAGCCGCACGGAAGCGCTCGCCCGCGAGCTGTTCGACGCGCTCGAATCCGAACGGCCGCGGCATGTACTGGCAGCACAGACTATCGTGGTTGCGCATCCGGGACTCGGGCGCTGGCTGCTCGGCGAATTCGCGCGGCGCGGACCACGCGGCATCGCGGCGAATTTCGATCTGATCCAGCCGTGGCAATGGCTTGAACGCGCGGCCGAACGCGCGCTCGGCGACAAATCCGATGCCGCCTTCCGGCAGGAAAATCTGCGCTGGCATATCCACGCGCTGTTGCCGGCGCTGGACGATGCGCGCGTGCGGGGTTTGCTCGATGGCGGCGATGGCGAACGGCGGCGTTTCCAATTGGCCGATCGGCTGGCTGGCGTCTACGCGCAATATCTGACCTACCGGCCGGATTGGATCGCCGCCTGGGAAAGCGGCGCGAAAGTGCACGATTGGCAGGGCACGCTATGGCAGCGCGTGCGCCGGCGCATCGCCGGACCGCATCGCGCGCAGCGGCGTGCGCAACTCGTCCGGGTGCTGTCCGCGCGCGGCGACGGCGTGCCTGAGCCGCTGCACGTGTTCGGCGTGAGCCACCTGCCGGCCGATGTACTCGCGGCACTGCGCGCCGTGTCGACGCATCGTGCGGTGCATCTGTATTTTCCCGACCCCTGCCGCGAATACTGGGCGGATCTGAAGTCGAAGCGCCAGATGCTGCGCCTGGGTGTGGTGCCGGACGACTGGTATTTCCAGATTGGCCATCCGTTGCTGGTTTCACAGGGGCGCATGGCGCAGGATTTTTTCATCGCCCTGGAAAATGCCGGCATCGAACTCGACGCGGGCGCGGAGGATGCGGGGGCGCAATCAGCGAATCTGCTCGCGCGCCTGCAAGACAGCATCCGTGCCGGCGTACCGGCGCTTGCCGCAACCGTTTCCGCAACGCCCACGGATGCGAGCCTGCGCGTGCATTCCTGCGCTACACGCCTGCGCGAGCTTGAAGCGCTCAAGGATGCGCTGCTGGGATTTCTGGCCGACGATGCAGCGCTGCAACATCGCGATATCGTGGTGATGGCGCCCGACATTTCCGCGTATGCGCCGTATCTTCCCGCCGTGTTCGGCGAAGCCGCGCATTACAGCAGCGATCCGGCGCAAATTCCCTGGCATCTGGCCGACGTGCGCCTTGCGCAGACGCATCCGCTGCCGCGTGCGTTTGCGAAATTGCTCGATCTGGGCGAAAGCCGTTTCGCATTGAGCGAAGTGCTCGATCTGTTCGACGTTCCGGCATTGGCGCGGCGCTTCGGACTCGATGGCGCCGATCGCGATGCTCTGGAATCCACGCTGCGCCGCGCCGGCGTGGCCTGGGGCCTGGATGCGTCGATGAAGGCACAGGCCGGCGCTGCGGCGGTGGAAAGCAATTCCTGGTCGTTCGGATTCGACCGCATCTTCGCCGGCGCAATCGCCGGTACGGAAACGGATGGGCAACTCCTTGACGGCGTGTTGCCCTTGCCGGGCATCGACGTTTCCGTGGCGCTTGTGCTGGGTCGCGTGCATCGCTTGATTGAGGCGTTGCGCGAGCTGCGCGACGGATTCGCACAGCAGCGAGGTCTGCGCGATTGGTGCGACTGGCTCGGCGAACGCGTCGACGCGCTGTTTCGCGCCGATGTGGACGATGCCGCGGAGAGTCGCGCGCTGGATGCGCTGCGGCGCGCGCTCGCCGAACTCGGCGAACAAGCCTCGGCCGCCGCCGCGCAGAAGCTGCCGTGGAGCGTGGTGCGTGAAGCGTTGCGTGGCCAGCTCGATGCGGTGTCCGAACGCCAGCCCTTCCTGCTCGGCGGCGTGACGTTCTGCGGATTGGTGCCGCAGCGTTCGATTCCGTTCCGCGTCGTCTGCCTGCTGGGCATGAACGACGGCGAGTTTCCGCGCGCTGGCGTCGACGCGGGTCTGAACCGCATGCCTGAAAAACCTCGGTGCGGCGACCGCGATACGCGGCGTGAGGATCGCCAGCTTTTCCTCGAGGCCCTGCTGGCGGCGCGCCAGCATCTGCACATCAGCTACATCGGCCGCGATGTGCAGGAAGGCCGGCGCATGGAGCCGGCGGCGCCGCTGGCCGAACTGCTGCAATTCCTGGATGAGGCTTGCGTGCCCGGCGCCGGCGATGCGCGGCCGTGGCGGATCGAACATCCTTTACAACCGTTCGCCGCGCGCTATTTCGACAAGTCCGACACGCGCCTGTTCTCGTTCAATGGCGAGTTCGCCGAGCGCAACGATACGCGGCTCGAATCGGCGGTTTTTGTCGATCTCGAAAACCCCGCGCAACCGGCACGCGATGAAACACGGATCTGGACGCTCGATGGATTGACGCGCTTCTGGCGTGATCCGCTGAAGGCGCAATTGCACGACATCGCCGGCATCGACCGCGATGCGCTCGACGACGATGCCGTGATCGACAGCGAACCGCTGAAATCGAATTTCGACCGGCGCGAACGCATGGAAACGCGTGTCGTGTTCGACGCACTGCGGCGTGGCGAGGCGAGGTTGCCCGAAGCGCTGCCTGAGGAACTCGCGCGCTCGGGTTTGCTGGCGGGCGGGGCGATCGGCGCGCAGGCGTGGACGGATCTGCGCGCGCGCGCGCAGCCGGTACTGGCCGAACTCCGACAACAGCTTGGCGTCGACGCGAGGCAGATTCCACGCCGTGTCGACGTCGATATCGGTGGCATTCGCATCGCCGGCGTCGTGCGTGACGTGTACGCATGCGCGCAGGACAAATTCATGTTGGTCGGTTTGCGCATGAAGCGCGAGGCGGACTTCGGCGACCTGCTGCCGTTTTACATCCGTTGCGCGGCGCTGCGTTCGGCCGATCCCGGCATCGAACCGGTTTTTCTGGAGCAAGCGGAATCCAAACCGCTGTGCGAACCGGCATTGCTCGATGCCATTCGCGCCCAGGACGAGATGCAATTGCGCGACGGAGTGCAAGCGCTTCTTTCGCTGGCACAGCAGTCGCTGCGTGCGCCGTTGCTGTTCCCCGCGAAAACGGCCTGGGCCTGGTGCACGGCAAAGTCCGACGCCCGGTTCGACAAGGCGCGCAAAGCGTGGCGCGACGACGAAGGCGGGCGTGGCGAAAGCACCTACGCGCCCGGCTACGCCGCACTGTTCGCGCGCGGGATGGAATTCCTGGACGGCATTTCGCCGGCGGCGCGGCGTTTCTCCGAGACGTGCGCGCGGGTGGCAGCCGTACTCGATCCGCAGCGCACGGTCCTGTTGCGCGAGACGGAGCCGGCGCCGCGATGAACGATTCCATCCGGCCTTTGGATTGGCGCTCGCTGCCGTTGGCGGCACCCGACCGTGTGCTGATCGAGGCCAGCGCCGGCACCGGCAAGACCTGGACCATTGCCGCGCTGTATCTGCGCCTGTTGCTCGAAGGCGAGGATCCGCCGGCGGTCGAGAAAATCCTGGTCGCCACCTTCACCGAGGCGGCAGCACGCGAGTTGCACGAACGGTTGCGCCTGCGGCTTGCCGACGCCGAGCGCGAGCTGCAGCGCATCCTTGGCGCCGCGACGATAGCGGCGGGTGAGGGCGGTGAGCGAGATTCCGTCCTCGAGTGGCTCGCGGACGCATTCAGCGAGGAAACGGAAACAAGGCGGGCGCTGCGGCGCATCCAGATCGCGCGCATGGATTTCGACCGCGCGCCCATCGGTACGATCCACATGCTGTGCCAGCGCTTTCTGCACGATTTTCCGCTGGATTCCGGCGTCGCCGCCGCGCAGGCGAACCTGGACGAAGACGCCCTGCTGCGCGAATGTGTCGAGGACTTCTGGCGCCGGCGTTATCTCGCGGACACTGCGGTCGATCCGGCCGAATCGGAGTTGTTCGGCGGCGGTCCGGAAAAACTCTTGTACGACGTGCATACCCTGCTGGCTCAGGATGCGCGGGTTCTGGCGGCGGACGGTCTGCAAGATCTGGCGCGCGGCATGGAGTCGTTGCATGCGGAGAAATCGGCCGCGCGATTGCGCGAATTGGCCGCAAAGCGCGAGTTGTATGCGCCGCGCAAGACGCTGCTGAGCAATCGCCTGGCGCGCATCGCCGATGCGCTGGAAAACGGCGACGATGCGGAAATACACGAGGCGTTGGCGGCAATGCCCGACGCGGAGCAGATCGACGCGCAGCAGCGCGCCGATACGCCGCTGCGCTTGCGCGACGACCCGTTGATCCAGCGCCTGATGCATCTGCAAGGATTGGCGCGCGAACGCAAAACCTTCACACGCGGTCGCGTGCTCGTTGCCGCCCGTGAATTCTGCCGCGTGGAAATTCCGCGCCGTGCCGAACAGCGCCAGGGTCAAACCTATTCCTTGCTGATCCGCAACGTGCATGCGCGGGTGTGCGACGCGCGCGGCGCATTCGCGCAAACCTTGTTCGCGGCGTATCCATACGCTTTGGTCGACGAATTCCAGGACACCGACAAGCAGCAATTCGAGATATTCGATGCCATCTTCCGCGATGCGAATCGCGCACCGCGCGGCTGGCTCGCCATGATCGGCGATCCGAAGCAGGCGATCTACGGTTTTCGCGGCGGCGACATCGCGGCCTATCTTGCCGCGCGCGCGAGCGCGGCGACGCGCTGCGCGATGGACACGAACTTCCGTTCCACGCAGGCACTGGTTCATGCGCTCAATGCGCTCTACGGCGCCGGCGCCGCCGGCTTCGGCGATACGCGCATCGCGTACCAGCCCATGCGCTGCGGCGGCAAGGCGGAAGGCGCGGCATTGTGCCGCAATGGCAATCCCGCCGCGCCGCTGCATGTGCATGTATTCCGCGGCGAGGCGATCGGCAAGAACGGCGAACCGGAAACCGGGCTCTCGGCCCTGGAGACGATCGCCTTGCGCGATTGCGCCGAGCGCATCGTCGAATTGCTCAACGATCCGGCGGCGAGTCTCGGCGACAATCGCGTGCTGGCGCACGACGTCGCCGTGCTGGTGCCGAACAACAAGCAGGTCGGGGCGTTGCGCCAATTGCTCGCGCGGCGCGCAGTGTCATGCGCGGGCAGCGGGCGCGAGCGCGTGTTCGATGGCGAAACCGCGCAGGAACTGGAATTGTTCCTCGCTGCGGTGCTGCATCCCGACGACGACGGCGCCGTGCGCGGCGCCCTGTCCACCGCCCTGCTTGGTTACGGCTGGCGCGGCATCGTCGGCCTGCAAACCGATCCGCCGGCATTCGAGCGCGAGTTGGATCGTTTCGCCCGCTGGCATGCGCTGGCGCGTTCGCGCGGCGTGTTCGGCGCAGTCGCGGACCTGACCGCGCAGCGCGCGAGTGCGTTGTTGCGTCGGGATGATGGCGCACGCATCCTCGCCGACGTGCGCCA
Source organism: Lysobacteraceae bacterium (assembly GCA_018969845.1). GTDB lineage: Bacteria > Pseudomonadota > Gammaproteobacteria > Xanthomonadales > Rhodanobacteraceae > Rudaea. The sequence continues at coordinate 4,289 of JAGWXP010000061.1, read as the reverse complement.
TCTGGGCGAGCTGATCGCGGCGCGCGAGGCGCAAGAGTCAGGCTTCGAAAGCGTCATCGCCTGGTTTGCGCGCACGCGCCGCGATGGCGCGGACGACGGCGAGCGTGGCCATCGCGTGCGCCCGGCGTCGGATGCGGACGCGGTGCGGATCATGACCCTGCATGCGGCCAAGGGTCTGGAATTTCCCATCGTCTTCCTGCCGCTGGCCTGGCGCATTGCCAAGCGCGATGGGCAGTTTCAACCGAAGGTCCTGCGCTTTCACGCTAGCGATGGAACGTTGTGCATCGATGCCGGATCGGGCGAATTTGCCGACAATCTCGCACGTCACTTCGCCGAGGATTTGGGCGAGCGCGAGCGCCTGCTGTACGTCGCGATGACGCGCGCCAGGTCCGCTCTGCACGTCTACTGGGCCGATCGTGGTGTGCCGGAAAATGCGCCGGCATGGAAAATTCCGGCCATCGACAGGTTGTTGCGCCAGGCGCAGGTGAATTCCGGACTCGCATTCGGCGAAGCGGACTTGCCGTCGCTCGCGCACCAGCTCGGCGGCATGAGTGTCGTCGGCCCGGCCGTGCCCGGCGCTGCCAGGCATTTCGCGACGGATGTTGCGCGCGTGGATCTCACGCCGCGCTCGCCGTTGCCGGCGCTGCGCCCGTTCGAATGGCTGCACAGTTTCACCGGCATTACGCGCCGGCGCATCGCCGAAGACGCCGACGCGGCGGCGGCCGACGAATCCGATGCAGCATCGCCGGAATCCAACGAGACGGCGGCTCATGCCGAGCATGCGGAATTGCTGGCGCTGGACGTTTTTCGCGGACGCCGCTTCGGCGACGCCGTGCATGCGCTGCTGGAGGAGTCCGGCCTGCGCGCGGTCGAGCGCTCCGCGCTGCTCGCACGCTTGGCGGTCGAGGGTCTTGCCGCCGCAGGTCCCGATTCCGAATCGGCGTTGCTACGCATGCTCGAACGCGCGCGCGCATCGGACCTGGGCGGCGGCTTGCATCTGATGGATTTGCCCGCGCATGAGCGCGTCGCCGAATTCGGATTCCGGTTTCCGATCGCGGCGTCGCTGTGCGAGCTGCGTGCGGTCTGCGCGACGCATGGATTCGCCGAGGTCTGGCCGGCGCATCTGCGCGCGAATGAACTGCGCGGGATGCTGACCGGCTTTGCCGATCTCATCTGCGCGCACGGCGGCCGCTATCACGTGCTCGACTACAAGACCAACCGCCTCGGTACGCGCGTTTCCGACTACACCGGCGCAGCGCTCGACGCGGCGATGATCGAGCATTGCTATCCCCTGCAAGCGCTGCTGTACACGCTCGCCCTGCATCGCTATCTGCAACAGCGCCTGCTCGATTACTCGCCTGAGCGGCATCTGGGCGACAGCGTGTACCTGTTTTTGCGCGGCGTCGGCCTCGCGTCCGGCGCGGGTGTGTGGCGACGGCGCTGGCCGGCAGCGTTGATCCGCGATCTGGACGCTGTGTTCGCGGGCGCGGAGGCGGCGACATGAATACGGCACTGTTTCCCGAAAGCGATTTCCCCGGCTCCGATTTTGCAAGCTCTGATTTCGAACAGGCCCTGTCGCGCTGGGTGCGCCGGCGCAGCGGCTCGGACCTGCTCGCGCGCGCGGCGGCGGCGATCGGCCATGCACAAACGCAAGGGCATGTGCGTTGCGATCTTGCCGCCGATGCCGGGTTTTCGGCGACTGAAATCGAAGCGTTGCGAACGCACGCGTGGGTCGGCTCTGGCGACGCGTTCGCGCCGTTCGTTTGCGCCGATGGCGCAAATATGTATACCTGGCGCAACTGGCGGCATGAAACGCGGCTCGCGCAGGCTCTGCTGGCGCGCGCGGGTTTGCGTTTGCTACCGCTGGATGCACAGACCCTGATGGCGGATGTCGACGCGCTTTTCTCCGGCACGGATGCGAAGTCCACGCGCTGGCAACGCGCAGCGGTGGCGGCCGCACCGGGAGCGCGTGTGTTCGTGTTGAGCGGCGGACCCGGCACCGGCAAGACTTCTACGGTGCTGCGCATGCTGCTCATGCTGCTCAAGCACGCGCAGGCCTGCGGCTGGGGCGCGCATCCGGCCATTGCGCTCGCCGCGCCGACCGGCAAGGCCGCGCAGCGTCTAACCGAATCCATCGCCCGCGGACGCGCGGCGCTGGCCGGTTCGCTGGTGCCGGATTCGCCTTTCATGCCAATGCTGGAACACGTGCGCGCTGCACAGACGCAAACCCTGCATCGCCTGCTCGGATTCTCCGCACGCACTGGCGAATACGCCTTCCATGCCGATGCGCCGTTGGCCGCCGACATCGTTGTGGTCGATGAAGCTTCCATGATCGACCTTGCCATGATGCGTCGCCTGTTCGACGCGCTGCGTCCAAACGCGGTTCTGATTTTGCTCGGCGATCCGGCGCAGTTGTATGCGATCGAGGCCGGCTGCGTACTCGGTGACGTGGTCGGCAGCGTGGCCGAAAACGCGCTGCCCGAAGCGCTCGCAAAACGCCTGTCGGGAATCGGCGACTTCGCGCCGACTCCGGATGCAGCGGTATTGGCCGGGCAGGCGCTCACGCTCACCCACACCTGGCGTGCCAGCGCCGGCTTGCGCGATGCGCTGGCTGCGTTGCGCCGCGGCGATCAAGCGTGGCTCGAACGCGTGCTGGCCGGAAACGGCGAGGACGATCTCGACTGGCGCGCCTGCGCGGATGGCGCGGCGGTGCGCGAGCGTGTGCGCGCGTGGATGGATGCGCACGCTGAATTCTTCGAGAGTCTGATGCGACCCGAGGTTGCGCCAGCCGATGCCTTGCGTACATTGCAGCGTGCACAGATTCTGTGCGCCTTGCGCGACGGCGCGTTCGGCACTGGCAATGTCAATGCACTGATCGAGCGCCAGCTCGCTGCGCGATTCGGTTTCGACGCGGACGCCGCCTGGCATCACGGTCGACCGGTGATCGTCGCGCGCAACGATTATGCGCGCGGCCTGTACAACGGCGATGTCGGCATTGCGCTGGAAGACGCCGAGGGGCTGCGCGTATGGTTCGACGGCGCCGACGGCGCGCCGCGCAGCTTCTCGCCGCGGGCGCTGCCGGCGCACGAAACTGCCTGGGCGATCACCATCCATCGCAGCCAGGGTTCGGAATATGACGAGGTTGCAGTACTCCTGCCAGCCGATCCGGAGCACCGCATCCTCAGTCGCGAGCTGGTCTATACGGCCGTCTCTCGCGCGCGCAAGCGCGTGCAACTGTGGTCCTCGGCGGAGGCGTTGTGCAGCGCCGTGGCGCGCCGTGTGGCGCGCCGCAGCGGCTTGCGGGAGAGGTTGAGCGTGTCCCGTTCGCACCGTGAATCCGCGGGCGCTGCTATCATCTTAGGTGATACGTCGACGGAGAGTGGCGCGTGCTTGAAATCCTGATTGCCGGCGGCTGGGCGATGGTGCCGATCCTGCTGTGTTCGGCGGTGGCGCTGGCCATCATCCTGGAGCGTTTCTGGTCGTTGCGGCGCAAGAACGTGGTGCCGCCGGAACTGGGCGAACAAGTCCTCGCCTGGGCGCGCACACGCAAACTCGATCCGGGTCATATCGAAACCCTGCGCGTGAATTCGCCGTTGGGCGAGATTCTCGCCGCGGCGCTTTCCGTGCGCATGCGTTCGCGCGAGATTATCAAGGAACGCGTCGAAGACACCGGCCGCCATGTCGTGCACCGGCTTGAACGCTTTCTCAACACGCTGGGCACTATCGCGTTGATCTCGCCGCTGCTCGGCCTGCTCGGCACCGTATTCGGTCTGATCGAGATGTTCTTCGCGGTGATGGTTTCGGGCGTGGGCGATCCGCTGAAGATGGCCGGCGGTATCGGTCAGGCGCTGGTGTGCACGGCCTCGGGTTTGTGCGTGGCGATTCCCGCGTATTTCTTCCACCGCTATTTCCGCGGCCGCGTCGCCGATTACGTCGTCGACATGGAAGAGCAGACTATCCGGTTGATCGACGAACTGTCTGCACACGCCGAACCACCCGCGGCGTCCGCGCGCACGACGCGAGCGAGTCACTGACATGCGCCTGGGCGCGCAACGGCAAGACGATTTCGAGATCAACGTGATCTCGCTGATCGACGTCATGCTCACCTTGCTGATGTTTTTTGTGATGACCACGACGTTCGTGCAGCATTCGGCGTTGAAAATCACCTTGCCTCAAGCCTCGGAGACGCTTGAAGAAGCGCCGAAGAATCCGCTGATCGTGATGATCGGTGCGGACAGCCGCTTCTACGTCGACAACAACGAAGTGCTCAATCCCGACGTCGTCACGCT
>JAGWXP010000212.1 GCA_018969845.1 Lysobacteraceae bacterium | reverse complement strand
AACGGGACGAGCACGTTGACGATCACGCTGAGCAATGCGAACGCGACGGCGCTGACGGGCGCGGCGTTCACGGACACGTTGCCGGGCGGGGTGACGACGCAGGCGGCGAGTGCGGCGACGACGTGTGTGCCGGGAACGGCGGGGCAGACGGCGGGGACGGTGACGCTCACGGGCGCGACGATCCCGGCGAACGGCAGTTGTAATGTGACGGTGACGGTGACGTCGGCGACGGCGGGCAGTTACACGAACACGATCCCGGCGGGCGGGGTGACGACGACGAATGGCGGGTCGAACACGACGCCGACGAGTGCGACGCTGACGGTGAATACGGCGGCGAACCTGACGCTGAGCAAGACGGGGCCGGCAACGGTGACGGCTGGCGGCAGCGTGGTGTACACGATCGGGTTGGGCAACAGCGGCGGCACGCCGAGCGGCACGACCGCGACGGTGTCGGACGTGCTGCCGGCTGGCGTGGTGGCCAATAGTGTGGCGGCGGGCAGCGGGGTGAGTGCGGTCAATTGCGGTACGTTGCCGAGTGCGGCGGGAGCGACGCTGACGTGTACGCTGACGCTGACGGCGGGAATCCCTGCGGGCGCGGTGAATGGTGCGGCGGCGTTCACGCTGACGACGACGGCGCCGGGGACGGGTGGCAGCATCACGAACTATGCCTCGGTGGATCCGACGGGAGGCGGCAGTACGCCGCCGCCGGGTGCGGGTTGTACGCCGGCGACCAGTTGCAGCAGTGCGACGACGACGGTGCTTGCGCCGGTGTTGCAGATCCTAAAGACCGGCCCGGCGACGGCTATAGCTGGCGGCAATATCGTCTATACGATCACGGTGACCAACAGCGGCAATGCGGATGCAACCAACGCGATCCTGACTGATCCGGCGCCGGCAGGTTTGACCTTCGTCTCGGCGGGCGCACCATGTGCGGCCGGGTTCCCGTGCAATTTGGGTACAGTAGCGATCGGACAGAGCATCACCATTCCCGCGATCACCTTTTCCATTGCCAGCAACGTCACTGGCACGGTCACGAACACGGCGAGCGTGACGAGCGACCAGACAACGCAAACCAGTTCAAGTGCTTCGACGACTGTCTCTGCGCCCGCACTGATCGTGCCTACGCCGATCGACATGCGCTGGATGTTGCTGACGATGCTGGCCCTGGTGACTGCGGTGGGAGCTTGGCGGTTGCGCTCGCAGGCGTGATAAGCATTTCCCGGCTGCGGCATGTGCCGCAGCCGGGAATATGGTATCAGTAGCGCTGCAATCCCCCGGATGATCGGATGAAACCAGTGCGCCGTTTGACCTCATTGTTCGTTCTGATTGTTTGCGGGTTGTCCGTGTCCGCGCTCCGGGCCGCCGAGGTGCCACTGGCGGATTTCGCGCGCCACCCGCGCTACGAGCAGGTGAAGATCTCGCCGGACGGCGATTACCTGGCGGCCACTGCCGTCGTGGATGGCCGCACCGTGCTGGCGCTGATCCATCTGGCCGACCGCAAGGGCGTCAATGTCACAGCGCGTGATCGGGCCGATATCGTGGATTTCTGGTGGGTGGCGCCGCAGCGTGTGATGTACACGATCGGCGAGCGGGTCGGCGGACTCGAAGCGCCGCAATCCACCGGCGAGCTGTATGCGGTCAATGCCGACGGGTCGGATGGCAAGATCCTGTTCGGCTTTCGCGCCGGCGAGGAGCATGGCGCCACGCATATCAAGTACGCCGAACGCGACTACGCCATCGGCACCCTGATCTCGCCGTTGAATGGCGACGAGCATCACGCCCTGATCGAGAGCTATCCGCTCAACGACCCGGGATTGACCGGACTCTCCGGGAACAACGCGCTCGGTGTCTTTCCCAAGGCGTACAAGATCGATCTGTACAGCGGCGTGAAAACGTCTGTGGCGATTTCGCCCTTGCGCAATGCAAGATTTCTGGCCGACCACGCCGGGCGCATCCGCTTTGCCTACGGCGAAGACGCCGATCAGATGCAAAAAGTATACTATCGCGCCGGCGACGGCGGCGCTTGGGAAAAAGTGTTCGACGAAAGCAACGGTGGCACACGCGTGTCGCCGCTCCTGTTCGGGCGCGACGACAAGAGCGTGTATTTCGATTGCGGCGGGATCTGCCGCTGGGACGTGGCCGCGCGCAAGATGACCACGCTGTGGAGTGTTGCCGGCGTTGCGCCGACCGGTCTGGAATACACCCTCGACGGCCACGACATCTTCGCCGTGCGCAGCGAACCGGGCCGTCCCGCGGTGACCTTGCTCGACAAGAACGCAGCGGAAGCGAAATTGCTGGTCGCGCTGATGCAGCAGTTCCCCGGCGAGGACGTGCGCTTTACCTCGAGCACGCACGACGGCCGCAAGGCGGTGGTGTTCGTGCACGGCGA
>JAGWXP010000060.1 GCA_018969845.1 Lysobacteraceae bacterium | reverse complement strand
TCGAACGACAGCGTCTGGCGCACCCGCCGCTCCCAGTCATAGATGCCGATGACGGTATCGATGCGCAGGTCTTCGATGAAAACGATGTCCATGGGAGCCGGGAACCGGGAGTAGGGAATGGGGAATCGTAAGTGCGACACCTCGCTTACGGGAAACGCGGGGGCTTCCGATGCCCGACCATCGGATCCCGAATCCCCACTCACACTGCCGGCGGCAGGCTTTCCAGGTCCCAACGCGGGAACACCTGCACGGTGGCGTCCTGCTGCTGGCCGTGGGCCAGCCGGATCGCGCCGGCCAGCGCGATCATCGCGCCGTTGTCGGTGCAGAACTGCAGGCGCGGGAAATAGGTGCGGAAGCCGTCCTTGTCGCCGGCCGCCGCCAGTTCGGCGCGCAGCCGGCGGTTGGCGCCCACGCCGCCGGCGATCACCAGCCGCGAAGCGCCGGCGGCCTCCAGCGCACGCCGACACTTGATCACCAGCGTATCGACGATCGCCTCCTCGAACGCCCGCGCGATGTCGGCGCGGGTCTGCTCGCCCTGATCGCTGCCCTGCCAGGCCAGCAGCACCTGGGTCTTCAGGCCGGAGAAGCTGAAGTCCAGACCCGGCCGGTCGGTCATCGGCCGCGAGAAGCGGAACGCCCCCGGTCTTCCCTGCCCGGCCAGCGCGGCCAGCGCCGGGCCGCCGGGATACGGCAGACCCATCAGCTTGGCGGTCTTGTCGAAGGCCTCGCCGGCGGCGTCGTCCAGGGTATCGCCGAGCAGGCGGTAGCGGCCGATGGCGGATACCTCAATCAGCATCGAATGCCCGCCGGAAACGAGCAGGGCGACGAACGGCGGCTGCGGCGGATCGGCTTCGAGCAGGGGCGCGAGCAGATGCCCTTCCATGTGATGCACGCCGATCGCGGGAACCTGAAGCGCCCAGGCCAGCGCGCGCGCGCAAGCCGCGCCCACCAGCAGGGCACCGACCAGGCCCGGCCCGGCCGTGTAGGCCACGCCGCCCAAGTCCCGGGTCGTGATTCCGGCCCTGGCCAGGGTCTCGCGGATCAGGGGCAGCAGCTTGCGCACGTGGTCGCGGCTGGCCAGTTCCGGCACCACGCCACCATAATCGGCGTGCATCCTGATCTGGCTGTACAGGGTGTGCGCCACAAGGCCGCGCTCCGGGCAGAACACTGCCACCCCGGTTTCGTCGCAGGAAGTCTCCACGCCCAATACAGGCCCCGATTTTGCAATTTTCCTGGTCTGCACGGTAAAATATGCGGCTCGCCCGGTCATTCGGGTACTAGTGTACAGCGGAGACTCCATGCCCAACGTCAAAGTTCGCGAGAACGAGCCTTTCGAGTTCGCGCTGCGCCGCTTCAAGCGCACCTGCGAGAAGGCCGGCGTGCTGGCCGAAACGCGCAAGCGCGAGTTCTACGAAAAGCCGACGCAGGAGCGCAAGCGCAAGGCCGCCGCGGCGGTGAAGCGCCATCTGCGCCGGGTGTCGCGCGACGTGACCAAGCGCAAGCGTTTGTACTGAGCGGCGCGTAACGGGATTTACGGGCCGGCGTTGCGCAAGCGACGCCGGCTTTTTTTGTATTTCTGCATTCGTCCCTGATTGCGAAAATCACGAAGCGGCCATCCTTGGCCGCACTCCTCACCAAGAGCCGACACCATGGACCTCAAGACCCGCCTGACTGACGACATGAAGGCCGCCATGAAAAGCGGCGACAAGGATCGCCTGGGCACCATCCGCCTGATCAACGCCGCGATCAAGCAGCGCGAGGTGGATGAACGCATCCAGCTCGACGATGCCCAAGTGCTCGCCGTGCTGGAGAAGATGCTCAAGCAGCGCCGCGATTCGATCACGCAGTTCGAGGCCGCCGGCCGCACCGATCTGGCCGACAAGGAGAAAGCCGAGGTCGGCGTGATCCAGGCCTACCTGCCCGCGCAGATGACGCCGGCGGAAGTCGATGCCGCCATCGCCGCGGCCATCGCCGAATCCGGCGCGACGGGGCCAAAGGACATGGGCAAGGTGATGGGACTGGTCAAATCCAGGGTCGCCGGCCGCACCGATATGGGCAAGCTGTCGGAATTGGTCAAGACGAAACTCGCAGGCTGACAAGCTGCTGCGCTCGCGACGCTTGTCAATATTTTCTACTGCACTCAATTGCACGCCGGTAGAATGGTGACATCGCCGCCTGTGGAGTTGTGGCAATGACCGAGCAAAAACCCCTGCGCCGCTCGCGCAGCGACCGCAAGATCGCCGGTGTGTGCGGCGGATTGGCGCAGCATTTCGGCCTCGACCCGACCTACACGCGCATCGCCTATGCGCTGCTGACCGTTCTGTCCGCCGCGTTTCCCGGCGTGCTGATCTACCTGCTGCTGTGGTGGCTGGTGCCGGAAGAGGATTGAGCGCAGCGATCGGCGCGTCACCGCCATGTCCGGCCGCATCCCCGAAAAATTCATCGACGACCTGCTCGCCCGCGTCGACATCGTCGAGGTGATCGAGCAGCGCGTGCCGCTGAAGAAGGCGGGGCGCGACTGGATGGCGCGTTGCCCGTTCCACGACGAGCGCTCGCCCTCGTTCACGGTGAGTCCGAACAAGCAGTTCTACCATTGCTTCGGCTGCGGCGCGCATGGCAGTGCGATCAAGTTCTTGATGGAATACGACCGCATGGAATTTCCCGATGCGGTCGAGGAACTTGCCTCACGCGTCGGCCTGAAGGTGCCGTTCGAAGGCGGCGGCAAACGCACGCCGGCCGAGGATTCGGCGGATTTGTATACCGTGCTCGACGCCAGTGCGAAGTTCTATCAGCACGAGCTGCGCAAGAGCGACAAGGCGCGCGCCTACTTCGATGCGCGCGGGCTCGACGCCGCGATCATCGAACGCTTCGGTCTGGGTTACGCGCCGGATGCCTGGGATGGCTTGAAATCCGCGCTCGGCACCTCGCCGCCGCGCATTGCCCTGATGGAAAAATCCGGCATGCTCACGCGCGGCGAGCGCGGTACGCCCTACGACCGTTTCCGCGACCGCGTGATGTTTCCGATCCAGGACAGACGCGGGCGCGTGATCGCGTTCGGTGGGCGCATCCTCGAAAAAACCGAAGACTCGGGAGCGAAGTACCTCAACTCACCCGAAACCCCACTGTTCCACAAGGGTCAGCAATTGTTCGCGCTGTGGCAGGTGCGGCAGGTGCACGCGCGTATTCCGCGCCTGATCGTGGTCGAAGGCTACATGGACGTGATCGCGCTGTTCCAGCACGGCGTCACGCAAGCCGTGGCCACGCTCGGCACCGCGACCACGCGCGATCATGCCGAACTGCTGTTCCGCAATTGTGCAGATGTATACTTCTGCTTCGACGGCGACCGCGCCGGGCGCGGTGCAGCGTGGAAGGCAGTCGAATCCGTGCTGCCGCGCATGCGCGACGGACGCCAGGCGTTTTTCCTGTTCCTGCCCGATGGCGAAGACCCCGACTCGTTGGTACGCAAGGAAGGCCAGTCCGGTTTCGAGGAACGCCTGAAAGCCGCGACACCACTATCCGAGTTTTTCTTCGCGCATCTGGGCGCCGACGTGAATTTGGCCAGCCTCGACGGCAAGGCGCGCCTGGCCGAGCACGCGCGCCCGCTGCTGTCCCAGATTCCTGACGGCGCATTTCGCGACCTGATGCTCGGCGAACTCGATCGCATCACGAACGTGAAACTGCGCGTCGATGCGCCGACTACGGCGACACCGCGCAAAACCGCGCGACCGCAGGAACGCACGCTGGTGCGCAGTGCCGTTGCGTTGCTGGTGCAACATCCGGCGTTTGCCGAAGCGCTGCAACCGCCGTGGCTGTTCGCAACATTGCGCCAGCCCGGCATCGCCCTGCTCGCCGAACTCGTCGCGCTGTGCCGCGAACGCCCGGCGATGTCGACCGCGATCCTGCTCGAGCATTTCGAGGGCCGCGAGGAAGCGCGCGCGCTGCAGAAACTGGCGGTAATGGATTTTCCCGGTGAAGCGGATGCGCTGCAGGCGGAGTTTCTCGACGCGCTGGCGCAGCTCGACCGGCAGACGTCGCAGCAGCGCCGCGGCGAACTCGACGCGAAGGTGGCCGAACACGGTCTGTCAGCGCTGAGTGCGGATGAGAAAGCCGAACTTCGCGATTTGCAAAAGCAACTCGCAGTCTGAGTGACGCCGGCGTCCGCAACCGCGATCAGAGCCGGTTGCGCACCGGCCGACCGCGTGCGCGTTTATTCAGTGCGCGCCGGATTCGAGCGTGTTGCCGTGCGCGGCCGCCGCGATCAGGCCGGACAAGTAGCGCATATCCGCCAGCTTCTGCACTTGCGCCGAAGCACCGGCGATCTGGCCCGCCGCTTCGGATAGCGCGGCCCTGCGTTGCGCCCGGCCCGCGGCATCCGTTGGCGCGATGATGGCACTCACATACAACGCATAGGCGAAGTCGTGGCGGAATTGCGTGTCGTGCGCGCCCGCCTGCCGCTGTTCACGGTAATACGCCAGCGCCGGTTGCAAGATTTTGTTCGCCTCGTCCTCGCGGCCCTGCATGGCGACTGCATCGGCGAGTACGGTGCCGATGGTCGATTTCAATTCGCGCGGATCGCCCGTGTCGAACGGAGCGGGCGGTATCTTCGCCCAGCGGCGCGCCAGGGCCTCGGCTTGCGCATAGTCGCCGAGCTGGATCGCCGCGCGTGCGGCGACGCCCAGATTGCTGCGCAGCATATTCGTTCGAATGTTGACACTAGTCGTATTGTCTGCGGGAACATTTATCGGTTCGACATGCGCAATCGCGGCCATCGCGGATGCCAGCGCGACTTTTGGCGTGCCTTCGAGCAATTGCAGACCGGCCCTCGAGACGGGCTCGTCCGCCATGGCGAGCAGCGCGCGTCTGGGATCATCCGCGGAAAGTTGTGACGTGTATTCGCCAGTATCGCGCGCGAAGGACTTCATCGACTGCGCGGCCGCCGCAGCGTCGCCGGCTTCGGCCTGCAAGTTCGCGAGTCCGAGCCATTGATACCAGATCCGCGGACCGAGGCTGGAAGGCAGGCGTTTGTCCTGCTCCAGCGCGAACAGCGAATGCATCGTGGCAATGGCGTTGGCAACTTCGCCCCGCTCCACTTGCAGGTCCGCGATCTGCCTCAGGCCTATCGTCCAATACCACCACGCCTCCAGGTTCGACGTATCGAAGCGTACCCAATCCTCAGCCGCCAGCACCTCCCGTTCGGCGTAGTTTGCGGCAGCCGCATCGTCGTGACGGCGCTCGGCCACGTGGCTCAGCACATCCGCGGCAAGCACGCGGTTCAGGAGCGAATGCAGATCGCTCGGGCGCAGCGCCAGCACTTTCTCGGCCAGGTCGTACACCTGCTGCTCAAGCTTCTGCGCCTCGTCGATCCTGCCAAGCGCCATCAAAAAACGTGCTTCGGAATCCGCGGTGTCGGCGTACGACGAGGTTGCGTTCAGATCCGACAGGTCCAGCGCGCCGATGCCGGCCAGCACCTTGCGCGCTTCCCCACAGGTATCCACCGCCTTCGCGTTCGGCTGGGTGTGGCTGAGGAAGTTCAGGTCGTCCCCGTACAATTGGCGCACCCGGCGCGACGGGTCGGAACCGTACACCAGCGGCCGCAGCAGATCGGCCGCCTGCTGCAACTGCGCTGCGGTGCCGCGGCCGCCACGGATCACGCTTGCGCCCTGTTCATACAACGCCAGCGAGAGTCCATAGATGACGGCCTCGCTGTGGTCGCCGGCGGCGCGAAGTTTTTCGAACACGGATTGCGCCTCACCGAGATTCCGGGAGCCGGCGTCTACCTTGCCTGCCGCATTCAGGGCCGTGCCTTCGCGCACCAGCGCCATCGCGCGGTTGATTTGCGTTTGCAGCGTTACTTGTTCGGGCGGCAGGCTGTCGTAATATCCGACGGTCATGTGGGCGAGCTTGCCAAGCGTATCCAGACGTCCCGTCGGCGCGAGTTCGGCGTAGAAATCCTCGATCAGAAAGCTCACGAGTTTTTCCGCATCGCTGCGCGACTTCTGCGCTTCGGCTTCGGCGGTGCGCGCATGCCGCATGTTGATAAAACCGAAAATTGCCCCGGCGATGGCCAACAACATCAACACCACGCACACGCTGGCGATCGTGCGTGCGCGCACAAGAGCGCGATGCACGGCCGCTTCGCGCTCGCGCTGTGCGGCGAGCTGGCGCTCGGCTTCCTCGCGCGCTTCGCGCTCGCGGCGCGAATTGCGGCTGGCCAGCACGACGCTGCACAGCACATCGTGGGTGAGTTCGACGCGACGCATGTCGAGGCGTTCCTCGATGCGCAGCAGGCGCCGGTTGACCAGAGTCGCCAGCGCATCCGGCGCCGCGCCCGCCGCCGCAAGCGCTTTGCCGACACGTTCTTCCGCCAGACTTTCGCGATAACCAGACTCGGTCAGCAGCTCGTCTTCGATTACACGGTGCACGCCGGCGGGCTGGTCGGCGAGCGCACGCTCGTAAAATTCGCTGAGAATGGTGTCGCGCGAACCCGCGAGCAGGTCGGCGGAAATTTCCCGACGCCCTTGGGCCTGTCGCACCGTGTTCAGTTCGCGACAAACCAGACTCAGCAACGACGGTTCGATTTCCGCGTTACCCAGCTCCGATCCGCCGGCCACGAAGCGCACGATGGATTCGGCCACTTCCTGCGACACCAGCCTGCCGCCCGGCTTGACCACGGCACTCAGGGCTTGCGTGCCGCTCATCCGGGCCAGGCGCATGCGGTTCTGGGTGATCGAAGGCATGATGTCCTTCACGCCTTCCAGATGCGCGAGATAATCTTCGCGCAGCGCGATCAGCACGCGGTAATCCGCGCGCGCGAAATCGAAATCCGCCGCGGCGTTTTCGTCGTTTTCGATGCGCGCTTCCAACACCGCAGGCGCGCGGTTCTCGACCAGATCAGCCAGATCGGCCAGGAATTGCTTTGCGCGCAGCCGACCGGCATCGTCGGCCTGGCCAAGCGTGAAGATTTCCTCGAACTGATCGAAGATCAGCAACGGCATCAACGTCTGCCCGTTGGCATCGCGCAACAGGTCGCCGCGGTGATGCAGGAATTCCCACAACGACTCGCCCTCGATCGAACTGCCCGGCCGCGTCCAGTGACCGGCAGCGGCGGTGGCGCGGAAGATCGCCTGTTTGATCTGTTCGGAAGGCGGCGGCGATTCCGGCGCATAATCCACGCGCACGTACACCGGACAATACCCGTCGTCGCGCAGTCGCGGTACCAGTCCGGCGCGCAGCAGCGAGGTCTTGCCCAGGCCCGACTGGCCGAACAGTACCGTCAGCAGTTTGCGCCGCACGCGACGGGCAAGCTCGGCCGCCTCTTCATCACGGCCATGGAAGTAAGCGCGGGTTTCCTCGGCGTAGGAGAACAGGCCGAGCCAGGGATTCTCGGGATCGAGCGCGACCGTGTCGCTGCTGCGGACGTGCACGTCGTTCATGCGCCCCTCCCGCTGAACAACGCCTGCAGCCGGCTCAGGAATTCCGGCGTCGGCTCGCCGCCGGCAAGCCGGATCATGTGCACGGCCTTGAAATGCTCCGGTACCAGCGCCGCGGATTCGGGCGTGTCGTCGATGCACACCGGCAGGATGAACACCGCGCCTTCGGCGATGTTGCGCGCGCGATCCACCGCATAACTCCATTCGCGGCGGAAGTAGGCTTCGTGCCGGCGCTGGGTCGTCGCCGAAATCACCGGCACGAAGAAACTGCAACGTGCGATGTTCGCGCGGATCTTGCGGTCGTAGTCGTCGCCGCCTTCGAGGCGGTCGAGATCGAACCAGGTCGTCAGTCCTGCCGCATCCATGCCCGCCTTCAGCTGCTGCACCGCCGCCAGATCTTCGCGCGCATAACTGATGAAGACCGCATTCTCCGGCATCTCGCGCGCCGGCGGCAGAAATCGCTGCGGCGCGCTGCGGCCGTGCGCTGCCTGCGCCGGACGCTGCCGCGCGCTCCAGCGCCGATGCAGGTCGGCGACGAAGGACTCCGCGCCGCCGTACACGCGCGTGCGCACGCTGACCTGCTGCAGGAACGCCACCAGGCGCTCGTCTTTCGAGGTGTGGTCGTCGGCAAACACCTCGGTGACATCGCGTGGATCCGACAATCGTCTGCGCTTGGCCATGCGCAGGAACAGACGCGCCAGCCAGTTCGAGAAATCGCTGCCGATCAATAGCAGGTGATTGTGCTCGAGTTCATGGAAAAGTTTTTCCGGCGTCAGGTGCTCGGACTGCAAGGCGCAGATGAATTCGAGCATGTCCTCGTCGGAGAGCACATACGTCGGCGAAGCGGAGAGCCGCCCGAGCAGGTGATAAACGACGGCTCGACGCAGGTCGGCGCGCTCGGACGGCAGGTCGGCGACGCGATTGGGCGAATAGGCGATCACCTCCGTGGACGGTTGCCCGCCGTAGCGCTCCATGTTGATCGCGGTTTCGAGCAGCGGATCGAACGTGGTGGTGACGAACAGATCGAAGTCGGTGATTTGCGCCAACTGCCGCAACGCCGTCGGCGTTTCGAACTGCACTTCACGCATGATCGAGCGCAGGCGCGTGTACGCTTCCTCGCGTCGGCCGCGCTGGCCGAGGTAGCTGCACATCACGTCGTTGAGCGTCAGCGGCTGCGGCAGCTCCGCGGGGTCCACGGACAAGCGAGCGGCCAGTTTTTCGGCGAGCCAGACGTACAGGGGACGCAAACCGCTGTCGGTCTGCACGCGCAAGAGGTCGGGGCCGAGGATCGGAATGACCCGGCGTTCCTCGATGTAATTGAGCAGATCGTCCCATGCGTCGTCATCGAAGGACTGCACCATACCCATTTGGACTGGAACGGTCGTCATATTTTCATCGCTCTTGAGACATTGCGATACGCCGTTCCGCCGCGGGTAAGGCAAGCGAAACGACGCCGGGGCAGGATGCTGCATCCTTGCGCATCCTGTGCGTCGCATAGCTAAAGTGTCGAGGCCAAGGCACCGCGACTATAATTGCACAAACGCAAGGGGGGCAATGGTCCACCCCGCTCCACTCGGCTGAAATGCGCTGTTCGCGACTGCCGCAGCGGGGCGTGGAGGTGCGCGCGGAAGGCACCGATGCACGGGCGCGGGGGTCTTGCACCGGGCTATTGGCGTAATACGCCGATATTCTGTATACTCGGCCCGCTGTATTTGCCAGGGTCACGGTGAATTGTGGCCTGATGCGATCGCTCTCGCGATCTGCCTCATCTCCCTCCACGCTTTCTCCTTAGCAAAACAGTCGCGGCCCAGGAATGTCTCCTGGCCGTGTCATTCATCATTGTCTCAGGAGTTCGTCATGGCAGAACGTCAGACCGGTACCGTCAAGTGGTTCAACGACGCGAAAGGTTTTGGTTTCATCACCCCGGAAAGCGGCCCGGACCTGTTCGTGCATTTCCGTTCGATCCAGGGCGGCGGCTTCAAAACCCTCGCCGAAGGCCAGCGCGTTAGCTTCGTCGCCGTGCAAGGCCAGAAAGGCATGCAGGCCGATGAAGTGCAATTGGCGTAAGCCGCGCACACATCAGGTACGCAACGACCCCGGGCAGCAATGCCCGGGGTTTTTTGTGCGATAACCGTTCGCACATCCTGCCGCGGAGATGCCGATGGCCAAGCCGAACTACAAGTACGACAAGCGTCAGCGCGATCTCGCCAAGAAGAAGAAACAGGACGAAAAGCGTCTGCGCAAACTGGAAAAGGGCCGTGCCGCGGGTACGGATGCGGCGATCGATGCGACGCCCGATGTGCCGAAGAGCGACCGCGCCGGCGAGGCGAATTCGTAGTATCCGGCCGCGCCCTCAGCGCAGGCCGGCCAGCACCGCTCTCGCCGCATTGTGTCCCGGCGCGCCGGTGACGCCGCCGCCAGGATACGTGCCGGCGCCGCACAGGTACAGGCCCAGCAGTGCGCCCAGCAGTGCGCCGCGGTAATTCGCGTAGCCCGGCATGGGCCGTGCGCCTAGAGTCTCATCACGGCCTTCGCGGCATTGCGCCCACTCGCGCCGCTGATGCCGCCGCCGCCGTGCACGCCGCTGCCGCACAGGAACAAGCCAGCGACCGGGGTGGCGTGCTTCGACCAGCCCGGCAGCGGGCGCATGAAGAAGATCTGGTCGAGGATCAATTGGCCGTGACTGAGATCGCCTTCGCTCAGGCCGTAGGTCGATTCCAGGTCGCGCGGCGTTATCACCTGCGTGCGTTTCACTGACGCCTTGAAACCGGGGCAATGCGCATCCAGTGTGTCGATGGCACGCTGCTCGACGATGCTGTTCGCAGCGTTCCAGTCAGAGTTGCGCAATGCATACGGCGCGAACTGGAAATGAATCGAGACGATATTGCCGTTCGTCGTGACTTCCAGATACGGTTCTTTCGAGATCTCGCCGTACTTTGCCGCGTCGTAGGCGCGCTCGAGGTAACGGATCGACGGTGCGACAGCGAGCGTGCCTGCGGGCAAGCCATGCTGTCCGTTCGTTTGGACATGCACTTTCGCCACGCAGCCGCGCAGTTTGATCGACTGCGCCTGCCAGACGAACTCCGGCGGCAGCTCGGCGGCGCCGACGAGCTTCAGCAACGTATGGCGCGGGTCCGCCGCCGACAGGATCAACGGCGCCGGGATTTCCTCCCCGCTCACCAGTCGCACACCGGTTGCACGCTCGCGATCGACGATGATCGACTGCACTTCGACCGACGTGCGCACCTCGCCGCCGCGCGCTTTCAGCGCATCGACGAGCGCGACCGCGATAGTGCCGATTCCGTTGGCAACCGGGCGATGCGCGAATCCGCCGCGATTGAGCCAGTTGTGCATCAGCGTGAATCCGGTTCCGGCCGACATCGGCCCGAGCGTCACGCCATGGATCGCGAGCGCGGAAATGGCCGTGCGCAACGTGTCGGATTCGAACCAGTTGTCGGTGAACTCCTCGGCGGACATCGACATCGCGCGCACGCAGCGGAACATGTCGCGACCACCGAGTCGTCGCAGTTTCCACAGCAGACCGGCGAGCGGCAGGCCTTCGCGGACCGGCGCGAAATGCGGCAGGCGCGGCATCGGCGTGCGGTACGCCGCATCGAGGAATGCTGCCGCGCGCTCCATGAACGCGACGAACTCGGGCCAGCGCTCCGCGTCGTGCGCAGAGAACTCGCGGATCGTCGCCTGAGCACGTGCGGGATCGGCATCGATCGTCAGACGCTTGCCGTCGCCGAGCAGGCACACGTAAGGCGAACGCGCGGACGCCGCGGGCAGATTCAGGCCAAGGTCGCGCACGATGTCCGGCCGCAGATGCGCGCTCGCGTGCAGCGAATCGGCGCTGAAGCCGTCCCCAAACGATTCGGTCACCAGCTGGCCGCCAGCGATTCCGCGACGTTCGAGCACGAGCACTTTCCTGCCGGTCTTCGCAAGGTAGTTCGCGGCGACGAGTCCGTTGTGCCCGGCGCCGATGATGATTGCGTCGTAGGCCATGTCAGTCGACGTCCTTGAGGATCGCGTCAGCCGCGAGCTTGCCCGGCGCGCCCATCACGCCGCCGCCCGGATGCGCGCCGGCCGCGCCGAAGTAGTAGCCCGGCAGCGGCGTGCGGAAATCGGCCCACTGCGGCGCGGGTCGGAAGAAGAACAACTGGTGCAGCAGCAATTCGCCGTGGAAGATGTTGCCGCCGGTAATGCCGGCAATGCGCTCGATGTCCATCGGCGTGATCACCTGCTTGCCGACGATGCACTGGCGGAGGTTCGGCGCGTATTTCTCGATCGTCGAGATCACTACGTCGCCGAACGCGTCGCGCTTGGCGTCGTCCCAGCCGCCTTCGATGTCGTACGGCGCGTACTGCACGAAGCACGACATCACGTGATGACCCGGCGGCGCCATGTCGCGGTCGATCATCGACGGGATGATCATGTCGATGTACGGGTTCTTCGAGAACTGGCCGTACTTGGCCTCGTCGTAGGCGCGCTCGATGTAGTCGACGCTCGGGCTGATCGAGATCGCGCCACGGTGCAGCGGGCCTTCGCCGGGCAGGCAGGTGAAGTCCGGCAGCGCGTTCAGCGCGATGTTGACCTTGCCCGACGAGCCGCGCACGCGGAAACTCTTGATCGACTGTACAAAGTCGTCCGGCAGATGTCTGCTGTCGACGAACTGCAGGAACGTGCGCTTCGGGTCGGCCGCGGAGAGCACGATCTTCGCGCGCAACTCGTCGCCATTCTGCAGCGCCACGCCGGCGGCGACGCCGCCCTTGACGATAACCTTGTCGACCGGCGCATTCGTGCGGATTTCCACACCCAAAGCGCGCGCGGAACTGGCAATCGCCGCCGACACGCCACCCGTGCCGTTCTTGGCAAAGCCCCAAGCACGAAATGCGCCGTCGATCTCACCCATATAGTGATGCAGCAGCACGTACGCCGTGCCCGGCGAACGCGGGCCGAGGAACGTGCCGATGATGCCGCTTGCCGACTTCGTGCCTTTGAGCGGATCGAATTCGAACCACTCGTCGAGCAGATCGGCGGAGGACTGCGTGACCAGCTTGGCGATGCGATACAACTCCTTTTCGCTCAAGCTGCGCGCGTACTGGCCAAGCTTGAGCAGGCCGAGCAGATCGCGTGGGCTCAAGCTGGATGGGTCCGGCGGCACCATGCTGATGATCGGCTTGATCGCTTTCGCCGCGCGCGCCATCACCCGCGAGTATTCGTCATAGGCCTCGGCGTCTTT
>JAGWXP010000211.1 GCA_018969845.1 Lysobacteraceae bacterium | reverse complement strand
GGCAACATGCTCAAGCCGGCCCTGGCGCGCGGCGAGCTGCATTGCATCGGCGCGACCACGCTCGATGAATACCGCAAGTACATCGAGAAAGACGCGGCGCTCGAGCGCCGTTTCCAGAAAGTTTTCGTCGGCGAGCCGAGCGTGGAGGACACCATCGCGATCCTGCGCGGCCTCAAGGAACGCTACGCCGTGCATCATGGCGTCGAGATCACCGACCCGGCCATCGTCGCTGCGGCCACGCTCTCGCACCGCTACATCGCCGACCGCCAATTGCCGGACAAGGCCATCGATCTCATGGACGAGGCCGCGTCGCGCATTCGCATGGAAATCGACTCCAAGCCGGAAGAACTGGATCGTCTCGATCGGCGCCTGATCCAATTGAAGATCCAGCGCGAGGCGCTGAAGAAGGAGAAGGACAAGGAGTCCAAACAGCGACTCGCTGATCTGGAAGCCGACATCGCCAAGCTCGACCGCGAATTCTCCGATTTGAACGAAGTCTGGAAAGCGGAAAAAGCGGCCGTGCAGGGCACGACCCGGATCAAGGAACAGATCGAAGCTTTGCGCGGCGAAATCGAATCGGCGCAACGGCATGGTGATCTGGCAAAAGTGGCCGAAATCCAATACGGGAAAATTCCCCAGTTGGAAAAACAGCTCGCCGCGGCGCAGGAAGCCGAGGCCAAAGGTTTCAAATTGCTGCAACAGCGCGTGACCGCCGAGGAGATCGCGCAGGTCGTTTCGCGCTGGACCGGCATTCCGGTTTCCAAGATGCTCGAAGGCGAGCGCGACAAGCTGTTGCGCATGGAAGACGCGCTGCATCGGCGCGTGGTCGGCCAGGACGAGGCCGTGCATGCGGTCGCGGACGCGATCCGGCGCGCGCGCGCGGGCCTGTCCGATCCGAGTCGGCCGAACGGCTCGTTCCTGTTCCTCGGCCCCACCGGCGTCGGCAAGACCGAGCTGTGCAAGGCGCTGGCGGAATTCCTGTTCGATTCGACCGAAGCGCTGGTGCGCATCGACATGAGCGAGTTCATGGAGAAGCACAGCGTCGCGCGCCTGATCGGTGCGCCGCCGGGCTACGTCGGCTACGAGGAAGGCGGTTACCTCACCGAAGCCGTGCGCCGGCGTCCGTACAGCGTGATCCTGCTCGACGAGGTCGAAAAAGCGCACCACGACGTGTTCAACGTCCTCCTGCAGGTGCTCGACGACGGACGACTCACCGACGGTCAGGGCCGCACGGTGGATTTTCGCAACACCGTGATCGTGATGACCTCGAACCTCGGTTCGCAGCAGATTCAGGAATTCACCGGCGATTCCGAAGAGGACTACACCAAGATGAAGGCGGCGGTGATGGGCGTCGTACAAGCCCATTTCAGGCCCGAGTTCATCAATCGCCTCGACGAGATCGTCGTGTTCCGCGCACTGGACAAGGCGCAAATCCGCCAGATCGCGCGCATCCAGTGTGCCTACCTCGGCAAGCGCCTGGCCGAACGCCAGCTTGCGCTGACGATTTCCGACAAGGCGCTCGACCTGCTCGGCAACATCGGCTTCGACCCGGTCTATGGCGCGCGTCCGCTCAAGCGCGCGATCCAGCAACAGCTCGAAAATCCGCTGGCGAAGGCAATCCTCGAGGGCCAATTCCAGCCGGGCGACATGGTTGCGGTGGATGCGGCGGGCGGGAGGCTTGTGTTCACCAAGGCCAGACCCTAAAACAAAAAGCCCGGCCTTGCGCCGGGCTTGTTTCTTTGCGAATGAGGGCAGTCAAAAATCCCGCGTGACGCGGACGCCGATCGTGCGCGGTTGCACCGGCACGATGTAGGTTTGCGCGCCGCAGACATCGGTGGCGCATTCGGCATAACGCGCGAGCTGGCCGCGGCTGTCGAAGGCGTTCTTCAGGTAGAAGTCGAACGACCACAGGTCCTTCTTGAAGCCCGCGGAAAGATCCACCGTGCCGTAACCCGGCATGTCGCCGATGATGGCGTTTTCGTGCACGCGCAGGTCGGTGCCGCGGCGGCCCTCGAAAAATCCCGCGGCCTGCAGGTAGCTGTCCATGCCGTGGAAGTCGAAGCTGTAGCGCGCCGTGATGTTGCCCTTTTCGCGTGCGGTCAGCGGCAAGCGCGTGCCCGCAGGCGCCTGCGGACTGGCGCAGTTGGTGATCGGATTGCCGTTGGCGTCGGTGGTACCGCAATAGTCCTGCGTCAGCACCGCGTCGTACAGCGCGAGTCCGGCCGAGATCGTGAGGTTGTAGGTGACCGCCCAGCCCAGGCTCGTTTCCAGGCCGCGGATGCGCGCCTGGTTCGCGTTCCTTATTTCGGTCAGGCCGTTCTGGCCGAGCAGTGAGAACTGGAAGTTCTTCCAGTTTTCCTGGAATACCGCGCCATTCCACAGCAGATGATGATCCAGCCATTCGGTCTTCCAGCCGAATT
>JAGWXP010000059.1 GCA_018969845.1 Lysobacteraceae bacterium | reverse complement strand
GAATGTGAAGGGCCTGCCCTACGAAATCGTGCCGGTACACCTGACCGAGAACGGCGGTGCGCAGCATGCCGACGCTTTCCGCAAGCTCAATCCGCAGGAACTGATTCCGGTCCTGGTCGACGGCGAGCGCATCATCCGCCAGTCGCTGGCGATCATCGAATATCTGGAAGAAACCTACGAAGGTACGGCCAAGCTGCTGCCGACTACCGTGCGTGAACGCGCGCGCGTGCGCGGACTCGCCCAGATCGTCGCCTGCGACATCCACCCGCTCGGCAATCTGCGCGTGCTGCAATATCTCGAACGCGAATTCAACACGCCCCAGGTCGAACGCGAGCGCTGGGCGCAGCACTGGATCCGCGAAGGCTTCACCGCGTTCGAGCGCCTGCTGGCCGAAAATCCGTCGACCGGTCTGTACTGCGAGGGCGACGAACCGACGATGGCCGACATCTGTCTGGTGCCGCAGGTCTACAACGCGCGACGCTGGTCGGTGGACCTGAAACCGTTCCCGACCCTCCAGCGCATCGACGCCGAATGCGCCAAGCTGCCGGCGTTCGCGAATGCGCGTCCGGAGAACCAGCCGGACGCGCCCCGCGCGTAATCAGAACGCGGCCGCGTCGTAGGCCTCCGGCATCGCCGCATTGCCGCCTTCGGAAAGGCGGATCTTGAGCGCCAGTCCGTCGCGCGAATCGGCCTTGACCAGCGCTTCTTCCAGCTCGATCTTGCCTTCCTTGTACATCGCCATCAGCGCCTGATCGAAGGTCTGCATGCCTTCCTGCAGACTGCGATCCATCGCTTCCTTGATCTCGTGGATCTGGCCGCGGCGGATCATGTCGCGGATCAAGGGCGTGTTCAACAGCACTTCGGCTGCGGGCAGGCGGCGGCCGTCCTTGCCGATGACCAGGCGCTGCGAAATCACCGCGCGCAGGTTCAATGCCAGGTTCATCAGGATGTTGCGGTGCGCCGATTCGGGAAAGAAATTGAGGATGCGCTCGAGCGTCTGGTCGGCATTGTTCGAGTGCAGCGTGGCCAGGCACAGGTGTCCCGTTTCGGAAAACGCGATCGCCGCCTCCATCGTTTCCACGTCGCGGATCTCGCCGATCATGATCACGTCCGGCGCCTCGCGCATGGCGTTCTTCAGCGCCTCGTGGTAGCTGTGCGTGTCCAGCCCCACTTCGCGCTGGTTGACCACCGACTTCTTGTGCCGGTGCAGATATTCGATCGGATCCTCGATCGTGAGAATGTGGCCGGATACGTTGGTGTTGCGGTAATCGATCATCGAAGCCAGCGTGGTCGACTTGCCGGAACCCGTGGCGCCGACCAGGAGCACCAGGCCGCGCGGTTCCATGATCAGATCCTTGAACAGGACCGGCAGACGCAACTGCTCGATCGACGGGATTTCGCTCTTGATCGCGCGGATCACCATGCCGACTTCGCCGCGCTGCTTGAACACGTTGATGCGAAAGCGGCCGGCGTCCTTGACGGCGATGGCGAGGTTCAATTCCAGATCGCGCTCGAACTGCGGCACCTGGCCCTCGTCCATCAGCGAATAGGCGATTTTCTTGACCATGCCGCCGGGCAGGCCGGTGTTGCCGAGTGGATAGAGCTTGCCTTCGACCTTGATATTGACCGGCGCGCCGGTGGTCAGGAACATGTCCGACGCACCTTTCTCGGTCATCAGTTTGAGAAAATAGCCGATATCCATGATTGCCTCGCATCACTGCATGCGCCGCGCCGCGGCGCGTTTGCCGGCGGCGAGTGAGAGGCTCGGCGCGGCTTGCGCCGCCACCGATCTCGGACTAGGCTCACCCGCGCCTGCCCCTGTTGAATAGTATGGATGTTATGACACCAAATTGGCGAAAAATCCATTGCGCCGGTCTCATTGCTGCTCTGCTTCTGGCCGGCTGCGGTCCGACCCGGCCGCCGAGCATGGGCCTGGACGATGCCGCGCAGGCGCTGGCGGCGGCGCGCGCAGCCGGTGCACCGACATATGCCCCGCTGGAATTGCGCGGCGCCGAGGATCACTTGAGCCAGGCGCGGGCCTTCGCCGATAAACGCCACTACGAGGATGCCGCGCGCTTGGCCGAGGAGTCCCGGGCCGACAGCGAACTGGCGCAGGTCAAGGCCAGGCTCGGCAAGCTGCGCGAGCAGGTCGACGCGGCGACGCGCGAGAATGCGCGCCTGCAGCAAGCCGCCGGCGCCGGCAGTGCGGCTGGAGACGGTCAATGAGCGCCCGTACTGCCGCAGGAATCATTCTGGCGTTGGCCGCCTTCGCTGCGCTAGCGGCCAAACCGGATCTGGATTACGAGCGTCTGCGCGCGAGCCTCGACTCGCTCGCTGCCGATCCGGCGCTCGGCAAGCTTGCGCCCGGCGAGCGCGGACTGGCCGAACAAGCCGTGCAGGCGCTGGCGACCGATCATTCCGGCGGCAAGGATGCCCGCGCGTTCCGCGTCTACATGGCCGAGCGTCGCGTGGATATCGCCTATGCCGCAGCGCAGGTGGCCAATCAGCAAAACAAGCTCGACGAACTCGGCCGCGAACACGACCGGATTCTGCTGCAGGCGGCGCAGCGCGAAGCCGAGCAGGCGCGTGCGGAAGCCGAAAAGCAGCGTCTGCAGAGCATGATCCGCGCCGAGGAAGTCGAACGCCTGCGCGCCGAAGGCGCACAGAGCGCACAGGAGGCCCAGGCCGCGCAGGCACAGGCCGATCAGGCACAAAAACTGATCGCCGCGCAAGCCAAGGCGACCGAACTCGCGCACAAGGAAGCGCAGCTTGCCGAAGCCGCGAACGCCGATCTGCGCCGGCGCCTGAACAATCTCACCGCGACGCGCGGCGCCGAAGGCATGCAGATGACGCTGGACGACATCGCCTTTGCGCCGGGCCGGGCCAACCTGCGACCGGCGGCGAAGGCGAGCCTCGGCAAGCTCATTGCGTTCGTGAACCGCGATCCGTCCAAACCGATCCGCATCGAAGGCCACACCGACAGCAGTGGCAACACGCATGCCAATCTGGTGCTCTCGCAGCGGCGTGCGGACGCCGTGCGCGATGCGCTCGTTGCCGCGGGCGTGGCCGCCAACCGCATCACCGCGATCGGCATGGGCGAGAGCCAGCCGGTGGCCGACAACGGCACCGAGGCGGGCCGCGCGCGTAATCGCCGGGTGGATGTGATCCTGCAGGACAAGTGAACTTCACTGAATAACCTGCGGCGCAACCCGCCTTCGCAGCGACGATTGTTCGCAGGTTCCGCATGTCTCCGTGTGCTGGAAATTTTCCTGTCGATTGAACGGTTTGCGCAGGCTGAAAAATCCGGTTGATTCGGCTTATGCAAAGGAGTAGGGTCGAACTGCCGCGGTGGCCAGTCCCGGCCGCGCGCGGCAATCGCCAGTCATGATTGCAGCCACCGAGCCAATATCCCTGCACGGCTCACCGCAACCGGTGAGCCGTGCGTCGGTGAGCGTGCAATCCCCGATGATTTTTCGTTTTTGCAAACCGTGTCCGCCACCCGGCGCATGCGGCGCGCGCGTTTTCCTGAAAGCACAGGAGGTTGGCTGATGTTCGAGAACCAGCAGAAAGACGTTGAAAATCTGATCAAGAGCGATTCGGAATTCCGCAGCCTGTATCAGCGCCACAAGGAGCTGGACGGCAAGGTGCGCGACGCCGAATTGGGCGTGCTGCCGATGGACGACACCACGCTGCACAACATGAAGAAGGAAAAGCTCTGGGCCAAGGACAAGCTGATCCACATGTGGGAGCGCCATCGCGCTTCCGCGCATTGAACCTGCTGCGCTCGGCGGGCTTGCGGTCCGGCGGTGCTCGGAATCCTCATTTACATCAAAGTAAACTCCGGTTCCTGCGCTCCGGCGGCCCGCAATCTGCCTTCGCACGTGACGGTTCAACGGATGCTGATTGACGCCCGCGTAAACGCGCGGGCGCCGCCGGCCACTTCGCATGCGTTATCATTCTCCGGTACGCGCCGTGCGCGCGGATTTTTGATTGCGTGATCGGGTCTTCCGGCCCGATTGCCGGAAACCCATGACCATCCACAACAGCGTGCTCGAACTGATCGGCAACACGCCGATCGTCAAGGCGCAGCGCCTGGACGCAGGCCTGTGCGAACTGTTCCTGAAACTGGAAAGCGCCAATCCCGGCGGCTCGATCAAGGACCGCATCGGGCTTTGCATGATCGAATCGGCTGAGCGCGCCGGCAGGATCAAGCCCGGTGATACCCTCGTCGAAGGCACGGCAGGCAATACCGGCATCGGCCTGGCACTGGTCGCGCAGCAGAAGGGTTATCGCCTGATTCTCGTCGTGCCGGACAAGATGAGCCGCGAGAAGATCTTCAATCTCAAGGCGATGGGCGCGGAAGTCGTGCTCACGCGCTCGGATGTGGCCAAGGGCCATCCCCAGTACTACCAGGACATGGCCGAACGTCTCGCACGCGAGACGCCCGGCGCGTATTTCATCAACCAGTTCGGCAATCCCGACAACCCGCGCGCGCACGAGCAGGGCACCGGTCCGGAAATTCTGGCGCAAATGGACGGCAAGCTCGACGCGATCGTGTTCGGTTGCGGCTCGTCCGGCACCATGACGGGCCTGTCGCGGCATTTCGCCAAGGCCGCGCCGAACGTGGAATTGATCCTTGCCGATCCGGTCGGCTCGATCCTCGCCCAGTACATCAACGAAGGCACGCTCTCGACCAAGTCCGCGAGCTGGATGGTCGAGGGCATCGGCGAGGATTTTCTGCCGGCGATTTCCGATTTCACGCGTGTGAAGAAAGCGTACGCGATCAGCGACAAGGAAAGCTTCCTCGCTGGCCGCGAGTTGCTCGCGAAGGAAGGCATTCTCGGCGGCTCGTCCACCGGCACTCTTCTCGCCGCCGCGTTGAAATATTGCCGCGAGCAGAAAACCCCCAAACGCGTGCTGGTGCTGGTCTGCGATACCGGCAACAAATACCTGTCGAAGATGTACAACGACTACTGGATGCTCGACAACGGCTTTCTCGAACGCGAGCATTACGGCGATCTGCGCGACCTGATTCTGCGCCCGTATTCGCAACGCGACACCGTGGTGGTCGGCCCGGCCGAGCCGCTGACCACCGCCTATCAGCGCATGAAGCTGTACGACGTATCGCAACTGCCGGTCATGGACGGTGACAAGATTGTCGGCATTGTCGATGAGTCCGACGTGCTGCTGCACGTCTACGGCGATGAGGCGAAGTTCCGCGATCCGGTGTCCACCGCGATGGTCAGCCGCCTGCAGATGCTCGAGGTGAAATCGCCGATCGAATCGCTGCTGAAAATCTTCGAGGCTGGCCGTGTCGCCATCGTGATGGACGCGGAGAAGTTCCTGGGTCTGATTACCCGCATCGATTTGCTCAACTATCTGCGCCGCCGCGTACAATAGCGCCGAGCGGAGATCGCGACCATGACGCCACAGCTGAAAATCGTGTTTTGGAAAGGCGAGCATTTCTGGGTTGGAAAATTCATCGATCACCCGGAAATCATGTCGCAAGGCGAATCGCTGGAGGAACTTGAGGAAAACCTGCGCGATGCCTATCGCGAAATGCTGATGGACGATGTCCCGCCGGCCTATCAGGTGAAGGACATCGCTTTGTGAAGCGGGACGAACTGGTTCGCCAGTTGCTTGCCGCAGGATGTGTTTTGTTGCGACACGGCGGCCGACACGACATTTACTTCAATCCGCGCACAAACCTGAAACAGCCGCTGCCACGCCATCGTGAAATCGACGACACGCTTGCCCGGCATATCCTGAAATTCCTTGGAGTGAAATGAAGCCCATCGCCAAATCCGGTCTCGGCACCCGCGCCATCCATGCCGGGCAGAGCCCCGATCCGTCCACCGGCGCGATCATGACGCCGATCTACGCCACTTCGACCTACGTGCAATCCAGTCCCGGCGTGCACAAGGGTTATGAATACTCGCGCACACAGAATCCCACGCGCATGGCCTACGAGCGCTGCGTGGCGGATCTGGAAGGCGGCCGCGCTGGCTACGCCTTCGCCTCCGGTTTGGCCGCGGCGGCAACGGTGCTCGACCTGCTCGATTCCGGCAGCCACGTCATCGCCATGGACGATTTGTACGGCGGCACGTATCGCTTGTTCGAACGCGTGCGCCGGCGCAGCGCGGGTCTGGATTTCAGCTTCATCGACTTGAACGATGCCGCGGCGCTGAAAGCCGCACTCAAGCCCAACACGCGCATGATCTGGGCCGAGACGCCGACCAATCCGATGCTCAAGCTGGTGGATCTTGCCAAGGTCGGCGCATTCGCGCGCAAGCACGGTCTGATCCTCGTTGTCGACAACACCTTCTGCTCGCCGATGCTGCAGCGCCCGCTGGAACATGGCGCACATCTGGTGCTGCACTCGGCGACCAAGTATCTGAATGGACATTCCGACATGGTCGGCGGCGTGGTCGTCGCCGGCGACGATGCGGACCTTGTCGAGAAGATGGGCTTTCTGCAGAATTCCGTCGGCGCCGTTGGCGGGCCGTTCGACGCTTTCCTCGCCATGCGCGGCTTGAAGACCTTGCACTTGCGCATGCGCGCGCATTGTGCGAACGCGCAGGATTTGGCGCAGTGGCTGGAAAAGCATCCGGCGATCGAGCGCGTGATTTATCCGGGCCTGAAGTCCCACCCGCAACACGCGCTCGCCAAGCGTCAAATGGACGGCCCCGGCGGCATCATCACGCTCGTCGTGAAAGGCGGCTTGCGCCGCGCACGCAAGACCCTGGAACGCTGCCATCTGTTCGCGCTCGCCGAATCGCTCGGCGGCGTGGAAAGCCTGATCGAGCATCCCGCGATCATGACCCACGCTTCCGTGCCGCCGGCCAACCGCAAGCGCCTGGGCATCAGCGATGGGCTGATCCGGCTGTCCGTCGGTGTGGAGGATGTCGCCGACTTGCGTACGGAACTTGACGCGGCGTTGGGTTGAAAGATTTTCGCCTCTCCCGCTGGCGGGAGAGGCCGGCGCGCGCAGCGTGCCGGGCGAGGGTGGTTCAGGTTTTCTCCGACTTGCGTCGCCACAACTCCCGCCACGCACGGCGCACATAGCCGCGTTCGTAGAAGTGCGGTTCCACCCAGCTTGCAAATTCCGCCGCGGCAACGCGCCGCGTCCTGGCAATGATCGCGCGTTTGCGCCGCATCGCCGGGATACCGCGGATCGCATCGCGATACAGGCGCCACAGCGCGCGCGCGCGGCCGCGGCGCAGATGGCGCAGCACGATCCCGCCATGCAGCGCAATGAAACGCGGCAACGAGCGCAGCTGCCAGCCGGCGGGCGCATCCTTGATCAGCCACCACAGCGAATTGCGGATGCCGTGATACAGAACGAACTCGTTTTCCGGCCCGCCGGATGACAACGAG
The DNA here is from genome assembly GCA_018969845.1 of Lysobacteraceae bacterium. GTDB lineage: Bacteria > Pseudomonadota > Gammaproteobacteria > Xanthomonadales > Rhodanobacteraceae > Rudaea. The sequence continues at coordinate 5,391 of JAGWXP010000059.1, read as the reverse complement.
CGCGCGTGACGGACTACCGCATCGTGCGCATGCGCCGGCCGATAACCCAGCCAGCGCGCGCGCAGGGCCAGATCGGTGTCCTCGGCATAGCAGAAGAATTCCTCATCGAACCATTCGCCGTGGCTGGCATGCAAATCCTCCAGCAGCCGCCGCGTCAGCAACGCGCAGCCGCCCGAAGGCCCGAGCAGGATTTCCTCCTCGCGCTTGCGGTTGGAAGCCAGTGTGGAGCGGTAAAGCGCGATGCCGAGGCTGTCCACCTCGCCGCTGGTTGCATCGAGCATGCGTGCCGCGACCATGTCCGTGCGCGATTGCGGATCGAGCTTCGCCTGCATCGCCGCGATGAAACCGGGTTGTGGCTCGGTGTCGCTGTTGAGCAGCAGGATTTGATCGACGCGTTCGTCAGCCAGTGCCTGACCGATCAACAGGTTCATGCCGCCAGCGAAGCCGAGGTTTTTCAGGCTGGCGCTGAAGCGGATTCGATCCGGATGCAGCGCAGCAAAATCCGCAAGCCGTTTCGCGTCGTCTCCGGGGGAGCCGTTGTCGAGCAGGTAGACGCGCATAGCGACGTCGTGCTCGACAAGCGCGGCGGTTGCACAAGCTTGCGTGGCTGCCGCAGTGGCGTGATTGATTACGAGAACGGCAATCACAAACGTCGTGAACGGCACTAGGCCGGCAGTGTGTCGAGGTAGTCCAGCGACGGTAGGTAGCCCTGTACGAGCGACAAATTCGGGTTGTAGTACGGATCGCCGCGCTCAAGGATCCCGGCATGGCGCTCACGCATATAGCGAATCTCGCGCTCGTAGCGGGCTCGTTGTTCCGGATGCAGGTCGTGCGGACGCGATGCGGATTCCTCGTGGTAAAGCTCCGCGTAAGGCGTGAAAACAATCAGGTAGCCGGCTTCGCGCAGGCGCAGGCAATAATCGATATCGTTGTAGGCTGCAATCAGATTTCTTGCGTCAAGGCCACCGAGACGGTCGAACACGTCGCGCCGCGTCATCGCGCACGCGAAGGTAACAGCGCTCAAATTCTGGATCACTTGCGCGCGCCGGCAATAGCCCGGCTCGCGTGCACCAACTTGCAGGTGCGCGTGGCCAGCCACGCTGCCGCCCAGTTTCAGAATCACGCCGCCATGCTGGATGGTGTCATTGCGATAGCGCAGCAATGCGCCAACCGCTCCGATCTCCGGCCGCTGCGAATGTTCGAGCAAGGCTTCGATCCACTCTTCGCTGATAATGACGGTATCGTTGTTCAGCATCAGCAAGTGCTCGCCGCGCGTCTGCGTAACGCCGAAATTGATGATCGCTGAATAGTTGAACGGCACGTCATGACGCACGAAACGCACGCGCGCATCGTGCGCGGCGTACTCGTGCATCAACGCACCGGTCTTTTCATCGATGCTGCCGTTGTCGATTCCGACGAGCTCGAAGTTTGCATAGCGAGTCTTTTCCAACAGCGATGTTACGCAAGCGCGCAGCAATCCCGGCTTGTCGCGGAACGGCAACAGGATGCTCACGAGTGGCTTGCCGGTAATGCGGCGGCGCACACGATAGGTTTGCGGCAGGCGGCCAGGTTCGACGTCGGCATCGACACGGCGTCGTGCAAGGCTCTGGCGCAGTGCCGCGATTGCGTCGTCGTCGTTTGGCTCGAGTGCTATATCGTGACGGTGATACAGCACTTGTGGAATGTGCGCTATGCGCGGGCTGTTTTCGCATAGGCGCAGCAGCAGCTCGTAATCCATCGCACCCGCGAAACCAGCGCGCGGCCCACCACGCTCTTGCAGCAGCTTACGGCGCACGACGAAAAGCCCGTCGATGTAATTCGTCGACTGCAACAAATCGAGACTGAAATCCGGTTTGAACACCGGGTCGGTATGGCGTCCATCTGGCGCAATCGCGTCCTCGTCGGAGTAGATGAGATCGGACCCGTCTCGGGCTATCGCTCGCGCGATCGCGAGCAATGCGTCGCGGGCCAGCTCGTTACCCATCTCGAAGAACACGACGTAATCACCGCGCGCAAAGCTCAAAGCGACGTTGCAGGCTCTGGCCGTATCGGGTTCAAGTTTGCGATACTTGACGCGGACGCGCGGATCACGTCGCGCCAATTCGGACAGCCTCTTTCGCGTCGATGGCGATACCGATACGCCCGCTACGATCACGAATTCCCACATTGGATAGAATTGCCGCCGCAGTGTTTCCACTGTGGCTTCTGCGCCACGCGTGTCGTCTCCCGCGAGCGTCAGCGCGAGCGAGAAACGCGGCGCAGAAGCGAGCGCATCGATTGCTTCTGCCGCACGCGCTTCGTCCATGCGTTGCTGCGGATTGGCGGAGCGTGCGTCCTTGGCGCGGGTAAATATCTCGTACGACTGTGTGTGTCGGGTCAGCCATGGCCAGTGGGTGTGCAGCCAGACGATCAAGCGCCTTTTACGCAAAACGCCACCCGGCAATGCGTAGTAACCGCGCCACAACAGATTCTCGGTTCGCGCCCAGCCCGCGAACAGCGCATGGCCCACGGCGCGCAGTGGCGTCATAGCCCGCCACGACCACGATTGCTGCAAATCCCGCACACTGGCACTGAGCGCCTCGGCATGCCGGCGCAGCGCATCGCGTTGCTGTTCCGCATGCGCGACACGGGCAGCACGATCGGCGCAAACTTGCGCGGTCTCTCCGCGCAGTCTTGCTATCTCTTCATGCAGTGGCGCAATCTCTCCGTGCAGTTGCTCAAAACGCGCATCGCTGTCCGCAATCAGGCGGGACGCATGCGCTTTGCCGTCTGCTATGGTCTGCGCAATCGTCTGCTCAAGCTGCGTTGCGCGCGTGTTCCCCTGCACGATTGCTTGCTGCAAGATGCGATTGCTTTGCTGTACTTCGTCCATTGCATGCCGCAACGCGATGTTGCCGCGCTGGGCTTCATCGATCGCCTGCAGCAATTGGGCGTTGTGCTCAAGCAACGCCGCGCGTTCGTTTGAGTGATCACTCAGACGCGCATTGATTTGCACAATATCCCGCTCGACTTTGCCGGATGTGGTCTCGCGTGTGCGGCGCGCGCAATCATCGATAGCATGTTCGAATTCGGCGAGTACCGCATCGGGAACATCCGTCTTCGGATAACCACGTACCTTGACAGATCCGCCGGTGCACGATTGAGCCCGCAACCAGTCGTACAGCGCCGCTTGCGCACCGGAAAGCGGCGTGTGCGCGATGGCATGGCTGCGTTGCAGGCTACGTTCGGGCAGCGCGTCAGGATCGATCTGCGGGTGCAGACCGACTACGCCGAGTTCGGCAAGGCCGTCTCGTAGCTGCGCGCATTGCGTGGCCGGATCGAGCAGCAATTGATCATACGCGACGAACAGCGCGGACCGGCCGGCGAGTCCGTGCAACAGAGTACGGGTATACTTTTCCCACAGAGCGAGCAGAAAATGACTGGTGTATACGCCGCGATGCGTATCGAGCAGCGAGGCGGCGATTTCGCGCGGATCGCGTACCGCGACGACGCACGCTACCGGCTCGGCCAGCGGCAGCCAGACCGGCAGGAACAGGCACAGCCGCGGATCCTTGGCGAGCCATGGCGTGCCATGCGACCGCAATATTGCGATGATGTGGGTCAGGCGTTCTCGCAGCTCGCGAGTTGCCGCCGGATCGGGATTGGCGGCATCGAATCTGGCGAGGCGATCCCAGGCGTAGCCGCTCGCGCGCAGGAATTCGTCGTGCGCAAACAACAGATCCGAGCGTTCCCAGTACCCGGTTGGATTGTCGCGCGGGTGCGCCGGCAAAAGTTCCTCCGCGGACCCGGCATAGGCGCCTAGTCCGGCGACGACGCGCGCCAGCGCCGATGTTCCGGAGCGATGCATGCCGAGTATCAGGATACCCGTCGCAGATGTATCTGCGCGGTTCGCACCGCGGCCATCATCTAATGATTTGCTCATCGCATCATGCCGGGGCCGGGGATAGACGCTGCGGCCCGGCACGCCCCTTATCGAGGTTAAGTCGTCGGGATTGCCCATAGGACACGAACAACGCTAGCGCGGATTTGCGCGGACATGATACCCAATCCGGATACATGTTGCGTAAGCGCGGGCGGTAAATGATGGCGGGAGCAGAAGTCGAGACCAGGGTGTACGCGGACAGTCTAAAACTTCGGGACAACTATTTCCCCTGGGTATTGAAGGGCCAACCAGGACTAGGTCCTAGTTTCACGAGCGTAGTGTCACCGTGCACGCGCACGGAACCTTTTGCGGGCCAAGTGGGCATGTCTTTGAACGCAGCCAGATCCTGTTGCCTCTGCGCGGCGTTCGCCGGCTGCAGATCGGTGTAGCCGAGCAGCCGCATGTAGGCGAGCATGCGGCCTTCGTTGCCACCATCCCATTCAAAAAAAGAGAAGCCACTAGTGGATGAATACGGTCGTGGGTACGTTGTACCGAATGGTTCGGCACCATAGAAATCGACCAGGTAAGTCTTGGAAGGATCAAAGTTTTCGTGAACCTGAGTGATGCGTTGATACAGCGCACTCGATAGCTGCGCGTCGTGGATGCGAGCAAAGGTTTGTGCCGCGCCCAGCAGACTCGTCGAGTAAATTATCTGCAGCAACCCCAGCAATACAGCCGCAAGAGTCACAATCGCCAGGGCACGCGAAGATGCAGTAAGGCCGTACAGCGCGAATAGCCAGAATATGCATGGAATTGCCACCATCGTCCGTATAGGCATATAGCCGCCGACCAGCAGGTTCTGCGCAAACGGTATTGCCAAAATCGACAGTGATGTAATCAGCAGCACTAGGCGATGCCGTCGCGACGCGTTGCCCGAAAGCACGATCGCCGTGCCGCCGGTGGCAAGAATGACGGGAAACGCGAATGCCGCGATACCGTAGATTAGTGGATGACCCAGGTAGATCTCGCCCATGAATTCCGTCGTGTGCCGGATCACCGCGACGGGGGAACGCAATAGCAAATGCCAATCCATAAATGCGTTCAGGTACGTGGTATCTTCCAGATGCAGACCGTGACGAAATGCCGCATCAAGGATCGCATAAAGCCCGAATCCACCCACTGTGATCGCTGCAAGCCAAAAGAAAAGGCGCACGCTGATGCGTGTCGACAGCATTTGCCCGTTAAACAGAGACATTTGCATGCCGAGCCCGAGCACCACAAACGCGAGCAGGAAGGATTGATAAAGTCCGATCGCGCATCCCAGAAGGAGTATCGCAAAAGCGCAGCGCTTGACGGTGGACGAGCGATTCACGGGGCTAGACCCTGATGCGGGATCGATGCAGGCGTCGCGATAGCAGTAAAGTGCCCCAACGACCGCGAGCTGCGCCACTCCAGCCGAGCTTATGTTTGCGGTAAATGAGGCGAGGAATGTCCAGGTTGGAAATGCTACGTAGAGCGGGAATACAAGG
>JAGWXP010000058.1 GCA_018969845.1 Lysobacteraceae bacterium | reverse complement strand
CATGGGCGAGCGCGGGTTTGAGCTGATCGAACGCGGCGTGGCGCGCGGTGGGAATGTTGTGGCGGACCAGGAAGTCCTTGGCGAAGGTCTTGGAGCCTTCGAGTTGGGCGGCGAGCTTGCGCGGGCCGAAGCAGCGCAGGCCCGCGCCGCGGAAGCGGTCGACGACCCCTGCAACCAGCGGCACCTCCGGACCGACCACGGTCAATGCGACATTTTCCGCTTTTGCCACAGACAACAAGCCGTCGATGTCGTGCATCGCAACGCCGACGTTGCGTACGCCGAACTCGGTCGCGGTGCCGGCATTGCCCGGCGCGACGATCACCTCGCTCACGCGCGGCGATTGCTTGAGTTTCCACGCCAGCGCGTGCTCGCGACCGCCGGAGCCGATGACCAGGACTTTCATTTGTTTTGCACCAATTTGCGCAGACCGTTGTTTTGTTCGTCATTCCGGCAGGGACTGCCGGAATCCAGAAGCCAAGGACGGCCGGCATCCCCGGTTCACAGTTTTGCATCCTGCAACCTGGATACCGGCAATCCATGCCGGGATGACAGAAAAGGATCAGTGCCTGAAATGGCGCACGCCTGTAAACACCATCGCCATGCCGTGTTCGTCGGCGGCAGCGATCGACTCGGCGTCGCGCAGCGAACCGCCGGGCTGGATCACGGCGCGAATGCCGGCGCCTGCAGCGGTGTCGATGCCGTCGCGGAATGGGAAGAACGCATCCGATGCCATCACGCTGCCGGCGACATCGAGCTGCGCTTCCTCGGCCTTGAGCGCGGCGATCCGGGCGCTGATCACGCGGCTCATCTGGCCGGCGCCGATGCCGATCGTGCGGCCCTGGCGCGCATACACGATGGCGTTGGACTTGACGTACATGGCGACGTGCCAGGCGAACAGCAGGTCGCGCAATTCATCGGCATCGGGGACGCGTTTGGACACGACCTTCAGATCCGACAGCAACAACGTGTCGCGGTCGGTGTCCTGCACGAGCAGGCCGCCGGCGATGCGCTTGAAATCGAGCGTCGGCGCCGGCTGTTCCGGCCACGCGCCGCTGGCCAGCACGCGCACATTGGGCTTCTTCGCGAACGCGACCAGCGCCGCTGCGTCCACCTCGGGTGCGATCACCACTTCGACGAACTGGCGCTCGAGGATCGCTTGCGCGGTGGCCGCGTCCAGCGGCTGGTTGAAGGCGATGATGCCGCCAAATGCCGATACCGGATCGGTGGCGTAGGCCTTGTCGTAGGCGTCGCGCGCGGTCGCGCCGATCGCCACGCCGCAGGGATTGGCGTGCTTGACGATGACGCAGGCCGGCGCCTTGCGGAAGGCCTTGACGCATTCCAGTGCGGCGTCCGCATCGGCGAGATTGTTGAAGGAGAGCTCCTTGCCGGCAAGGATGCGCGTCGTGGCCACACAGCCGGGGACGGCGCCGCCTTCCAGGTACAGTGCGGCGTTCTGATGCGGGTTCTCGCCGTAGCGCAGCGTGCTCTGGCGGGCGAATGCAAGATGCAGGCTCGGCGGAAATTGCTCGACGTGATCGGGATCGATACGCGCGCCGAGCCAGTTCGCGATCGCGCCGTCGTAGCGCGCGGTGTGCGCATAGACCTTGGCGGCGAGGCGGCGGCGCAGATCCAGCGTGGTGCCGTTGTCGGCGCGCAGGGTCTGGATCAGCTCGGCGTAATCGGCCGGGTCGACCAGGGCGGCAACGTGCTCGTGGTTCTTGGCAGCCGCGCGCAGCATGGCCGGCCCGCCGATGTCGATGTTCTCGATGGCGCCGGCCATCGTGCAGTCGGGCGCCGCGGTCGCCTGCTCGAACGGATACAGGTTCACGACCAAAAGGTCCATGCCTTCGATGCCGTGTTCGGCCATCACCGCGTCGTCGATGCCGCGTCGGCCGAGCAGGCCGCCGTGGATTTTCGGATGCAGCGTCTTGACCCGCCCATCCATGATTTCCGGAAAGCCGGTGATGTCGGCGACTTCGCGCACCGCCAATCCCGCCTCGCGCAGCGCGCGCGCGGTGCCGCCGGTGGAGATCAGCACGACGCCAAGCGCATCGAGTCCGCGCGCCAGGTCGATCAGGCCGGTCTTGTCGGACACGCTCAGCAGCGCGCGCCGGATGGGGGTCAAGCTGGAATCGAACATCGCAGGAATCGCTACCGCGGATGGCGGGCGATTATACCTGCCCGGTGTCAGGACAGGCCGCGCAACGCCAGTTTCTTGCGCAAGGTGGCGCGGTTGATGCCCAGCGCCTCGGCGGCGCGGCTCTGATTGCCGTCGCTCCAGCGCAACACTTCGCGCAGCAGGGGTTTTTCGACTTCGTTGAGCACCAACTCGTAAAGCCCTTCCGGTTTCTGCGCGTCGAGATCGGCCAGATAACGGCGCACGGCGCGCGCGACGCAATCGCACAAGGCCGGCTGCAGCGCGCTTTCGGCGGCTTTGTCGAGATGCGTGGCGGAGAGGGATTCGACGGCGAGCATTGTGGGGGCTTCCTTGACTTTGCGGCCGCGCGCAAGGCAACGGGGCAGGGAGTCTAGCGCCAAGCACAGTGCTTGATAAGTGCCGCGATCACAGAAACTTGAATTCGAACGCGACCGCGTTCTTGCCGGGATCGGCAACCTCGAACACCAGCGCGGCAGTCGCGCCGGGCGCAAGGCCTGCGGCGAGACTGCGGCTGTCCGTGATGTATTCGCGCGGACGGAAGCGGCGCATGGCGATACGGTTTTCGTCGAGGTCGGACAGGGTGATTTCCACATCCGGGAAGGCCTGGGCAAAACCCGCATCGTTGCGCAGCGTGGCCGAGACGATCAATGCGTTCGGCACCGACGGATGCGGGCGGATGTCGCGCGAAAGCAATTCCAGTTTCGCCGGATCGTGGCGCAGCGGCAGGCGGCAACCCAGCGTCGCGCAGATGCCGTCCAGCATCGGTCGCACGTGCGCGTCGTCGAGCAGGATCGCGCGTTCGGCATAACCGATCTGCGCCAGCAGTGACAGCAACAGGCCGAGTGCGCCCAGCGCCCACGGCCAGTTGCGCGCCACCGGCTGCGCGTGACGTGCGCGCGCGAAGGCCGGCGTGTGCGGGCGGCGTGCCGACGGCGCGCGCGCGGGCCGCTCGTCGGGATCAAACAACAACGTGTGCTGTTGTCCGGCGGTCGGCCGCAGGGCCGGTACCGCCAGTTGCGGCGGCACCTCGTCGCCGGGATGTGCGAGCAAGTGCCGCACCGATTCGTCGGGCAATTGCTCGGTCAGCGTGCGCAGTGCGTCGAACACCGCGTTGCAGTGTCCGCAACGCACGCTGCCGTGCGATTGCGCGAGCATCGTGGCGCCGACCTTGTAGATCGTCAGGCATTCCGGGCATTGCGAATACATGCCGGAATGGTACCGGGAATCGCGGCCTGCCGGTATTCGCATACACTGTAGGCATGCTCGACCCGCAGACGCCGATCACAGCGTTGCTGCACGCCTGGCGCGAAGGCGATGCCGACGCGCTGCCGCAACTGACCGAACTGGTCTACGCGCACCTGCGCACGCTGGCGCGCCAGCGTCTGCGCGGCGCGCGCGCGACCACGCTGGATCCGACGGCACTGGTGCACGAGAGTTTCCTGCGTCTGTGCAATGCGGATGTCGATTGGCAGGATCGCGCACATTTCTTCGCGCTCGCCGCCTTGCACATGCGCAACGTGTTGATCGACCATGCGCGCGCGCGCCAGGCCGACAAGCGCGGCGGCAGCGCGGTGCACGTCACCCTGACCGCGGAAGCGGAGGTGGCGCGGGCGACCCCGGAATTGCTTGCGCTGGACGCGGCGCTGCGCCGCCTCGAGGGCGAGGATGCGCGCACCGGCAAGATCATCGAGCTGACCTATTTCGGCGGCCTCAACCGCGACGAGGTCGCGCATGTGCTCGCCGTGTCGGTGCCGACCGTCGATCGCGGCCTGCGTTTCGGGCGAGCCTGGCTCAAACGCGAACTCGCCGCCTGAGCGATGCGCGAGATGAGCCGGTTCGCGCGCTTGCAGGAATTGTTTGTCGCGGCGATTGCGCTGGATCCGGCGCAGCGCACGCTGTTCGTGGAGTCCGCTTGCGCCGGCGACGCTACGTTGCGTGCCGAACTCGAAGCATTGTTCGCGGCCGACGCGCAGGCGCATGATCCGCTGGCCGTGAGCATCGCGCAGGGCGCGGCCGAGCATTTCGATGGCGGCGCGCCGTGGCTGGGCCGGCGCATCGGCAATTATCGTATCCTGCGCGAGATCGGCCGCGGCGGCATGGGCAGCGTGTTTCTTGCCGAGCGTGCCGACGCCGAATACGAGAGCCGCGTTGCGATCAAGCTGATTCGCGGCTTTCCAACCGCCCCTGCGCTCGAGCGCCTGCGCCGCGAGCGCCAACTGCTCGCCGGTCTCGTGCATCCGCACATCGCGCGCCTGCTCGACGGCGGCACCACGGACGGGGGTCAACCTTACCTGGTGATGGAATACGTCGACGGCCTGCCGCTGGCACAATGGCTGGAGGAGCGGCGACCGCCGCTGGCGCAGCGCCTGCGCCTGTTCCGGCAATTGTGCGAGGCCGTGCATCACGCTCACCAGAACCTGATTGTGCACAGCGACCTGAAGCCGGCCAACGTGATGGTGCGGCAGGATGGCACGCCGGCCCTGCTCGATTTCGGCATTGCGCGCCTGAGCGCGCCGGATGCGAGCGGCGAGCGCGTCACCGAACTGCGCGCGTTCACGCCCGAATACGCCAGCCCCGAACAGCTCGGCGGCGCGGCGGTGACCACCGCGAGCGATGTGTACGCGCTGGGACTGATTCTGTATGAATTGCTTTGTGGACAAGTGTACAAAAGTGGCGGTCGGGCGGAGAGCTGGCGGCTGGCACGGCCCGGACGCATCGCGCGCGCGGCCGCGGACTGGCTGCGTGCCGACGCGCCGCGCATCGACGGCGATCTGGAACATGTCGTGCGGCGTGCGCTGGACGACGATCCCGTGCGGCGCTACGCCTCGGCAGCGGCGTTGGCCGACGACATCGCGCGCTATTTCGACGGCCGTCCGCTCGTCGCCGGACCGGACCGCATCGGCTATCGCCTGGCCAAATTCGTGCGGCGGCATCGTGTCGGGGTCGTCGTCGGCGCGTTGGTCATTGTCACGATCGTCGTCGCCGCCTCGTGGCTGGCGCTCGAGCGCGGACGGGCGCTGCGTGCCGAGGCGAAAGCCCGCACCGAGGCGCGCACGGCGAACGAAGTCACCGAGTTTCTGACGGGGTTATTTGACGACGCCGATCCGCAGCGCACCCAGGGTCGTGACATCAGCGCGCGCGCGTTGCTCGACCGGGCGCGCGCCCGGCTGGATTCGACACCGATCGGACAAGCGCAAGTGCGCGCGCGCTTGCTGGCTGCGCTCGGCGAGATTTACATCAACATCGGCCAGCCCCGGCACAGCACGGACCTGCTCGATCGCGCGGTCGCGTTGCTGCGCGCATCCGGCGCCGATCCGCTGCGACTGGCCAAGGTGTTGAACCAGAGTTGTCGCGCCTGGGAGGGGATGTCCGAGTATGCGCACGCGCTGACAGCATGCCGTGAAGCCTTGACCTTGCGCCGCGCCCGCTTGCCTGCTGGCGACGCCGATCTGGGGCATTCCCTCGATGCACTCGGCGTGGCCGAACAGGGCGTCGGTGATTTCACCGCGGCCGAGCGCGACTACCGCGCAGCCCTGGCGATATTCTCCGCCGGTGGCGCGGAGTACCGCGGCGATGTCGCGTCGTCGCTGCACAATCTCGGATTTCTGGCGTTTCATCGCGGCAACTACACCCAGGCCAGGGATCTGTACACGCAAGCGTTGGCGGGAAAGCGCGCCGCCTATGGCAACGACGATCCGCGTACGCTCAACTCGCTCGACAACCTGGCCCAGTCGGAAGAAGAACTCGGCGATCTTGCCGGTGCCGAACGCGATCTCGCGCTGGCGTTGCCTCTGCAGATCAAGGTGCTCGGCGCCGACAGCGTGGCGGTCGCACGCGCCCACAACGATCTGGCCAGCGTGCAGCAGGATCGCGGCGAATTCGCCGCCGCCGCTGCCAACTACGGCGCGGCACTGGATTTGTACGCACGCCTCGAGCCTGCCGGCTCGATGGCTTGGGCGATCACCGCCAACAATCTGGGCACACTGGATGAGGATCGCGACGATTACGCGGCGGCCTTGCCGCTATTCCGGCAGTCGCTGCGCATCCGCGAAGCGCATTACCAGCCGCCGAGCGCATCGGTAGCGCGCGTGCAGAACAACCTGGCCCGCTGCGAACTGGAACTGGGCAATCTGGCCGTCGCGCGACCGTTGATCGAGGCGGCGCTCTCGACGCGACGTGCGCTCAAGCTCGATCCTGGGCAATTGCTCGATACGGAGCTTCTCGATGCGCAATGGCTGCTGCGCGCCGGGCGCGTGCAGCAAGCCGCGCGCGCGTTGCATGACTTGGCACCGCCGCCCGGGCGCGGCAACTACGGTCGCCGTGCGCGCTACGCCATCGTAGAAGCCGAGATTGCCGCGGCAAATCGTGATTGGCCCGCCGCATTGGCCGCACAGCGCCGCGTGCTGGATGCGTTGCGCGGCGAGTTGGGAGAGAAGCATCCGGTCTACGCCAGGCTTGCGGCGCGGGCAGCGGCCTATGCGCACGCGGCGCACGACGACGTGGGCGCGCGTGCGCTGCTGGAAGCGGCTCTGCCGATACTGCGTGCGGCGCTGGTCGAACAATCGCCCCGTCTGCGCGAGGCGGAGCGATTGGCGACCGTGTTGAAATTGCGCTAGATCAGCGGCGTGCGCCGTCGATACGAATCCAGCCGTCGCGCCGCGTGGCGCACAAGCTGTCGAACCATTCGGCATAGCATGCGAGCAATTCGCCTTGCTGGCCGTCGAGAATGCCCGACAGCGTCAGGGCGCCACCGGAACGCAGGCTTCGCGCGAACAGCGGTGCAAGTTCCGCCAGCGGTCCGGCGAGGATATTGGCGACCAGCACGCCGGATTGGATTTGTGGAAAATGCTGCGGAAGGTACAAATCCATTTTCTCCGATACGCCGTTGCGCTGCGCGTTGTCGCGGCTGGCGGCGATGGCCTGTTCGTCGTTGTCCACGCCGATGGCGCGCGCCGCGCCGAGCTTGAGCGCGGCGATGGCGAGGATGCCGGAGCCACAGCCATAATCGATCGCGATCTTGCCGGCGAGGTCGCATCCGTCGAGCCATTCCAGGCACAGCGCCGTGGTCGGGTGCGTGCCGCTGCCGAAAGCGAGGCCGGGGTCGAGACGCACGATCACGGTGTCCGGACTGTCCGGCGCTTCGACGTTCCACGGATAGATCCACAGGCGCTGGCCGAAGCGCATCGGCTTGAACGTATCCAGCCAGGCGCGGGTCCAGTCTTGATCGGCCACTTCGCGGAACGCGATTTGAGACGGCTCGATGCCGGGTACGAGATCGGCCAGGGCGTGGACCAGTCCGGCGCGATCGATGTCTGCTGCGAACAATGCCTGCAGCACGACCGTGTTCCACAACGGCGTTTCGCCGACGCCCGGCTCGAAAATCGCGCGCTCGTCGGGCGTGTCGGCATCCGCGTCGGCAAGCGTGACCGACAGCGCGCCGAGGTCCTCCAGCGCTGCCTCGACGCCCGCTTGCTCGCTGGCGGCAACGGTCAGGGAAAGTTCGAGGAAGGGCATTTGTGTCCTTTTTCTCGTCATTCCGGCGGGGGTTGCCGGAATCCAGAGGCCAAGGATGGCATCCATGCGGTCTGGATGCCGGCAATCCATGCCGGCATGACGTCATTCAGATCAACTCAGCTTGATCGCCTTTTCCTTGGCCTCGGCGATGCGCTTTTCCAGGTAATGGATGTTCTGCCCGCCGGCATGGAAGCCGCCGTCGGCCATGATGCGCTGCTGCAAAGGCAGGTTGGTCTTGACGCCTTCGAACACCATCTCGGCCAGGGCAATGCGCATGCGTGCGATCGCGGTTTCGCGGTCGCGGCCGTGCACGATGAGCTTGCCGATCATCGAATCATAGTTCGGCGGAATGCGGTAGCCGTCGTAGACGTGTGTGTCGATGCGCACACCGGGGCCGCCGGCGCTCTCGAAGCGCCTGACCGTGCCGGGACTGGGCATGAACGTGTCCGGGTCCTCGGCGTTGATGCGGCATTCGATGGCGTGGCCGTTGATCTTGATGTCGGACTGTTTGATCGAAAGCTTCTCGCCTGCGGCGATCAGCAACTGCTCGCGCACCAGATCCACGCCGGTGATGAGCTCGGTCACCGGATGCTCGACCTGGATGCGGGTGTTCATCTCGATGAAGTAGAAGCGGCCATTCTCGTACAGGAACTCGAACGTGCCGGCGCCGCGATAGCCGATGCGCAGACAGGCATCCACGCAGACCTTGCCGATCTCGGCGCGCTGCTCGGGCGTGATGCCCGGCGCGGGCGCTTCCTCGACCACTTTCTGGTGGCGGCGCTGCATCGAGCAGTCGCGTTCGCCGAGGTGGATCGCGCTGCCCTGGCCGTCGGCGAGCACCTGGATTTCCACGTGGCGCGGATTCTCCAGGAACTTCTCCATGTAGACCTCGGCGTTGCCGAACGCGGCCTTGGCCTCGGATTTGGTCAGGGTGATGGCGTTGTTCAGATGCGCCTCGGTATGCACCACGCGCATGCCGCGGCCGCCGCCGCCGCCGGCCGCCTTGATGATGACCGGATAGCCGATCTCGCGGGCGACAGCCGCGTTAGCAGCCGGATCGTCGCCGAGCGAACCGTCGGAGCCCGGAACGCAGGGCACGCCCGCGGCCTTCATCGCGCGGATCGCCTCGACCTTGTCGCCCATCAGGCGGATCACGTCCGCGGTCGGACCGATGAAGATGAAACCGGATTGCTCCACGCGCTCGGCGAAGTCGGCGTTCTCGGACAGAAACCCGTAACCGGGATGGATCGCCTGGGCGTCGGTGACTTCGGCCGCCGCAATGATTGCCGGCACATTGAGGTAACTTTCCGCCGCCGGCGCCGGGCCGATGCACACCGATTCGTCGGCCATGCCGACGTGCTTGAGGTTGCGGTCGACCGTGGAGTGCACGGCCACGGTCTTGATGCCCAGGGTCTGGCAGGCGCGCAGTACGCGCAGGGCGATTTCGCCGCGGTTGGCGATGACGATTTTGTCGAGCATGAAAATTTTCCCGTTCGTCCTGAGCGTAGGCCGGAGGCCGAAGTCGAAGGACTCAGCCGATCACGAACAACGGTTCGTCGAATTCCACCGGCTGGCCGTTCGCGGCCAGAACTGCGACCACCGTGCCGGCGTGATCGGCCTCGATCTGGTTGAACATCTTCATTGCCTCGATGATGCCGAGGGTGTCGCCGGCCTTCACCTGCTGGCCGACTTTCACGAACGGCGGGCTTTCCGGATTGGCCGAGGCGTAGTAGGTGCCGACCATCGGCGAACGCACGACATGGCCCGGCGGCAGGCCCTTGTCCGGCGCCGGCGCGGCGGCCGTCGAGGTCGCCGCGGGCGCAACCGCACGCGGGGCTTCCATGGGCGGCTGCGCTACCGGCATTGCGGCCGGTGCAGCAAAGCCGCCCTTGGGCATGCGGCTCAGGCGCACGGATTCCTCGCCTTCCTTGATCTCGATTTCAGCGAGATTCGACTCTTCCAGGATATCGATGAGCTTCTTGATCTTGCGCAGATCCACGGCAAACTCCTTGCGAAATGCTAGTAGCGGCGCTCAACGCACCATCTTTGAACGGTCGTGCTGCAGGTGATCCAGCGCCGCGCGCAGTGCGAACTGGTAGCTTTGCGCGCCGAATCCGGCGATAACGCCAACGGCAATATCGGAAAAATACGAAAGCCGACGAAACGGCTCGCGCGCGTGCACGTTGGACACGTGCACCTCGATGAAAGGGATCTTCACCGCCGCCAGCGCATCGCGCAGCGCGACGCTGGTATGGGTGAAGGCGCCCGGATTGATCAGGATGAAGGCGGTGCCGTCAGTGCGCGCGGCCTGCACGCGCTCGATCAATTCGTGTTCGGCGTTGGATTGGAACGAAGCCAGTTCGGTGCCGGATGCGCGCGCATCCGCGGCGAGATTTGCGTCGATTTCGGCCAGTGTGGCATGCCCGTACACGTCCGGCTCGCGTGTGCCGAGCAGGTTGAGATTGGGGCCGTGCAGGACGAGTATCGTTGCCAAGCGCGTAACCGGATGCCGGCATCAGGCCGGGCAAGGCGCGAGAGTGTGCAAGAGTAGATCGTGGATGTCCAGCACGATCCGCGCGAGATCGCAGAAAATCGCCGCTGTTTAACCAGGATTGGCCAGGTGCGGTTCGATCCAGCGTGCCAGACTGCGGGCGGACGTGAAGCTGCCTGCGCGCAGGGTGATCATCTTGCCGCCCGGGCCGATCAGCAGCGAGTACGGCAACACGCCGTTGTCGTCGCCGACGGTTTTCAGGGTGTCCTCGCCGCCGAACAGGATCGGGTAACTGACGGGACGCATCTTGAGCATGCTGGCGACCGCATCGGGATCGTCGATCGCCACGCCGACCACGGTGAAGCCAGCGTTCGCGTAGTGCTTGGATGCCGCATCAAGCAAGGGCATTTCCTCGCGGCAGGGTTCGCACCAGGTCGCCCAGAAATTCACCAGCACGAGTTTGCCGCGCCAGTCGCCGAAACGGTGCGCTTGACCATCGGTGCCGGACAATTGCAGATCGGTCAGGTGCCCGCCGGGAGCAAGCAGGCTTGTGCCCGCGGGCAGGCCCGCGACCCGCGGACGGTTGAGATAACTGCCGGCGTAAAGCCCGAGCAGGGCACCGGCAATGGCGATCAGTATGATGAAGAGATTGGATCTGAACATCCAGCCATTCTACCGGCGAACGGCATCGACGCGCTGCAAGAACTTCCCGGCACTCTCCGGGCCGGTGAGTTGCAGATCGCGGCGTTCAGCGCCGTCGGCACCGAAGAACAGCGTGTCCGGCGGCGCGACGATGCCGAAATGTTTCATCAGCGCCTGATCGATGGCGTCATTGGCGGTCACGTCGGCCTGCAACAGCACGAATCCGGAGAGCGCCTGTTTCACGCGCGGGTCGGTGAAGGTGAACTTTTCCATTTCCTTGCAGGATACGCACCAGTCCGCGTAGAAATCGAACATGACGGGTTGCCCGGCGGACTTCGCCGCGGCCAGCGTCTGTTCCACGTCTGCGAGCGATTTGACCCGGCGGAACGCGAGCCCGTGTGCGGAAGATTCCGCGACTGCCGCGCCGCTGCTGCCGACGCCGCGCAGCGGTTGCAGCAGATCGTTCGAGCCTGCCGCCGCGCCGATCAATTCCGCCGCGCCGCCGATCAGCAGGACAACGCCGAGCGCCTTCCACAGCTTCTTCCAGCCTGAGGCGTTGTCGGCCAGACGTTCGAGCGCACCCAGATACACGGCGCAGGCGATGGCGAGCAGGCCGGACAGCAACATGATCCAGGGCGTATCCAGAACGCGCGACAGCATCCAGATCGCGAGCGCAAGGAAGGTCACGCCGAACACCGCTTTAACCGCGTCCATCCACGCGCCCGCGCGCGGCAGGAGTTTTCCGGCGCTGGCGCCGAACACCACCAGCGGCGCGCCCATGCCCAGCGCGAGCGCGAACAAGGCGAAACCGCCGAGCACCGCATCGTGCTTCTGCGCGATATAGAGCACCGCCACCGCAAGCGGCGGCGTCACGCACGGTCCGACGATGAGCGCCGACAGCGCGCCCATGATCGCGACACCGGCGAGCGAGCCGCCGGATTGCTTGTTGCTGACGTTCGCGATCTTCGATTGCCACGAACCCGGCAATTGCAATTCATAGAAACCGAACATCGACAAGGCGAGCAGCACGAACAGGCCGGCGAAGCTCCACAAGATCCACGGCGTCTGGAACGCGGCCTGCAGATTGTGCCCGGCAAGTCCCGCGACGACGCCGGCAATGGTGAAGATCACCGCATTGGCCAGAATATAGACCAGCGACAGCACCACCGCGCGGCGCGTGGAGATGTTCTCGCCGGCGCCGGCGATGATGCCGGAGAGAATCGGAATCATCGGGAACACGCACGGCGTGAAGGCGAGGCCGAAGCCGGCGAGGAAAAACACGCCGAACACGAGCCACAGTGAACCGTTCAGCGCGTGGCGGAAGTTGCTGTCGGAATTGGCCGGCGTGGCGGATGCCGGAGCGGATGAGGCGGACGAAGCCGCACCGCTGCCCGCCGGCAGCGACACGTTGATCGTGCGCACCATCATCGGATAGCACACGCTGCCTTCCTTGCAGCCCTGGAAATTGGCCGTCAGCGCCAGCGTTTGCGCGACGGTATGCGTGCGCGTCACCGGCACGGCAATCTCGACCTGATCGAAATACACCGTGGTATGGCCGAAATTCGCGTCGCTGTGATCCTGGCCGACGGGGAAGCGCGGAGCGCCAAGCGCCACGCCGCTATCCGACCCTATCGAAAAGCTCGTCTTGTCTCGATACAGGTAGTAACCCTTGGGCATGGTGAAACGCGCGAGGATTTCGCCGGGACCGGTGGCGATGGCCTCGAAGCGGAAAGCCTGTTCTGCGGGTAACGGCTGGTTGCCACCGAGCAACGGCGGTGCGGATGATTCGCCGGTGGCATCCCCGAGCGCCGCGTTCAGCGATGCCGCCGCGGGATTCGCGGCGGGCAGCGCGACCGTGAGGATCTTCTTCTGCGGCGGGAAGCAGATTTTCGGATCGACCTGATGGCAGCCCTGATAGTGCAACTCGAACACGGCTTGCGTCGCGCCGGCGGGCATCTCCAGATGCTGGGTCGCCAGGAAA
>JAGWXP010000210.1 GCA_018969845.1 Lysobacteraceae bacterium | reverse complement strand
TCCGCGGCGTTTTGTTTTTCCTTGAAGCCAGCTCTTACCAGATTTTGACTCGCTTGTCGCCACTGCGCACCATTGCATCGCCGGCCTTGCACGAGAACGCCTGCGCGAATTGCGGCATGTTCGACGGCGCCGCGAACGCGCGCACGGTCGCGGGCGAGTGCGGATCGGTGTTCAACTGCAGCTCGGCGGCCTTCTCGCGCGTGCTGCCGCGCCACACGTTTGCCCAGCTCAGGAAGAAGCGCTGATCCTGGGTGAGGCCGTCGATTTTTGCCGCCGCTTCCTTCGGATCGGCCTTGAGCGCGGTCTGCAGGGCGTCGTAGGCGATGTTGATGCCGCCGAGATCGGCGATGTTCTCGCCGAGGGTGAGCTTGCCGTTGATGTGCAGGTCGGGCTTGCCCTTGATCGGCGCATAAGCGTCGAACTGCTTGACCAGCTTGCCGGTGCGCGCTTCGAACTGCTTCTTGTCCGTGGCCGTCCACCAGTTTTCACGATTGCCCTTGCCGTCGAACTGGCTGCCTTGATCGTCGAAGCCGTGGCTGGATTCGTGGCCGATCACCGCGCCGATGCCACCGTAATTGAGCGCGTCGTCGCCGTTCGCGTAGAAAAACGGCGGCTGCAGGATCGCGGCCGGGAAATTGATCGTGTTCGTGGTCGGATCGTAGTAGGCGTTCACCGTCTGCGGCGTCATGCCCCATTCCTTGCGGTCGGTGGCCTTGCCGATCTTGCCGATGTCGTAGTGATAATTGTACTTGTCGGCGGCTTGAAGGTCGGCGAACCAGTTACCCGGTTCGACGCTCAGGCCCGACCAGTCGCGCCACTCGCCCTTGTCCGGATAGCCGATCTTCGGGAGGAAGTCGTTCCACTTGTCGATGGCCTTCTTCTTGGTCTCGGCGCTCATCCAGTCCAGATGCTCGATGCGGCTCTTCAGCGCGTTGCGCACGTTCGCAACCAGCGTTTCGGCGCGGGCCTTGGACTCGGGTGGGAAATACCTGGCGACATACAACTCGCCCATGCCCATGCCCATCGCGCCGTTGATCGCGCCGAGCACGCGCTTCCAGCGGTCTTTCTGCTGCAACTGGCCGGCCAGGGTCTTGTTGTAGAAGTCGAAATGGTTGTCGACGAAGGCCTTGCTCAATTCCGGCGACGCCGAACTGATGGTGTGGAAACGCAGGTACGCCTGCCACTGCGCTGCCGGCGCGGTCGTCAGCAGCTTGTCGAATTCGGCAAAGAACTTCGGCTGCGACAGCGAGAAACCCTTGCCGGCGTCGATGCCCTGCGCGGCGAAGAATTTTTCCCAAGGGAAATGCGGAGTGGTCTTGTCGGCTTCGGCGACGCTGACGAAGTGGTACTGATTGTCGAGGTTGCGCAATTCGGTCGGCGAGAACGAGGCCTTGGCGAGTTCGGTCTCGAACGCCAGTACGGAGTCCGCCTGTTTTTGCGCGGCGGCGGCCGGTGTGCCGGTCAGCTCGAACGCCTTGGCGATGTATGCCACATAGGCCTTGCGCAGATCCTTGTGCTCGGGTTTGAGGTAGTAATCGCGGGTCGGCAGACCCAGGCCGTCCTGAAACGCGTAGCCGATCTGTCTGCTCGCATCCTTGAAATCGGCGCCGGCGCCGAAATTGAACACGTAGTGGTCGCCGTCGTTAAAGCTGGCGGCGATGAACTGCGCGACATCGCCACTGTTCTTGAGCGCGGCGATCTGCGTGAGGCGCGGCTTGATCGGATCGAATCCCGCCTTGTCGATGGCGGCCTCGTTCATGCCGGCCGAGTACAGGTAGCCGATCTTCTGTTCGATCGAACCAGATTTTGCCGTAGCCGTGTTCTTGGCCGCATCCTCGGCGATCTGGTGCTGCTCGGACAGGCTCTTCTCGTGCAACTCGTTGAACGAGCCCCAGCGTACCTGATCCGGCGGAATCGGATTGGCTGCCACCCATTTGGCGTTGACGTAGTCATTGAAATCCTGGCAGGGATTGATGTTCGGACTCAATTGGCTGGCATCGAAGTTCGGGGTGGCGGCGGCGATGCCGGCGAGACCCAGGCCGATGGCCAGGACGAGCGGTTTGGCGATGCGGTGTTGCATGGAGGTTCTCCGAAGGTTGCTGCGTTGTATACGATTACCAAATTTCGACGATTTGCGAAGCAGGGCGCACCATCGCGTCATCTGTCTTGCAGGCGAAGGCATGCGCAAACGCCGGCATGTCCGCGAGCGGGCCGTTGGTGCGATATTTCGCCGGCGCGTGTTCGTTGGACTGCACTTGCAGGCGCAGTTGCGCCGGCCGCTGCGCGGTGCGCCAGGTCTGCGCATAGGCGTAGAAAAAGCGTTGGTCCGGCGAGAGGGAATTTAGGACTGAGGATTCGCGCGCATCGCGTCCCTGCGACGCGTTTTCGCCTCGACCTTGCGGCGTGAGCTTGAACGCATCCCAGGCGACCAGCAGGCCGCCCAGGTCGGC
>JAGWXP010000002.1 GCA_018969845.1 Lysobacteraceae bacterium | reverse complement strand
GTTGCTTTCTTGACGGAAATAGTGAATGAACGGGAAGGAAGATTGCAGTTTGCCGATCACCTCGGCAGTGTTGTCGGTAGATGCGCCATCCAGCACGATGATTTCTACTTCATCGCCACGTCCATCGCACTGCGTAGCGATCGACGCTAACGTTTCGCCGATGAAATCCGCACGATTGCGCGTGGCTATGCAGAAGGAGAGCTTTGTCAAGGCAGTGGGCCGAAAAGTATTTTGATGATCCCGTGTGAGATCGGTCGAACCGGACTGCATGAGCGCATGTGTGGGCGACACCAGCGGTTACCTGCAAATTAGCCTACGGAAAGGCCACGTCAATGACCAAAAGCGCACCGTCGCGAATATAAGGGTCTACACCGACTTCCCGCAACCGTGCCGCATCGTGGTGCCCCTCCTCCATTCCCTTTGGTTTCTGGCATCATCAAACGAGATGCACTGTTAGTGCATTCCGGGTAAGGAGACAAGCGTTTCGTGCGTATCGCAGTTCTAGCCAAACGCCACCCTCAGCAGCGTGACTTGATCGCCCGCCCCTACGGACGCTTCTATCACTTGCCCACCGAGCTTGCGGCTCTCGGCCACGACGTGCGCGTGCAGTTGTGCAGCTATCGTCGACTGGATTCGCAGGTGCTCGAGCGCGATGGGCTCGTCTGGTCGAGTCATGATTTCCTCAAGCTCGGGATTTCGCGCCTGCTGCGCACGGTCGAGTCCGAAGTCCGCGAATTTCGGCCGGATTGGATCATCGGTTGCTCGGACTCATGGGCCGGTTGGTTGGCGCACCGCTTGTCGCGCCGCGTCGGCTGCAAGCTTGCGATCGACGCATACGACAACTATGAAGCCTATATGCCGGCGAACCTGCCGCTGCACTGGGCGTGGCGCCGCGCGCTGCGCGCCGCCGACCTGGTTACGGCCACTGGCCCGCAACTAGCGCGCAAGCTCGCCTACTCTCGACGCAACCGAGCCGATGTACACCTCGTGCCAATGTGCGCCGATCCGAACTTTCTGCCAATGGATCGGCGTGAATGCAGGCGACGGCTCGGATTGCCGGCTGACGTGCCGCTGTTCGGTTATTCCGGAGGGTGGACGAAAAGCCGCGGTTCGGATCTGATTTTGAAAGCCTTCGCCCTGGTCCGGCAACAATTTCCTGATTCTTGTCTTGTGCTTACGGGAAAGCCGCCGGCACATGCGCGATCTTCACCGGCCGTGATCAGTCTGGGATATGTGGATGACGCGCTCATGCCCAGCGTGACGAACGCGGTCGACGCATGTTGCGTCGTCCTGGCGAACACTTCCTTCGGCCGTTTCAGCTATCCGGCAAAACTATGCGAAGCGATGGCCTGTGGAATTCCCGTCGTGGCCTCCGCAACCGACGCTGTGACGTGGATGCTAGGCAATGACACACGATATCTTGCCCGGGTTGGTGACGCCGAGGATCATGCACGTCTGATGTTGAGCAATTGCCAGATACGCAATCCGGGATATGTCCTGCCTCCGTCCTGGAAAGAAAACGCCGCGCGACTGGCATCCCTGTTGAACAAACCGATATGACCAGCAGGGCGGTCAAAGCAAGAACGCCTGTTTTATGTGCTGATCACATGCCCGATCCAGTCCGCATACCGTTCTGTCACAACAATCCAGTCGAATTTCGCCACAATTCGGCGCCGTTGTTCCTCGGCACGCTGGCGGGCGACTACAGGATCGTCGAGTAAACGCATGACAACTGCGGCCAACGCGTTGGCGCTGCCAGGTTCCACCATGTGCCCGGCGTGCGCGCCGAAAATATCCCGCAATCCAGGCATATCGGTCGAGACAACGGGACAACCGCAGCCGATGGCTTCGACGATCGTCAGGCCGAAGCCCTCCTGCTCACCGGATGCGGTGCGCACGTAGGGGGCGATAAATACCGCCGCGCGGCGGTACAAATCCGGCAATGCGGATTGCTGGATCGCGCCGATGAATGCCACTTTTTCGGCAACGCCCAAGCGGGTAGCCTGCGCGCGCAAGGCGGATTCCTCCGGGCCGAAGCCGGCAATGGTGAGCGAAACGTCCGGACGCGACGCCAGAATGCCGGGCATGGCATCCAGAAGCACGTTCAGCCCTTTCGAGGGTGCGATCCGGCCGACGAAGAGTAGTTCGCTCGCCGAGCGTTCGATGCGCCGGTCGGGTGTGAAACGCGACTGCAAATCCACGCCCATCGGCGCGACATGAATCTTGTCAGTATCGACGCCCAGGCCCGCGGCGGCTTCGCGCAGCGCCTCGCTCACGACCGTGACGACGGCGGCCTTGTTCAGCACACGACGCTTGATGCGCCGCATCGGTGCGCTATTGAAAGCGAACAGATCCGTGCCGTGCGATGTGATGGCGAGCGCAGCCCGCTTTCCCCTGCCAATGGACAACGCCGCCAATATCCCTTGCGGAACGATCCAGTGCGCATGCACCACGGCGGGCCGCCAGCGCCGCAGTTCCCGGCGTATCGCGCGATACTGCGCCACCAACAACAGCGGCACCAGCAACCATTTCAAAGGTCGCTTGCGCAGTTTCGGCACGATGCCGCCGCCGTAGGCCAATGTCTCCAGTCGCTGCGGCGCATATCGATAACGAACCACCTCCACACCATCCATCAACTCGTCCATTGCCGCGCCTGGCGCATGCGGCGCAAGCACACGCACATCGAATCGCGCGGCAAGGCGACGGCACAGTTCGAAGACGAATCCGGGTTCGGTGTCGTCCCGCCAACGCGGAAACATCGAGGTGAGCACCAGCAAGCGCGGCTTGGTCACATCAGCCTTGGCGCGGTCGGTCGTCATGCGTTTACGGTAACAGAAGCCGCAGCACGTCCTTGCCAAAGCGCTCCCAGGTGAATGCTTGCGCGAAGGTGCGTGAATTTGATCCCATCGTCATTGCGTTTTCTGACTCCAGCAACTCGATCACGCGTTGCGCGAAAGCCGCGTAGTCGCCCGGCTGCACCAGATAGCCGGATTGGCCTTGGGCGACGGCATCCTCCACGCCGCCGCTGGCGAAGGCAACGGTAGGCAACCCATGCGCGGCGGCTTCCACCGCAACCATGCCGAACCCTTCAGGATCGCCGGGAAGCGGACGAACCGGGAACACATGAACACTGGCAGCACGATAAGCCGAATTGAGTTCGTGATCGGGGATTTCGCCGAGAAAGCGCAGGTTGTCCGCAACGCCAACCTGCGTCGCCACCGTGCGGATGCTCTCCGGCGATTGCGCCCGCGCGTGCAAGGCGTGCTTGGGTGTATCGCCGACGATCAGCAGCATGATGCCTGGATGTGCAGCAACAATTCGGGGCAAGGCGTGCATGACGAATTCGCTCAGCCCCTTGCGAGCGCTCAAGCGGCCGACAGACAGCAGCAGCCGGCGATCACCAAGACCGTGTCTTGTCCGGAACTGGGCAATCGTTGACGCGTCCGACAGGATTTGCGGCAACTCGACGCCCGGATGCACGATGCCGACGCGCGCCGCATCGACACCGATGCCGCGGCACAGCTTGGCCGTGGCGCGGCTGTTGGCGATCACGCGGTGCATGCGGCGGATGGCCGGCAGCCATAATGCCCGATACACCGGATGTTTTACCGCGACATCGAGTCCGTGCGCATAGACGGCAGCGCGCGCGCCGCAGGCCCGGGCAGCTCGCAGGACCAACGGCGCGGTCAGGCCGCTGCCAGCGAGTACGATGTCAGGCTTCCATTCCATGGCCTCGCGACGAGCGCGATGGGCGGCGACAAGCAGAAACTTCCACAATGGCTTCAGTGGCGCCTCGCGCACCGCAATGCCGTCGGGTGCCAGCACAGCGGAGCCCACCGGTCCGACAATGCGCACATCGGCCGCCTTGGCCAGTTCTTCGGCCATGTGCCAATTGAGCCTCTCCATCCCGCCGACCATCGGCGGCAGGTTGCGAGTGACGATCAGTAGGCGCGGCCGGCCTCGTTCAGCCATCGCGCCGGTACGTCAGCGCCGTGATCTGCTCGGAAATCAGCCCGATCAGAAACACGATCACCGAGGCCGAGAACAGCAGCACACTCATGTTGGTGAGCCGGTGCGAAGTGAGAAAGGTATACAAATAGTTTCCCAGCCCCAGCAGGAAGAACAGCGCGCTCGCGGGCACGAACAGCTTCAGCGGCGAATACAGCGTGGCGATCTTGAAAATGATGAGCAGGAAGCGCAGACCGTCGCGCAAGGGCTTGATGTGGCTCTTGCCGACGCGCGCGGAGGCCTTGATCGGCACGTAGTCCACCGTGTAGGCGCTGCGGAAAAACGCCATCGTGCTGGTGGTCGGATACGAAAATCCGTTCGGCAAAAGGTGCAGGAACTCGCGGAACTTGTCCGCCCGCGCGGCCCGGAAGCCGGAAGTCAGATCCGTCACCTTGTGCCCGGTCATGCGCGAGGCCAGCCGGTTGTAGAACGAATTGGCGAGCCCACGCCCCACCCCGGCCTGCCCGGACCAGTCGCGCGCGCCGACCACCATGTCGAAACCGGCGTCGATTTTCGCGACAAGCCGTGCGATATCGGCCGGGTCGTGCTGACCATCGGCATCCATGAACACCAGGATATCGCCCCGTGCAGCGCGGGCGCCGCGTTTGATCGCCGCGCCATTGCCCATCGAATACGGCTGGCGCAGGACAGTCACGGACTGGCCAGCGCAAACCTGCGCGGTGGTGTCGGTGGAACCGTCGTCCACGATCAGGATTTCCGCTTCGGGCCAGGCCGCGCGCAGGCGCGGCAGCAGGTTTTCCAATGCGGCCGCTTCGTTTTTTGCCGGTAATACGATGCTGATCACGCTCGGGCGCCGGGATTCAGGGGTAGACTTGGCCCCTCGACCGGGCCGATGGGGCCAAGAGTAGCGGCTGGCCCGGCCGGATGCCAGCGCGCGGCGGGGATTCATTCCGGGCCGTTTTTGCGGTACATTCCGCCGTAGTTTCGAGGATTTACGAAGGATTCTTATGGCGACGCAGATGAATCCTGCCGCGATCGCCGGGCTGACCGGCGTCGCTCGGCGCCTGGTGGTCGAGGGTACTTTGGGCGACGAAGATGCGCGCCGCGCTGTCGATGCCTCGCTCAAGCAGAAGATTCCGCTCGGCACCTACCTCATTGAACACGCCATGGCCAATGGCCAGCAGGTGGCGATGGCCGCCTCGCAGGAATTCGGCGTGCCGTTGTTCGACGTGGAGGCGTTGGACATCAACCAGAACGTCGTGCGCCTGGTCAACGAAAAGCTGATTACGCAGCACAAGGCCCTGCCCCTGTTCAAGCGCGGCAATCGCCTGTACGTGGGGGTGACCGATCCCACGAACCTGCACGCGTTGGACGAGATCAAGTTCCAGACCAACCACACGGTGGAACCGATCCTGGTCAGCGAGGAGCAGCTCGGCCGCATCATCGAGCGCGCATTGAGCGAATCGGGCAGCACGATTTCCGACCTGGGCGAGGATTCCGAAGGTCTGGAGACCCTGGATCTGGAAGCCGGCGACTTGGAGGATACGTCCAGCGGTGTCGATGCCACCGGCGGCGACGACGACGCGCCGATCGTCAAGTTCGTGAACAAGGTGCTGGTCGACGCGATCAAGCGTGGCGCATCGGACATCCATTTCGAGCCCTACGAGAACAAGTACCGCGTGCGTCTGCGCATGGACGGCATGCTGCGCAGCGTGGCCGCGCCGCCGGTGAAGTTGACCCCGCGCATCTCCTCGCGCCTGAAAGTGATGAGCGGGTTGGACATCGCCGAGCGCCGCGTCCCGCAGGACGGTCGCATCAAACTCAACCTGTCCAAGAGCAAGTCCATCGATTTTCGTGTCAGCACCTGTCCGACCCTGTTCGGCGAAAAGGTGGTACTGCGCATTCTCGACGGCTCGGCCGCCAAGCTCGGCATCGACAAGCTCGGCTATGAGGACGATCAGAGGGACCTGTTCCTCGGCGCCATCGAAAAACCCTACGGCATGGTCGTGGTGACCGGCCCGACGGGTTCCGGCAAGACGGTATCGCTGTATACCGCGCTCAATATCCTCAACACCGAAGGCCGCAACATTTCCACGGTGGAGGATCCGGTCGAAATCCGCGTCGACGGCATCAATCAGGTACAGCAGAACGTCAAGCGCGGCATGACCTTCGCAGCGGCGTTACGCTCGTTCCTGCGCCAGGATCCGGACGTGATCATGGTCGGCGAAATCCGCGACCTGGAAACGGCGGAGATCGCGATCAAGGCGGCGCAGACCGGCCACATGGTGCTGTCCACGCTGCACACGAACGATGCGCCGCAAACCGTTGCGCGCCTCATGAACATGGGCATCGCCCCGTACAACATCACCTCCTCACTCACCCTGGTCATCGCCCAGCGCCTGGCGCGTCGCCTGCACGATTGCAAAAAACCGATGGCGCCAATGCCCGCCGCGGCGTTGCTTGCCGAAGGTTTTTCCCAGGCTGACATCGACGCCAAGCTGCAATTGTTCGATGCGGTCGGCTGCTCCGGCTGCAACGAAGGCTACAAGGGCCGCACCGGCATCTATCAGGTTATGCCGATGAGCGAGGATATCCAGAAAATCATCCTCACCGGCGGCAACGCCCTGCAGATCGCCGAGGTTGCGCGCGCTGCAGGCATCCGCGATCTGCGCCAGTCGGCGCTGCTCAAGGCGAAGAATGGCGTCACCAGCCTTGCCGAAATCAACCGCGTGACCAAGGACTAATCATGGCAACCGCAACCGCAACCTCCCGGGCCAACGTCGTCGCCGACCGCGGCAAGGCGCGTTCCCAGGTCAGCGAGCTGACGACCTATGCATGGACCGGCACCGACAAGCGCGGCGTCAAGATGAAGGGTGACTATGCCGCCAAGAACGTGAGCATGGTCAAGGCTGAGTTGCGCCGTCAGGGCATCAACCCGTTGGTAGTCAAGCCCAAGGGCAAGCCCTTGTTCGGATCGGCCGGCAAGACGATCAAGGCGCGCGACATCGCCGTTTTCAGCCGCCAGATCGCTGTGATGATGGCCGCGGGCGTGCCCATGGTGCAGGGTATCGAGATCATGGCGGGCGGCAGCTCCAATCCGCGCATGAAAAACATGCTGATGGATGTCAAGTCCAACATCGAGGGCGGCTCGACGCTGCACGAAGCGATGGGCAAGTATCCGGTGCAGTTTGACGAGTTGTACCGCAACCTGGTCAAGGCCGGCGAATCGGCCGGCGTGCTCGATACCGTGCTCGACACGGTGGCCACGTACAAGGAAAACATCGAGGCGATCAAGGGCAAGATCAAGAAGGCGATGTTTTATCCGGCGATCGTGTTCGCCGTCGCGATCCTGGTGTCGGCGATCCTGTTGATCTTCGTGGTACCCCAATTTGAAGATGTGTTCAAGAACTTCGGTGCGCAATTGCCCGCTTTCACGCAGATGATCGTCAATGCCTCGCGCTTCCTGACCTCGTATTGGTGGTTCGTGCTGATGTGGGTCATCGGCATCGTCGTGGGACTGATCTTTGCCTACAAGCGTTCGCCGCGCTTCGCGCATTTCCTGGCGCGTGCCGTGCTCAAGTTGCCGGTGGTCGGCCAGATCCTGCACCAATCGGCGATTGCGCGTTTCTCGCGCACGCTCGGCGTCACCTTCGCCGCTGGCGTGCCCCTGGTCGAAGCGCTGGACTCCGTGAGCGGCGCGACAGGCAGTCCGGTCTACAACGACGCGGTTCGGCGTGTCCGCGAAGACGTCGCCGTCGGTCATCAACTGCAGCTGGCGATGCGCCAAACCAACCTGTTCCCGAACATGGTCGTGCAGATGGTTGCCATCGGCGAGGAATCCGGCGCGCTGGACAAGATGCTGTTCAAGGTGGCCGAATTCTACGAACAGGAAGTCAACAACGCGGTCGATGCACTGTCCAGCCTGCTCGAGCCGTTCATCATGGTGATCATCGGCGTGATAGTCGGTGGCCTGGTCGTCGGCATGTACCTGCCGATCTTCAAACTCGCCGCCGTGGTGGGCTGACGGCGCGGCTTGTTCCGACCGTGGATTTTCTTTTTGCCCGTGCCGGCGCAGCCATCGCCTGCGCCGGAGTTCTGGGCTTGATCGTCGGCAGCTTTCTCAACGTCGTCATCCTGCGTCTGCCGGCGCGGCTGATGCACGCCTGGCGCACGCAAAGCCGCGAAATGCTGGAGTTGGCACCGTCCACGGACGATGCCGCGCCACCCGGCATCGTGCGCGAACCTTCGCACTGCCCGCATTGCAAGCATCCGCTCGGTGCAATCGAGAACATTCCGCTGCTGAGTTGGCTCGCCCTGCGCGGGCGCTGCCGGCACTGCCATGCACCGATTTCGATCCAGTATCCGTTGGTTGAATTGCTCACCGGTGTGTGCTCGGCCATCGTCGTGTGGAAATTCGGCCTCGGCTGGCAGGCCGGCGCGGGTCTTGTGCTGACCTGGACCCTGATCACGCTGGCCGGAATCGACATGCGCACGCAGCTGCTGCCGGATCAGATGACATTACCCCTGCTCTGGCTCGGGCTGGCGCAGGCACTGGTTCCTCTCTTTGTCGACACTCATGCCAGCATCGTAGGCGCTGTAGTGGGCTATCTGAGCCTGTGGAGCGTGTACTGGCTGTTCAAGCTCGCCACCGGCAAAGAAGGCATGGGCTACGGCGATTTCAAGCTGCTCGCCGCACTCGGCGCATGGATGGGGCCGTTCGCGCTGCTGCCGATTGTGCTGCTGTCGTCGTTGATTGGCGCCATCGTCGGTGGCGCCTTCCTCGCGCTGCGAGGCCACGACCGTGCCACACCGATTCCGTTCGGACCGTTC
The DNA here is from genome assembly GCA_018969845.1 of Lysobacteraceae bacterium. Classification (GTDB taxonomy): domain Bacteria; phylum Pseudomonadota; class Gammaproteobacteria; order Xanthomonadales; family Rhodanobacteraceae; genus Rudaea. The sequence goes on along the minus strand of JAGWXP010000002.1, from coordinate 44,111 downwards.
ATAGCAGCAGCAGGATGGGCCTGGTTCGTATTCGGCACGGAATTGTCGCTTGTTTATCTGTCCTTATTCAGTCTGCGATGAGCGCACTCTCTCGACTGCACCGCCTGTCCTGGCTCGCTATCGGCGCAATGGCAGTCGTGCTGATGCTGCCAAACTTGGCTTGGTTATGGTCGAATCATGCGTTATCCACCTGGTTGTATGCGCTTGCCGTGCCGGCCGCGCTGATTGTTGGCTGGTTTGCGCTGTTCGGCACCCGGCTCTGGCTAGGATGCCTCTCGCTGCTGCCATTCTGCGTCTTGGCTCCCATCGAAGCTTTTTACATCGTCCGCTACGGACATCCAAGCACGGCAGAGGTGCTGGCAACCGTCTTCGTAACCAATACGCAGGAGGTCTTGCAGTTTCTCGGGAATGGTTTATGGCCACTCGTGCTCGCGACCGTCGTCTGCCTGGCCGTGCCATCGATCGCTGTCGCTCTCTGCTTCAAATCGCACCTTCAATGGAACCAGCGCGGCCGTGAGTGGATCGTGATGGCGGTGTTTGCCCTGCCGGCTTGCTTTTTCCTGCTCGGCGCCACCACCCAAACAACTCCGACAATGACAGCCTACCAATCAGGTGTCGCGGCGCTTCAGGTTCTGGAAACACCGCTTCCGAAGGGTTATCCGTTTGGCGTAATCGATCGTGTGGTGCAATTCAGCGTGCAATGGAGCGCCATGTATTCCACGGTGAAGGCACTCAATTCATTCCGTTTTCACGCATCGAGAGTTGGCCACACACGGACCCGGCAGATATATGTCCTAGTGATCGGCGAGAGCAGCAGACGCAATCATTGGCAAATGTTCGGCTACGAACGGCCCACCAATCCGGAATTGTCTGAAGAATCTAATCTCGTCCTCATACCTCACATGCTCACGTCATGGCCGGAGACGATCACGGCAGCGCCATTGATCCTGACGCGCAAGCCAATAACGAGCATGGATGCAACCTGGAAGGAGGCATCGATATTGCGTGCCATGCAAGAAGCCGGATTCGAAACCTGGTGGATATCCAACCAGTTTCCGATCGGTCAATTCGATTCCCCAATTTCCGCCTATTCCTTTGAAGCCGAACATGTGCTCTATGTGAATCAGGGCGACGTGGAATCATCCGGTAATTATGACCAAGACCTGCTCATGCCATTACGCAAAGCGATCGGCTTCGACAAGCGAGATCAATTCATCGTCCTGCACATGATGGGGAGCCATTTGGCCTACGATTTGCGCTATCCGCCTGAGTTCGAGAGGTTCCGGCCCACGTTTTCGGACCACTCCAGCAGTGCAGTCAGCAGCGAGCGCATACGAAACAGTTATGACAACACGATCCTGTATACCGATCACGTCTTGGCACAAACTGTCGATATCCTGCGCAATAGCGCCGCGATAACAACGCTGTGGTACGAATCCGATCACGGCGAAACCTTGCCGACGCCTACATGTCCGAAAGCAGGTCATGGTTTCGGCACGAAGTACGATTTCCAGATACCAGCGTTTTTCTGGTATTCGGACGGTTACGCGAACGCGTTTCCGCACCGTCTTGCCGCACTGCGGGCCAACGCGGTTCGACGCACCTTGAGTGCGAATACATTCGAATCGCTGATCGACATGGCTGGCGTGACATTCCCAAGCCACGATGAGACGTGGAGCTTGTTCAGCACGCACTGGCATTACCGGCCACGCATCGTCAACCCAATCTGGCAAGTCGATTTCGACAAGGCGGCTTTCGGCAAGAACTGTGAGATCGTGCTACCGCCTGACGTGGACCCATCAATCAATCAGTAAGCCACAGGCTCACCCATTCCATGCAAGTAGGCGCGTTTGTCATCGCCCTCACCGGCGGCATCGCCACGGGCAAGAGCGCCACCGCACAGCGCTTTGCACAACGCGGCGTATCTGTATTCGATGCCGACGTGGCAGCGCACGAACTCGTCGCATCAGGCCAACCGGCATTGGCGCAGATCGCTGCTGTCTTCGGTGCCGGCATGCTGACGCCGACCGGGCAACTCGATCGCGCGCGTCTGCGCGGCAGCGTGTTTGCCGATGCATCCGCGCGCCGGCGACTGGAAGCCATACTGCACCCGCGCATCCGCAGCGTCCTGACCGCGCAGGCCCGGACCTGCCGTGATCCCTACTGCATGCTGGCTATCCCGCTGTTCGCCGAATGCCGCGCGGACTACGCCTGGATCGACCGCGTGCTGTGCACGGACGCGCCGCGCGCAGTGCAGCTCGCGCGTGTGCTGCACCGAGTCGACATCGACCCGGCAACGGCGCAAGGGATGCTGGATTCCCAGGTGTCACGCGAGGAACGATTGGCGCTGGCCGACGATGCGCTCGACAACACCGGACCGCTGCCGGCGCTGGATGCTGCCGTCGCACGGCTGCATCGGCGCTATCTGGAATTGGCCGCAAGGAAAAAAACCTGAGTCCGCGTTCAGGCCGTCGGCCAGAACGCGGAAATTCCCGCTACGCCCTGCGCGCCGGCGCGTCTGGCTATCGCCAGGTCAGCGGGACCGACACCGCCCAGCGCATAGACCGGCAGCGGTGCGCTCGCGACGAGTTCGGCGAACCGATTCCAACCCAATGCCGCGGATTGCGGATGACTCGGCGTCGGCAGAACCGGTCCGAGCACGGCGAAATCCACGCCGATGGCGACGGCGTGCGCGAGTTCGCGCGCATCGTGGCAGGACGCCGCCAACCAGCGACCCGACGGCAACTCACGCAGCGAAAGACTCATCAACGCCGATGCAGACAGATGCACGCCGGCGCCCAATTCTGCAGCCAGCGTCGCGTCGCCGTTGATCAGGATATGCGCGCCGGCGCCGTCAGCGAGTTTGCAAACCGATCGCGCCAGGGCGCGCAAGCGTGCGGGCTCGACCGTCTTGCAGCGCAACTGGATGCAGGTTTCGCCCGCATCGAGCAGCGCACCGAATGCGCGCAGGAATGGGGCTTCGTCGGCGCCCGGTTCGGGCGTGATCGGATAATGACGCGGCAGGCGCAGTGCAGTGACCACGGGTCTGTCCGCCGGCGGCATCTGCAGCGCCGGCAATTCGGCAACGCTCGCCCAGCGCAGGGCCTGACCTTCGCGGCCGTGCGCTTCGCCGCGCCAGCTGCGAACATCGTACACATCCAGCACGACGGATTTTTCGGTGTAATGCCAAGGTACCGCCATCAGCGGTTCGATGGTGTCGGCTCGGATGCCGATTTCCTCGGCCAGTTCGCGGCGCAGCGCGGTTTCGGACGATTCGCCGGGTTCGCATTTGCCGCCGGGGAATTCCCACAATCCGGCCAGATGCTTGCCGGGCGGGCGCCGCGCCAACAGGACGCGTCCTTGCTCGTCGCGGAGGATGCCCGCGACGACATGAATCACGCGAGCTTGCCGTGGCACTGCTTGTATTTTTTCCCGGATCCGCACGGACACGGATCGTTGCGGCCGACCTTGGGCTGATCGCGCTGCACCGGCGTGTGCGCCTGAGGTATCGCTTCGGCGACGGCGGCGGCTTGCGGCATCGCCGCGGCCACCCCGGCGCTTTCGGCATGCTGGAACTCCAGCGCACGCCGCTCGGCCTCCTGGCGCTGGCGTTCCTCCATCGCCTCGACCTCGGCCTGACTCTGGATGCGGATGCGCGCGAGGCGCTGTACCACCTCGGACTTGACTTCCTCAAGCATGCGCTGGAACAGGATGAACGACTCGCGCTTGAACTCCTGCTTGGGCTGCACCTGGGCGTAGCCGCGCAGATAGATGCCCTGGCGCAGATAATCCATCGCCGCCAGATGTTCCTTCCAGTACTGATCGAGCACCTGCAGCAGGAAGAACTTCTCGGCCGCACGCATGATTTCCGAACCGTATACTGTTTCCTTCTCGCGGAAGTAGCGGTCAACTTCTTCGATCACGTGCTCGCGTACGCCATCGGCCGAAAGATCCTTTTGCTGCTCGACCCAATGCGGCAGATCGAATGTGAAGCCGAACTCGGATTGCAGTGTGCGCTCGAGACCGGCGATATCCCATTGTTCGTCCACGCTGTCGGGCGGTACGAAACGCTGGCACAGGCCGCTGAACACGTCGTAACGGATGCCAACGATGTTCTGCGAGACGTCGTCCGAATCGAGCAGCTCGTTGCGCTGTTCGTAGATGACCTTGCGCTGGTCGTTGGCGGTGTCGTCGAACTCGAGCAGGTGCTTGCGGATGTCGAAATTGTGCGATTCGACCTTGCGCTGCGATTTTTCGATGACGCGCGTGATCATGCGATCCTCGAGCGCCTCGTGCTCCTTCATGCCGAACAGCTGCATCCAGCGCGTGACCCAGTCCGGCGCGAAGATGCGCATCAGCGTGTCTTCCAGCGACAGGTAGAACCGGCTCGAGCCGGCGTCGCCCTGGCGTCCGGAACGGCCGCGCAACTGGTTGTCGATGCGCCGCGATTCGTGGCGCTCGGTGCCAACGATGTGCAGGCCGCCGGCCGCCAGAACCGCGTCGTGGCGCACTTGCCAATCGGCCTTGATCCTTTCGCGTTCGGCCTCCCCTGCTTCCGCCGGCAGTGCCGCGAGTTCGGCGTCCAGCGAACCGCCGAGTACGATGTCGGTGCCGCGGCCGGCCATGTTGGTGGCGATGGTCACGGCGCCCGGACGCCCGGCCTGGGCGACGATGTGCGCCTCGCGTTCGTGCTGCTTGGCGTTGAGCACCTCGTGCGGGATCGGCGGCTTCTGCTTCTTGAGCAGGTCCGAGAGCAGTTCGGAGGTTTCGATCGATGTGGTGCCGACCAATACCGGCTGACCGCGCCGGTGGCAGTCCTTGATGTCCTCGACCACCGCTTCGAACTTGTACTTCTGTTTGAGAAAGACGATGTCCTGGTTGTCCTTGCGGATCATCGGCCGGTGGGTGGGGATGACCACCACTTCCAGGTTGTAGATTTGCTGGAACTCGTAAGCTTCGGTGTCCGCCGTGCCGGTCATGCCGGCCAGCTTCTTGTACATGCGGAACAGGTTCTGGAACGTGATCGACGCCAGCGTCTGGTTCTCGCGCTGGATCGGCACGCCTTCCTTCGCCTCGACCGCCTGGTGCAGACCATCGGACCAGCGCCGCCCGGGCAGGGTGCGGCCGGTGAACTCGTCGACGATGATGACCTCGCCGTCACGCACGATGTATTCCTGGTCGCGGTGGTACAGGGTATTGGCGCGCAGCGCCGCGTTCAGATGGTGCACGACCGCCAGATGCATGGGATCGTAAAGACTCTCGCCATCGCCGATGATGCCTTCGGTGCGCAGGATCTGCTCGGCGTGTTCCATGCCGTCTTCGGACAGGTGCACCTGCTTCTGCTTCTCGTCGACGTAGTAGTCGCCGGGAACGGGCGGCTTGTCCGGCTCGCTTTCCTTGGCCTGACGCGTCAGGCGCGGCACGATGCGATTGATCTTGATGTAGAGCTGCGGCGAATCGTCGGACGGACCGGAGATGATCAGCGGCGTGCGCGCCTCGTCGATCAGGATCGAATCGACCTCGTCGACGATGGCGTAGTGCAGGCCGCGCTGATGGCGCTGTTCGCGCGTCAGCGCCATGTTGTCGCGCAGGTAGTCGAAACCGAATTCGTTATTGGTGCCGTAGGTGATGTCGGCAGCATAGGCGGCGGCCTTGTCGCCGTGTTCCATGCCCGGCCAGACCACGCCGACCGTCATGCCGAGAAAACCGTACACCTTGCCCATCCAGGCCGAGTCGCGCTTGGCCAGGTAATCATTCACCGTGACCACGTGCACGCCCTTGCCTGCCAGCGCGTTGAGGTACACCGGCAAGGTGGCGACCAGGGTCTTGCCCTCGCCCGTGCGCATCTCGGCGATCTTGCCCTGATGCAGCACCATGCCGCCAATCATCTGCACATCGTAGTGACGCAGGCCGAGCACGCGGCGCGATGCCTCGCGCACCACCGCGAAGGCCTCAGGCAGCAGGGAATCGAGCTTGGCGCCATCAGCCAGGCGCTTGCGGAATACGCCCGTCTTGGCGCGCAGTTCATCGTCGGAAAGGGACTTGAGCCCCGCCTCCAGCACGTTGATCTTCGCCACGGTCTTGTACATCTGGCGCAGCAGGCGTTCGTTACGGCTGCCGAAAACGCCGGTCAGGATGCGATTGAACATGAGTCAACGGGACTTTGAAGGAATAAGGAGCGCGACCGCAGGCACAGCCGCGGCGGAGGCCGCCGCATGATACGGCAGCCCACGCAGATTACAAGAAAATTGAGCCGTTCGCGGCCCGATTCAAGGCCACAGCGGACGACGTCAGGCTTTTTTCACCGCTGCATTCACGTAGGCGATCGGGTTGACCGGGCGGCCATGCAGCCAGACCTCGAAATGGCAATGAGGGCCGGTCGCCCTGCCGGTTTCACCGACACGGGCGATGATCTGTCCGGCGCGCACGCGCTCGCCCACCCGCACGACATTCTTACTGTTGTGCGCGTAGCGGGTCATGTAACCGTTGCCGTGGTCGATTTCGACGACGTTGCCGTAACCACTGCGCTGGCCGACGAAGGTGACCACGCCGTCGGCGACCGCATGAATGGCGCTACCGGACGGCGCGTCGAAGTCGATACCCAAATGATGTTCGATACCGCCGCTGATCGGATCGGTGCGCGTACCGAATCCGGATCCGATGTAGCCGTTGGCCACCGGATAGCCCTTGGGCAGCAGTTCGTTGTCCACGCGCCGGTCGAGCAGCAGTTGCTCGAGCACGTTCAGGCGCGTTTCCTCATCCTGGAACTGGCCGCGCAGGCTGGCGATGTTCGCGGCCAAATCCGCATTCAGCGGCTGCGGCTTGGCATTCGGATCTTCCGGGCCGCCCAGGCCCGGAGTGGAGTTGAAATCGAATTCGTCGGCGTCGAGTTTGCCGACCTGGGCCAGGCGCTGGCCTAGCGCATCCAGACGCAACGCGCGCGCCTGCAGCGAACCCAATTGGACCGCCAATGCGTTCAGATTGCGCTGAGACGACGATTCGAGCTGACTCACGCTTTGGCGCTGCGCATGGATTTGCGCTTGCAGGGCGTAAAGCTCATGCAGAGCGCGGTTTTGCGGATTGGCAATGAGCAAAGCCGCCACGAAACCGGCGCCGCCGAAGCATAGGATGCACAATGATGCCAACCCGGCGAGCTTGGCGCGCATGCGCCAGCATTTGAGATCCAGCGCCCTGGGTGTGGCGTGCGGCTTCGCGACGATTATGATGTTCATGCCGATCGGTTCTTTCATCCGGGTTCCACCATGCAAAGCGCGTCCAGAAAACGTCCTCCCGCCAAAACTATCGGCGAGGTTCCCGCCGTCGCCGCGCTGGCCGCGCATGCGAAGGCGTTGGACGCGATGGACCGCACGTTGCGCCAGTGCCTGCCCGATCCGCTGCGCCGCCAGTGTTGTCTGGCGGATCTGCGGGCCGGGCGGCTCGTCTTTCTGGCGTCGTCCCCGGTCTGGGCGGCGAAGCTGCGGTTTCACCAAACCGCGCTGCTCGCCGAGGCCCGCAAGATCGCGGGCGTCCCGATCGGGAAATTCGCCGTGAAAGTGGCACCCCTGCCCCCCGTTCCCCCGGAGCAGATCAGGCGTAGACCGCTTTCGCATGCCGCTGCGGACCATCTCAAGGCAGCGGCGCATTCCGTCGCCGACCCGGAACTCCGGGCCGCGTACCTCCGTCTGGCATCCCTTGCCGAATAGTTCTTCCCGAGCATCCGATGAGCCCGATCTAGCCAAGCTCTTGGTTGAAAAGTGCGATCGCTGATCACCGCTTTCCGATCTTCGTCATCATGGCGGATCGCTTTTTCGCGATCCGCGATGACGATGTTAAATCACATGGCCTGTGCCGGGTGGGCGTAGGAAATCGGCGCCTTGGCCGGATCATCGAAGACAACCTCTTCCCAGGCCTTCTTTTCGGCGATCAGCGCGCGCAGCAGCTTGTTGTTCAACTCGTGGCCGGACTTGTGACCGTAAAACGCGCCGATCAGGCTGTGACCCAGCAGGTACAGGTCGCCGATGGCGTCGAGGATCTTGTGCTTGACGAATTCGTCCTCGTAGCGCAGGCCATCCTCGTTGAGCACACGGTAGTCGTCCAGGACAATGGCGTTGTCCATCGAACCGCCGAGGGCAAGGTTCTTTTCGCGCAGCATTTCGATGTCGCGCATGAAGCCGAAGGTGCGCGCGCGCGAAACTTCCTTGACGAAGGACGTGGTGGAGAAGTCGATCTCCGCACTCGACGTGCGGCGGGTGAAAATCGGGTGGTCGAAATCGATGGAAAAACCGACCTTGAACCCGTCGAATGGCTCGAAACGTGCCCATTTGTCGCCGTCGCGAACGATGATCGGTTTCTTGATGCGCACGAAACGCTTGGGCGCGGACTGTTCCTCGATGCCAGCCGATTGCAGCAGGAACACAAACGGGCCGGCGCTACCGTCCATGATCGGCACTTCCGGCGCCGACAGGTCCACATAGGCATTGTCGATGCCAAGGCCTGCTATGGCCGACAGCAGATGTTCGATCGTGGCGATGCGCACATCGCCCTTGACCAGGGTGGTAGAAAGCCGGGTATCGCCGACGTTTTCGCAGCAGGAGCGGATTTCGACCGGCTTATCCAAGTCGACGCGGCGGAAGACTATGCCGGTGTCGACCGCGGCGGGCCGCAGCGTCATGTACACCTTTTCACCGGTGTGAAGGCCGACACCCGTCGCGCGAATCACGTTTTTGAGTGTGCGCTGTCTGATCATCTTTTTATTTGTCCCCTGGGCAGGAGCGGCAAAACGCGCGGAATCGTAACACAGGCAAATCGGCGGGAAAAGTAAATCGATGCAAAATTCCCACAATGTGTTGCACAAATGCAACATGCGTTCCAACTGTCGGCCGTTGGCGATTGCGGTATCCCGTCACAAGAAAACGGCGGCGACCCAAGATCGCCGCCGTTGGCGGAGGATGGCACGGCTACGCCGCCATGCCGGGTAAATGAGGCCGCGGAAAGAATTCGTGCCCGTCAGTCGGCCTGCTTGCGGAGGAAGGCCGGAATATCCAGCCAGTCGCTCTGGGTCTCGGCCCTGGCTTTCGGAGACTCGGATACGGCGCGGGTGGCCGGTGTCGTCGCCGGCGGTTTGAGGTAGTCCACCGGCAGATCGTCCGTTCCGGTGCGCGTGATGATGCGCGGGCGCTCCACGACCGCGGGCTGTTCGCGGCGCACGACCTGGCGGGCCGCGTTGCGATTCAGCCCGGTCGCGACCACGGTCACGCGCACCTCGTCCTGAAGTTCGGAATCGAGCGCCGTGCCGATGACCACGGTCGCGTCCTCGGAGGCGAACTGGTGCACCACGTCGCCAATCTCGTTGAATTCGCGCATGGTCAGGTTGGCGCCAGCGGTGACATTCACGAGAATCCCGCACGCGCCGGACAGGTTCACGTCCTCAAGCAGCGGATTGTTCACCGCCGCCTCGGCCGCAGCTACCGCGCGGTCGTCGCCGCGCGCCGAACCCGTACCCATCATCGCCATGCCCATCTCCGACATGACCGTGCGCACATCGGCGAAATCGACGTTGATCAGACCCGGACGGGTAATCAGGTCGGCGATGCCCTGCACGGCGCCGAGCAGCACGTCGTTGGCAGCCTTGAACGCGCTGAGCAGGGTGACGTCGCGGCCGAGCACGGTCAGCAACTTCTCGTTCGGCACCGTAATCAGCGAATCCACGTGCTGGGACAGATCCTCGATGCCCTTCAGCGCCACCTGCATGCGGCGGCGGCCTTCGAAGGGGAACGGCTTGGTGACGATGGCCACCGTGAGGACCCCCATTTCCTTGGCGAGCTGCGCGACCACGGGTGCGGCGCCGGTGCCAGTGCCGCCGCCCATGCCGGCGGTGATGAAGACCATGTCGGTGCCGTGCAGAGTCTCGACGATGCGCTCGCGATCTTCGAGCGCGGCCTGACGTCCGACTTCCGGATTGGCGCCGGCGCCCAGGCCCTTGGTGACATTGCTGCCGAGCTGCAGCGTGAATTTGGCGCCGCTCATCTTTAGCGCCTGCGCGTCGGTGTTGGCGCAGACGAAGTCCACGCCATCGACGTGCGAGCCGACCATGTGCGCGACCGCGTTGCCGCCGCCACCACCCACGCCCAGGACCTTGATCACCGCATTCGGTGCGAGTTTTTCGACCAGTTCGAACATGATTCCCAACCTCCGCTAGCCAGGGTTAAACGCATTGAAGTAGTTGTGATTCGCCGCCGGCATCTCCTTAACGCCGCCAGCCGCACGGGACAGGCGTATGCCCCGCACGTTGCCCGTTGCCGGGCGGGTCCGTTTCGGACCCTGCCGCGCTTCCCTGCACGACAAAATGAACCCACGCGAGTCGGGTTGACTCGCCCGCCGATCCACCGGATCGGCGAAGGCGGGTTCGGGCGTGTACCGAACTCGCCGTGCCGGATTGGCGACAGGATGTCCCATCTACGGCCATGAACTAAAACTCTCCTTTGATCCACTGCATCACCCGTTCGATCACGCCGCCCGCACCACTGCCTGGCACGGCGATCGGCGTGCGCACGTTGTCCTGTCGGCTGCCGTACAGCAGCAGGCCCACGCCGGTGGCGTGAATCGGATTGCCGACCACATCGGTCAGCCCGGTCACGTGCTGCGGCAGACCCACGCGCACTGGCAGGTGGAACACTTCTTCGGCCAGTTCGACGACACCTTCCATCTTGGCCGAGCCGCCAGAGAGCACGACGCCGGCGGCGACCATGCTTTCGAATCCGGAGCGGCGCAGTTCCGCCTGCACCATGCCGAACAGTTCCTCGTAGCGCGGCTGCACCCACTCGGCGAGCGTCTGCCTTGCCAGACGCCGCGGCGGTCGGTCGCCGACGCTGGGCACCTGGATGGTTTCCTCTGCATGCGCTAGCTGGGCCAGTGCGCAGGCGTACTTGACCTTGATGTCTTCGGCGTGCGCAGTCGGCGTGCGAAAGCCGTGGGCGATGTCGTTGGTAACTTGATCGCCGCCGATCGGCAGACTCGCCGTGTGCCGGATCGCACCCTGGATATAGATCGCGATGTCGGTGGTGCCGGCGCCGACGTCGACCATGCACACGCCCAGTTCGCGCTCGTCGGGCACCAGAATCGCTTTGCTTGAGGCGATCGCCGCCGGGATCAGGTCGTCCACCTGCAGACCGCAACGGTTAACGCATTTGGTAATGTTCTGCGCCGTGCTCACCGCGCCGGTGACGATGTGCACATTCGCTTCCAGACGCACGCCGCTCATGCCGATCGGATGGCGGATGTCCTCCTGACCGTCGACGATGTATTCCTGCGGCTCCTTGTAAAGCACGCGCTGGTCGGCGGGGATGGCCACGGCGCAAGCCGCGTCGAGCACGTGCTCGACATCGGCCGCCGTCACTTCACGATCGCGGATCGGCGCGGTGCCGTGCGAATTGCGGCCGCTGATGTGGCTACCGGAGATGCCGGCGTAAACCGAGCGGATCTCACAACCGGCCATCAGTTCGGCTTCCTCGACGGCGCGCTGGATCGATTGCACGGTCGATTCGATGTCCACGACCACGCCGCGCTTGAGCCCGTGCGAGGCGTGCGAGCCGATGCCGATCACCTCGACGGTTTCGCCTGGCGCGTATTCGCCGACGATGGCCACCACCTTGGAGGTGCCGATGTCCAGGCCCACGATCAGGGACTTGTCGCTTTTGGCTTTCGTCATGTATGAGCCTCGGGCTTGGCGGCCGGCGGCGCGCCCGTCTTGGAGGAATCGGAAGCCGGCGCCGCCGGTGCGGGGCTGGCCGCCCACAACACCGCGAAGCCATTGCTGTAGCGCAGATCGGCATGCTGGAAACCACCCGGATGCGCAGCGGTCAATTGCGGCAGCACGGCGAGGAAACGCGACAGACGCAGATCCGTCAGCTTGTGGCCAAGCAGGATCTGCGCGCCGTTGGCGAGCGTGAGCGTCCAGCTGCCGCGCGGACTCAGGCTCACGCCGGACAGGATCAGTCCGCTGCCGGAAAACCGGCGCACCAAGCTCGAATAAAAATCCACCACCAGCACCTGTGCGTCGTCGGGCCCATCGAGTTGCGGCAGGCCCTGCAGCACATCGCCGCCCGGCACCGCAAACAGCGAGCCGTCGCGATCGATCAGGCGCCCCGCACCCCAGCGCGCAAACGGCTGACGCTCGCGCACCCGCAGGATCAGCGTGTCCGGCCAGCGCTTGCGCGCTTCCACGCTGGCGACCCAGGGCAGACGCGCGACCGCGACGCGCACGTCGTCCAGATCCAGCGCAAAGAAGCCTTTGCCCAGTTGCGTGGTCGCGGCGGCGCGGATCTGTTCGGCGCTGACGTGGTTGTATTCGGCTTCGACCTGCAGATAGCGCACCGGCCAGCGATTCGCCGCGAACCAGCCTTCGAGCACGCCGATCACCGGCAGCGCGACCAGGGTCAGCGCGATCAGCCACGACACAGTCTTGAGCAGGATTCGATTGCTCATGGCGCGGCTCCATCACCGAAGCTTGTCTCCAGAATGCGCCAGCACAGTTCCTCGAAATCGATGCCTACCGCGCCCGCGGCCTTGGGCACCAGCGAATGGCTGGTCATGCCGGGCGTGGTGTTCACTTCGAGCAGGAAGAAGGCGCCCGCACGATCGCGCATGAAATCCACGCGCCCCCAGCCGGCGCAGCCGGCGGCGTCAAACGCAGCCAGGGCAAGAACTCGGATTTCACGCTCGCCGGCGTCGTCCAACCCCGGGCATATGTATTGCGTGTCCTCGGCGACGTACTTGGCGTGATAGTCGTAGAACTCGCCCTTGGGCACGATGTGAATCGAGGGCAGCGCCGCGCCTTGCAACACGCCAACGGTGTATTCGCTGCCGTCGATCAATTGTTCAATCAGCAGTTCGCCGTCGTAGCGCGCAGCCAGTTCCACCGCCGCGGCAATGTCCGCATGTTTGCGCACGCGCGTAATGCCGACGCTGGAGCCTTCGTGCGAAGGTTTCACCACGACCGGCAGTTCAACCTTTGCCACCGCGGCGACGATATCCTCGCCCGCACCCAGGCGCGCGTAGCGCGGTGTCGGCAGGCCAAGCGATTGCCACACTTGCTTGGTGCGGATCTTGTCCATCGATAGCGCCGAACCGAGCACGCCCGAGCCAGTGACCGGCACGCCAAGCGAGGCCAGTGCGCCCTGCAACACTCCGTCCTCGCCGCCGCGGCCGTGCAGGATGTTGAACACGCGCGCGAAATGCCCGGCGCGCAACGCATCGAGCAGGGCCGGAATGCCGTCGATGCCGTGCGCGTCCACGCCGCGCGCCTTGAGCGCGGCGAGCACATTGCGGCCGGAATCCAGCGACACCTCGCGCTCGGCGGAATTGCCGCCCATGACCACGGCGACGCGACCGAATTGCCTGGCATCGGTGATGCGCATCAGCTTGTCTGCTCCGTTTGCAGCGTCCCCGCCGCGGCGATTTCGTTCGCCGCCGCGCCGATGTCGCCCGCGCCCATGATCAGCAGCAGGTCGCCATCGCGCAGCAGCGCCGGCAGCATGTTCTTCAATTCGCGCGGATGGTCGACAAACACCGGGTCGGCCTTGCCGCGTGCGCGCACCGCGCGCGCCAGCGCACGGCCGTCGGCACCGGCGATCGGCGCCTCGCCGGCCGGATACACGTCGGTCAACACCAGCACGTCGGCCTGCGCGAGCACCGCGGCGAAGTCGTCGAGCAGGTCACGCGTGCGCGTGTAGCGGTGCGGCTGGAACGCGACCACGAGACGGCTTTGCGGCCAGCCGCCGCGCGCGGCGGCGAACACCGCGGCCAGTTCGCGCGGATGGTGGCCGTAATCGTCGACCAGCAACGCCTTGCCACCGTCGACGGCGATCTCGCCGCGATTCTGAAAGCGCCGACCGACGCCCTGGAAGTTTTCCAGCGCCTGCGCAATCGTCGGCGCAGCGACGCCCAGTTGCCAGCCGACCGCCGCCGCCGCGAGCGCATTGCGGACGTTGTGCAGGCCGGGCAGATTCAATTCCACCGGCAACGCGGGGGCGTTCGGCAGATGCAGATCGAAGCGCATGCGCGCATGCAGTTGGCGCACGTTGCTCGCGCGTACGTCCGCGGCCGCATCGATCGCGTAGGTGAGCGTACGCCGAACGGTGTCGCTGGCGAGCTCCGCCACGTTCGCATCGTCCACGCACAGCACGGCGACACCGTAGAACGGCAGCCGGTGCAGGAAATCGGCAAACGCCTTCTTCACGCGCTCGAAATCACCGCCGTAGTTTTCCAGGTGATCGGCATCGATGTTGGTGACGATGGCGACGACGGGATTGAGCAGCAGGAATGAGCCGTCCGACTCGTCCGCCTCGGCGACCAGGAATTCGCCGCTGCCCAGGCGCGCATTCGCGCCGGCGGCGATGAGCTGGCCGCCGATGACGAAGGTGGGGTCCAGGCCCGCTTCGGCAAGCACGCTCGCAACCAGGCTCGTGGTCGTGGTCTTGCCGTGGGTGCCGGCGACCGCGATGCCGCGGCGGAAGCGCATCAATTCGCCGAGCATCTCTGCGCGCGGCACCACCGGCACGCGCCGTGCGTGAGCGGCGACGAGCTCCGGATTGTCCGCCGCGATCGCACCGGAGACGACCAGCACGTCGGCATCGGCCACGTTCACCGCGGCGTGTTCTTTGTGGATTTGTATACCAAATCCGGCGAGACGGCGGGTCACCGCAGACTCGCTGCGGTCTGAACCCGAAACCGCGTAGCCCAGGTTGTGCAGCACCTCGGCGATGCCGCTCATGCCGGCGCCGCCGATGCCGACGAAATGCACGCGCCGGAAGTCGGACCCGATCCTATCGAGTTTGGCGTCGGCAGGCGTGATTGGGCGGCGCGGAGTCACGCTGCCACCTCCAGGCACACGTCGGCGATGCGCGCGGCTGCCTGCGGCTTGGCCAGCGTGCGTGCGGACTTGGCCATCGCGAGCAGACGGTCGCGTTCGCCGATCTGCTCGAAGGCCCTGCCCAGACGTGCAGCGAAGTCCGCGCCTTCGGCGACGAGCCGCGCGCCGCCCGCGGCGACCATCGCCTCGGCGTTCCGGGTCTGATGGTCGTCCACCGCGTGCGGGAACGGCACCAGGATCGCCGGCGAGCCGGCGGCGGCGAGTTCGGCGAGCGTGAGCGCGCCGGAGCGGCAGATGACCAGATCCGCCCAGGCGTAGGCAGCGGCCATGTCCTGTTCGAACGCGACCACATCCGCATCGATGCCCGCTGCACGATAGGCGTTGCGCGCCGTATCCAAATGCGCCTCGCCGCATTGGTGACGCACGTCGACCGGCAATTTCGCGCCGCGTCCGCGCAGCACTTGCGGAAGCGTCGTGTTGAGGCTCTGCGCGCCCTGGCTGCCGCCGAGCACGAGCAATTTGAGGGCGCCATGACGGCCCGCATAGCGTTGTTCGGGCGGTGCGATCGCGGCGATGGTATCGCGTACCGGATTGCCGACCCACTCGGCGCCCGGGTGCATACCATCAAAAATCACACCATCGAAGCCGGTGAGCACGCGCGCGGCCTTCTTCGCCAGCATGCGGTTGGTCTTGCCGGGGACGCGGTTTTGCTCGTGCACGACGAGCGGAATCTTCATCAGCCGCGCGGCGATGCCGCCCGGTGCGGCCGCATAGCCGCCGAGCGCCAGCGCGCTGCGTGGCGCGTGCCTGTTCAATATCCTGCGCGCCGCCAGCACCGCACCGCCGAGCCGCATCGGCAAGGCCAGCAGCGCGCCGAGGCCCTTGCCGCGCACACCGGTGATGTCGATTTTCTCCAGCGCGATGCCGTGTTGCGGCACGAGCCGCGTTTCCAGTCCGGTCTTGCCACCGAGCCAGATCACCGGCACGCGGCGACGCTCCAGCTCATGCGCCACGGCGATGCCGGGAAAGATGTGGCCGCCGGTGCCGCCGGCCATGATCAGCACGGGCGCATCCGTGTTCATGCGCGCGCCTCCCGCAGCAACGTCTCGGGTTTCACGATCTGCGCATCGGACGGCAGCGTGCGCGTGACTTCGTAACTCACCCGCAGCAGCACGCCGATTGCCACGCACGTCATGAGCACACTCGATCCGCCGGAACTGATCAGCGGCAATGTCAACCCTTTGGTCGGCAAGACGCCGAGGTTCACCCCGATCGACACCAGCGCCTGCAGGCCGAGCATCAGGCCGATACCGAAGGCGCAATAACCGGCGTAACGCTGGCCGCGCTCGACCGCACGCAGGCCGAGCGACAGGGCGCGGCCGACCAGAACCGCAAACAGGGCGATCACGAGCAGGATGCCGGCGAAGCCGAGTTCCTCGGCGATCACGGCAAGGATGAAGTCGGTATGCGCCTCGGGCAGGTAAAAGAGTTTTTGCACGCTCGCGCCGAGGCCCACGCCGAACCATTCGCCGCGGCCCACGGCAATCAGCGCCTGGGTGAGCTGGAAGCCGTCGTTGAACGGATCGGCCCAGGGATTGAGGAACGAGGTCAGGCGCTTGACGCGATAGTCGCTGGTCAGCGCCGCCCAGGCGATTGCGGGCATCGCCGGAATGGCGAGGTAGAGCAGGTTGCGCATGCGCGCCCCACCCAGCCAGAGCATGCCCACGCAGACCGCGATGATCAGCGCCGCGCTGCCGAAATCCGGTTGCATCAGTAGCAATCCGACCAGCACCACGGCCACGCCGACCGGCTTGATCACGCCGAAAAAGCGCGCGCGCACGGCGTTGTGCTGGCGCACGAGATAACTCGCCAGATAAAACACGAACAGCAGCTTGACCGCCTCGACAGACTGGAAACCCGCGACTCCCAGACGGATCCAGCGCCGCGCGCCATTGATGCGCATGCCGACACCCGGCGCGAACACCAGCAACAGCAGGATCACCGCGAACAGCAGCAGGCTGAAGGCATTGCGCTCGAACCACTCCAATTCGATCTGCATCGTCAGCGCGCACAAGCCGATGCCGAGGGCGAGAAAGACCAGGTGCCGGAACAGATAGTGGAACGGCCCGACGTGCTGGCCGTCGGCGACGGCGATCGAACTCGACGTCACCATGACCACACCCAGGCTCGCCAGCGCGATGGCGACGACGATCAGGACCGGGTCGTAGCGGCCCTTGCTCTCGTCGCGGCGGGTGGCCTGTTGGTCGAATCCGAACATGGGTTATCTGACCTTCAATGTCGCCAGACCGATCAGCACCAGCACCACCGAGATGATCCAGAAACGCACGATCACGCGCGGCTCGGGCCAGCCTTTCAATTCGAAGTGGTGATGGATCGGCGCCATGCGGAAGATGCGCTTGCCGGTGAGTTTGAAGCTCGCCACCTGCAGGATCACGGATGCGGTTTCCATCACGAACACACCGCCCATGATCAGCAGCACGATTTCCTGACGCACGATGACGGCAACGGTACCGAGCGCGGCGCCGACCGCGAGCGCGCCGACATCGCCCATGAATACCTGCGCGGGATAGGCGTTGAACCACAGGAATCCCAGGCCCGCACCGGCCAGCGCGCCGCAGAAGATGCACAACTCGCCCGCGCCCGGCACGGCGGGAATCTGCAGGTATTGCGAAAACACGCTGTGCCCCGCCGCGTAGGCGAACACGCCGAGCGCGGCGGCAACCAGCACGGTGGGCATGATGGCGAGACCGTCGAGGCCGTCGGTCAGATTCACGGCGTTGGAAAAACCGACGATGATGAAATAGCCGATCGCGACGAACCCCGGCCCCAGCGGAATTGCCACCTGCTTGAACAGCGGCACGTACAGCGCCAGCGCGGCGGGCGAATCCTGGCGCAATACGAAATACAGGCCGAGCGCGGCGGCCAGCCCGCACACCGATTGCCAGAAATACTTCCAGCGCGCCGGCAGGCCGCGGCTGTCGCGCAGCACGAGCTTGCGGTAATCGTCGTAGAAACCGATCGTGCCGAACGCGAGCAGGCTGCCGAGCGCGATCCACAAATACCGATTGCGCAGATCGCCCCAGAGCAAGGTTGCCACCGCCACCGCGAGCAGGATCAGGGCGCCGCCCATGGTCGGCGTGCCGGCCTTGGCCAGATGCGACTGCGGACCGTCGCTGCGGATCACCTGTCCGGCCTTGACTGCGGCGAGTTTGCGGATCAGGTCCGGACCGAGCAGCAAGGCGACCACCAGCGCGGTCAGTGCGCTCATGATCGTGCGGAACGAGACGTACTGGAACAGATGGAACGCGCTCAGGTGCCCACGCAGCAGGTCGGCCAGTTCAAGCAGCATGACGCGCGCCTCCCTGATCCGTGCCGTTGCCGAGCAGCGCTTGCACCACGCGCTCCATCGCCGAACCGCGCGAGCCCTTCACCAGTACGACGGCGCCGGGATGAACGGCGGCGGCGAGCGCCGCGCCCAGTTCTTTCTGGCTGGCGAAATGTCTCGCGTTGGCGCCGAAAGCCGCGCTCGCGCGAGCCGACCGTTCGCCCACCGTATACAAATGCGCAATGCCGCTTTGCCTGGCCAGTGCGCCGATCTGCGCGTGCAGCTTGTCCGCATCGGCGCCGAGTTCGCGCATGTCACCCAGCACCAGCCAGGTTTCGCCCGGTTCCGCACCGAGTGTCGCGATGGCGGCCGCGGCGGATCCCGGGTTGGCGTTGTAGCTGTCGTCGATCAGGCTCCAGCCGCCCGGCATGGCGTGACGGATCAGGCGGCCAGCAACCGGCGCCGCCGTCTCCAGCCCTTGTTTGATTGCCGCCAGCGGCGCCTCGAATGCCAACGCCAGCGCGGCGGCGGCGAGCGCGTTCATCACGTTGTGCCGACCCGGCAGCGGCAGATTCACGTCGACGCGCCCGCTCGGCGTGATCAGAGCGAATTCGGAATGCGCGCCGATGGCGCGGATCTGCGCACGCACGTCGGCGGCGCGCTCGATGCCAAAGCGCAGCACGCGCCGCGTTCCGGCCACGCCGGCAAAATAATCGGCGAAGGAATCGTCTGCATTGATCACGGCGATGCCGTGCGCCGGCAGGGCCGCGTAGATCGCCGCCTTGGTTTGCGCGATGCCCTCGAGCGAACCCATGCGCTCCAGGTGGGCCGGTGCGACATTGTTGACCACGGCGATTTCCGGGCGCGCGATGGCGGCAAGATAGGCGATGTCGCCGGGTTTGCCCGCACCCATTTCCAGCACCGCGTAGCGCGCATCCTCGGGCGTGGCCAGAATCGACAACGGCAGGCCAACCTCGTTGTTGAGATTGCCGCTATTGACGTGGGTCTTGCCGCACAGCGCCAGGATCGATGCCAATTGCGTCTTGACCGTGGTCTTGCCATTGGAGCCGGTGATGCCGGCCACACGCGCGTGGCGCTGCGCGCGGATCGCGCTGGCCAGATCGCCCAGCGCGAGCAAGGTATCGGCGACGACCACCTGGGGCAGATCCACCTCGACCGGGCGCGCCAGCAGCGCCGCCGTCGCACCGCCGGCCTTGGCTTGCGCCAGATAATCGTGGGCGTCGAAGTTCTCGCCCTTGAGTGCGACGAACAAGGCGCCTGCCACCGGCTTGCGCGAGTCGGTGAAGACGCCGTGCACGGCCGTGTCCGCGCCGCGTAAGGCGCCTTTCGTCCATACCGCGACAT
This sequence comes from Lysobacteraceae bacterium, assembly GCA_018969845.1. Classification (GTDB taxonomy): domain Bacteria; phylum Pseudomonadota; class Gammaproteobacteria; order Xanthomonadales; family Rhodanobacteraceae; genus Rudaea. The sequence continues at coordinate 24,531 of JAGWXP010000002.1, read as the reverse complement.
CGGCCAGACGCACGTTCATGCCTGCGCCTCCAGCATGCGGCGCGCGACATCCGCGTCGTCGAAAGGCCGCTTGACGCCGCCGGTTTCCTGATACGGTTCGTGGCCCTTGCCGGCGATCAGCACAACATCGCCTGAGCGCGCCTCGCGCAGTGCCGAGGCGATGGCGGCGGCGCGATCACGCAACACGCGCGCGCGTTGCCGATCGCCCAGCCCGGTCAGGATCTGGGCGACGATGGCATCGCCATCCTCGCCGCGCGGATTGTCATCGGTGACGACGATTGTGTCGGCCAGCTGCTCGGCGATCGCGCCCATCTGCGGACGCTTGCCCACGTCGCGCTCGCCACCGCAGCCGAACACGCAGATCAGCCGGCCGGTGCAATGTGCGCGCAGGCTGGTCAATGCCTGCTGCAGCGCGTCCGGTGTATGCGCGTAATCGACCACGATCAACGGCAGCGCTCCGCCACCGAGCCGGTTCATGCGTCCCGCGACGGGTTGCAGGTGCGGCAATGTTTTCTGGATTTGCGCCAAGCCATAGCCGAGCGCACCCAGACAACCGGCGACCGCGAGCAAGTTGTATACGTTGAAGCGGCCGAGCAGTGGACTATGGATTTCGCCATCGCCCCAGGGCGTGGCCAGATCGAAACTCAAGCCACCGCCATGCGTGCGCACGTTGCGCGCGCGGATTTCCGCATCGGTGTCGATGGCATAACCCAAGCCCTGCACCGTTTCCGGCAATCGCGCGGCCAAGTCACGCCCGAACGCATCGTCGGCATTGATCACGGCGCTGCGCAGTCCAGGCCACGCGAACAGCTTCGCCTTGGCCGCGCCATACGCGTGCATCGTGCCGTGGTAATCCAGGTGATCGCGGGTCAGGTTGGTGAACACCGCGACCTCGAAATCGACCGCATTGACGCGGCCCTGGTCGAGCGCGTGCGAAGAAACCTCCATCGCAACGTGGCTCGCGCCGCTGTCGCGGAATTGCGCGAGCAGACCGTGCACGTTCACCGCATCCGGCGTGGTGCGTTCGCCCGCTTCGAGCGCGCCGTGCAAGCCCGCGCCGAGCGTGCCGATGGTCGCAGCGCGCGCGCCGAGCGTTTCCAACGCCGCTGCGAGCAGTTGCACGATCGAGGTCTTGCCGTTCGTTCCGGTGACGCCGATCACGTGCAATGCCGCGGATGGCCGCTGGAAAAAGCGCGCGGCGATTTCGCCGACGCGATCGCGCAGGTTGTCGATCCAGACTACCGGCGCAGCCGGTGGCAGCGAAACGGCGGACGCAGGGCCTTCAGCGATCACTGCCGAAGCGCCCTGCGCCAGCGCCGCCGGGGCAAACGTGATGCCGTGCACGCGCTTGCCCTCGAGCGCGATGAAGGCATCGCCAGCGCGCACGCGGCGCGAGTCCAACGTCAATCCAGACACACGAATGTCGCCTGTCTGAGCGAATCCTTGGAGCAGATCGCGCAGGGATTTGGACGCGACGCTCACGGCACCGCCTCCTCGTAGCTGGTGTCGCCCGGCGCGTAATCCGGCGCCTTGCTGCCGGGCTGGATCGGCGCGCCGGTATCCGGCCCACCCGCGTACCAGTGCTGCACGTTGTCTGGCGGCACGTCGAGCAGACGCAACGCGCCGGTCATCACCTGGCTGAACACCGGCGCCGAAACCGTGCCGCCGAAGTAGCCACCCTGCGGATCGTGGATCACCACGACCGCGACCAGGCGCGGATTGCTTGCCGGCACGATGCCCGCGAACAGCGAGATGTACTTGCTTTCATAACCGCCGGCCACGGCCTGGCGCGAGGTGCCGGTCTTGCCGGCGACGAGGTAGTTCGGTACCGCCGCGCGCAGTGCCGTGCCGCCGGGTGCGACCACGGTTTCGAGCATCTTCACGATGGTGTGCGCGAGTTGCGGATCGATCACCGCCACCGCCGGATTGAGCACCCCCTTGACGAAGGTGGGCTGGCGCAGGCGTCCGCCGTCGGCGAGGGCGGCATAGGCCTGGGCCAACTGCAGCGTGGTCACGTTCAGGCCATAGCCGTAGGCGATGGTGGCCTTCTCGAGCACGCCCCAGGTGCGTGCGGCCGGCAGCAACCCCGGCGATTCGCCGGGGAACCCGCTGCCCGTGGATTCGCCGAAGCCGAAACGATGATCCATGTCGTACATGTCCTCGTTCGGCAGGGTCAGTGCGATCTTGGCCGCGCCGACGTTGCTCGAGTGCGTGAGCACGCCAGTCACGGTGAGCAGGCCGTGATTGGCGACGTCGCGGATCAGGTGGCCGGCCAGCAGGAAGGTGCCCGGGTTGGTGTCAATCGGCGTTTCCGGCGTCCACTTGCCGCTCTGCAAGGCGGTGGCGATGGTGAACGGCTTCATCGTCGAGCCCGGTTCGACCACATCGGTCACTGCGCGGTTGCGGCGGTAGGCGGGATCGGCCGCCGGCGCGTTCGGGTTGTACGAGGGCTGGTTCACCATCGCCAGGATTTCGCCGCTGGTCGCATCCAGCACCACCATCGAACCGGACTTGGCGTGGTGATCGATGATCGCGGCCTTCAGATCGCGATAGGCCAGATATTGGATGCGGCGGTCGATGGACAAGGTCAGGTCGCGCCCGGGTCTGGGTTCGCGCACCAGTTCCACGTCTTCGACGGTGTGGCCCTTGTTGTCGCGGATCACGCGCTTGGCGCCGGGCTTGCCGGCGAGCCAGTCGTCGAAGGACAGTTCGAGTCCTTCCTGGCCGCGGTCGTCGACATTGGTCACGCCGAGCACGTGCGCGGTGACTTCGCCGCCGGGATAAAAACGCTTGTACTCGCGCTGGCTGGATACGCCGGCGATGCCGAGCGCCAGGATCGCCTGCGCGTCATCGGGATTGAGCTGGCGTTTCAAATACAGGAATTCCCGATCCTGGTGCTGCTCGAGTTTCTGCTTGAGCGCGGCCGCGTCGACGCCAAGCGCCTTGGCCAGTTCCGGAATGCGCTCGGGCTGGTCCAGCACCGTACCCGGATCCGCCCATACCGATTCCACCGGCGTCGACACCGCCAACGGTTCGCCGTTCCGGTCGAAGATCGTGCCGCGCGATACCGGAATCGGCACCTCGCGCAGAAAGCGCGCGTCGCCCTGCTGCTGATAGAAATTCTTGCGCACGACCTGCAGGTCGATCGCGCGCACGATCAGCGCCGTGGATGCGAGCGCCAGGATCATGAACACGACGTACAACCGCCCGCGCGTATTGACCGGCGGCGTACGCGGCTTGACCCGCGCGCCGTCGCTGCGCGTGCGCGGCGGCGCCGGATGCGAAGTCAGCAGCATGACGGCCTCTGCGCGCTCATGGCTTGACCACCACCGTGTCGGCTGCGCCGGGATTGACCATGCCGAGCTGACCGCGCGCAATCTGCTCGATGCGATTGGGCTCGGCCCAGGTCGCCTGCTCGAGTTCGAGACGGCCGAACTCGGTGTTGAGATCGTCCTGCTCGTGGGTCAGGCGCGTGAGTTCGCCGAACAGCAGACGATTTTCCTGGCGCGCGTAGACCACGCCGATGGCACTGACCAGCACCGCCGCCAGCAGCATGAGAACAATGATCGCGCCGATGACTTTCATGCAAGTTTCTCCGCCACGCGCAGCACCGCGCTGCGCGCACGCGGATTGCGCGCGAGCTCGGCTTCGCCCGGCATCTGCGCATGACCGATCAGGCGCAGTGACAGCGCAGCGGCTTGGACGGGCGGCAAGCCGCGGCGCGCAGCCGGTGCTTGCGATTGGTCGCGCAGGAATTGCTTGACCACACGATCTTCGAGCGAATGGAAGCTGATCACGCACAGGCGTCCGCCCGCGCGCAGGCGCGCCACTGCGCCGCGCAAGCCCTTTTCGAGCGCATCCATCTCGCCGTTCACCGCGATGCGCAACGCCTGAAAACTGCGTGTCGCCGGATGCTTGCCCGACGGCGGCCGGCCGACGATGCCGGCGATCAGATCCGCCAGCTCGCCGGTGCGCGCGATGGGTGCGCTGCGCCGCTGCGCGACGATCGCGCGTGCAATCCGACGACTCATGCGTTCCTCGCCATAGTTCCACAACACGTCCGCAATCTCCCGCTCGTCCGCACGCGCCAGAAATTCCGCCGCACTCATCCCGTGCGTCGGATCCATGCGCATGTCCAACGGCGCATCGACGCGAAAGCTGAAACCGCGCGCCGCGTCATCCAGTTGCGGCGAGGACACGCCCAGATCCAGCAACACGCCATCGAGTCCGGCCAGCGTCGCATCCCAATCTGCAATTTCCGCGAAATTGCCATGGCGAATCGCTACGCGCGCATCGCTTGCGAAGTTGCGCCGCGCCGCCGCCACCGCCTCCGGATCGCGATCCATCAGCAGCAAGCGACCATGCGCACCCAGCCGTTCCAGCACCCCCTGCGCATGCCCGCCGCGGCCGAAGGTGCCGTCCAGATAAACGCCGTCGGCGCGCACACGCAGTCCTTCCAGCGTCTCGTCCAGCATCACCGCGGCGTGCGCGTTATCGGGCATGGGCATCGTCCTGACGGCGCGGCACGCAGTCACAACTTCAGATCCAGCATCTCGTCCGACAACTCGTGCTCGCCGATGCTCTGGCGAATCTTGTTCAGATGCGCCTGCTCGCTCCACAACTCGAATTTTGTGTTCATGCCGAGCAGCACCGCCTTCTTCTCGATTCCCGCCGCGTTGCGCTGACTCGCCGGCACCAGCACGCGCGCATTGCCGTCCAGTTCCACTGTCGCCGCCGCGCCGATCAGCTTGAGCTGCAAGTCGCGATGCACGCGCTTGACGCTCGACAGCGCATTGACTTGATCGCGCACCGCCTCCCATTCCGGATGCGGGAACAACCACAGACAACCCGGCTCGAACGGGTTGTAGGTGAACACCAAACGGTTCGCGCAGGCGCGCATTACCGCCTCGCGATAGGCGGTCGGCAGGGCCAGGCGGCCCTTGTCGTCGAGCGTGATAGCGGTTTCACCCTGGAACATTTCCCACCAAAACCCACGAAATCCCACACAGGGCGAACAGTAGTCCGGGCAAGCAGGTCTGTCAAGGAAAAATTTGCTTGCGGATCAAGGGGAAAGCGCAGGTTTTGCAGAATTTCGAGTGACTTCTCAGAAATCAAAAAAAGCCGATTGAATTCATTCGACTTTTCGAAGCCGGTCTTGGCAACACCCGGTGATAATTTATGTTGCTATGCAACAAAACCGGACCAAGCGAATGCGCCGTGTACGCATTGTATATTTATACATAAATAAATAAATGGAAAAGTGGAGTCGGCCGGTAAGCCGGGTTCTGTCGTGGACAGCCATTCCTCTGGACGTCGCGTCGCCGCGGCGTTCTAGCAACCAACCCGGGAGCGACGCGGGCCGCGCCATTGCTCCCCTATTCGGTCTTGCTCCGGGTGGGGTTTGCCGTGCCGGTCCGTTGCCGGACTCGCGGTGCGCTCTTACCGCACCATTTCACCCTTGCCTGATCCCGACATTCCGAAAAATGCCCGGCCATCGGCGGTATCTTTCTGTTGCACTTTCCGTCGGCTCGCGCCGCCCAGGCGTTACCTGGCACCCTGCCCTGTGGAGCCCGGACTTTCCTCGGCATCCTCGCGGATGACGCGGCTGTCTGGCCGACTCCGTCTACGATTCTACCCCGTCGTACAATGTCTTGCGCGGCGCACCGCTGATCTCCGCCGCGATCTTTGCCGCGCGGCTGGGCGGCAGCTCACGGCGCAGGATCTCGAATACGCGCCGCCCTTCGGCGAGTTTTGCCGCTTTGGATTCGGCATCGGCACCGGCCACCAGCAGCACGAATTCGCCGCGCCGTTGATCGGCGTCGGCGCTCACGCGCGTGGATAAATCCGCGAGCGTGCCGTCGAGAATCGTCTCGTAAATCTTGGTCAGCTCGCGCGCCAGCACGGCGCGGCGATCAGCGCCCAAGACACGGGCGCAATCGTGCAGGCACTCGGCGATGCGATGGCTGGATTCGTAGAAAATCAGCGTGCGCGTCTCGTTCGAGAATGTTTGCAGATGCGCGCGCCGCGCCGCCGATTTGGCCGGCAGGAATCCCTCGAACACGAAGCGGTCGCTCGCCAATCCCGCCGCCGACAGCGCCGCAATCGCCGCGCAGGGACCGGGCACGGGACTTACCACGACGCCTGCCGCGCGCGCCGCACGTACGAGACGGAAACCCGGATCGCTGACCAGCGGTGTGCCGGCATCGCTGATCAGCGCGATCTGCGCGCCCTCGCGCAGGCGCCGCACGAGTTCGTCGGTCTTTTCGCGCTCGTTGTGTTCGTGCAGCGCCAGCGTGCGCGTGGCAATGCCGAATTGGGCAAGCAGCGCCGCACTGTGGCGCGTATCCTCGGCGGCGATCAGATCCGCATCGCGCAACGTCTGTTGCGCGCGCGGCGACAGATCGGACAGATTGCCGATCGGCGTGGCCACGATCCAGAGTTTTCCGTTTGCCGGCGCATTCATTGTCATCTTCCTCGCCGGGCGAAGCTTATTCCAACTGCCGCCGATTGCGCGCAATCCAGTATCATGCGAGCAATGACGCCAGGAATGCGGCCATGATCGTGCGACGCGGGTTGCCTGTCTTGTTCTGCTGCGCAGCGGTCCTCATGGCCGGCTGCGCGCAGGTCGGCGCGCCGCGGCCGGAGGCGCCCGATGCCGTCGCCGCCGACCACGCCTACCGTCAGGGAAATTTCGACGCGGCCGCACGCGATTTCCTGGCACTGGCCGACGCCCACCCGCGCGACGGCGCCTTCTATCGCCTGCGTGCCGCGGAAGCGTATCTGCAGAACGGCGAAATCGACGCGGTCGCGCGTATGCTGCCGGATATCCGCCGCCGCGGCCTGCAGGGCGACGAACCCGTCCGCTACGACCTGCTCGCAGCGGAAGTCGCGCTGTCCCGGCACGACGCAGCCGGCGCACTGACGAGGCTGCATTTTGCCGATGCCGGTCTGGCCGCGCCCTTGCGCATGCGCGCGCTCGAACTGCGCGCCCGCGCGCAAGCCGCACAAGGCGACGCGCTCGACAGCGCGCGTACGCGCGCCGATCTCGACCGCCTGCTAGGCGGCAACGACCGCGCGCAGAACGAGGTGCAGATCGTCGCCACGCTCAAATCCATGAACCCGGAGGCACTGCGCAACGAAGCCGCCGCCCTGCAGCCGGGCGATCCGTTGCGGCCCTGGATCGATCAGGCACTGCATGCCAATGGCGGCGCTTTGCCGGTCGTCGTTCTGCATCCGAACCAGCCAGTCGGTACGCTGATCCCGCAAGGCGCGCAACCGCCACAGCGCGAGGGTTACGCACCGGCCCGACGCATCGCCTTGTTGCTGCCCGAAAGCGGGCCGCTCATGGCCGTGGCGCAACCGGTGCGCGACGGATTCTTTGCCGCCTATTTTGCCGACGACACGGGACAACGCGCGCCCATCACGGTTTACGATACCGGCAGCACGCCCGCGGACGCGGTCGCCGCCTACCGCAAAGCCGTCGCCGACGGAGCGGACCGTATCGTCGGCCCGCTCGCCCGTGACGCCGTATCGGCCGTGTTCGCGCAAGGCAATCTCCCGGTGCCGGTGCTCGCGCTCAACCAGCCCGACGGCGCGCAGACGCCGCCGCCGGGCAGCGCCGCCTTCGGCTTGAGCCCGGACGTCGAAGCCGCACAGGCCGCGGAACGCATGCTCCAACAAGGCATCACGCATGCGGTCGTGATCACCGCCACGGAGGACTGGGCCGAACGCGCCGCGCTGGCATTTCGCGCACAATTCGAGAGCCGTAACGGTCAGATCCTGGGCGAGGCACGCGTCACGGACGGCGAAGTGAATTATTCGACCATGATCCGGCAAACGCTGGCGAGCGTGCCGACCTCGGCTTCTGCACCCGCCCTGCCCGGCGCAGCGCCGGCCGCAACGACTACGCCCGCCGCGCCGATGGACACCGGCATCTTCATCAGCATGCGCCCGCAACAGGCACGTCTGCTGCTGCCGCAGCTCAAGCTAGCCGGTTATGCGAACCTGCCGGTGTTCGCGACATCGCACATCTATGCTGGCAATTACAACCCGGGCCTGGATCGCGATCTGGACGGCGTGCAATTCTGCGACGCGCCCTGGCTGTTCGATGCGACACTCGGTCTGCCCAGGCACGACGACATCGTGCGCGCACTCGACAGCGCGCGCGGCGCCGGCGGCCGTCTGTTCGCGATGGGAATGGATGCGTACCGGCTGCTGCCGTACATGGACTGGCTGGCGCAGCATCCGGACAGCTACCTGCCGGGCGCGACCGGTCAACTCGCCGAAGATCGGCTCGGCCGCGTGCAACGCCTGCTCACCTGGGCGCAGTTCGACAACGGGGCAGCGCACCCCGTCGCCGGCGGCCTGCAGACCAGCGCTGCGCCGCAGTGACAAGAGCCCATTTCAAAATCGTCGCGAGCGATGGCAGATTGCACGTCGCCTGCGCGCAGGAAGCGGAGTGTACTTTTGCGTACATGAGCATTCCGAGCACAGCCGGCGTGCAAGATGCCAAGCGCAGCAGATTTTGAGATGGGATCGGCACGCGGCACCGGCGCCGCCTGGGAAAGCGTGGCCGAGGCGCATTTGCAACAATCGGGGCTGCGCACGCTGGCACGCAATTTCGTTTGCCGCCTCGGCGAGATCGATCTGGTCATGGCCGACCGCGATTGCACCGTGTTCGTGGAAGTGCGCTTCCGCCACGCTGCCGCGCACGGCGGCGGCGTGGCGTCGGTCGGCGCGGGCAAGCGCGCGAAACTTCTGCGCGCCGCGCAGGTCTGGCTTCTGGCGCATCCGCGCCGCGCCTCCCGGGCATGCCGGTTCGACGTGGTCGGTTGCAGCGGCACGCCGCAACAACCGCAGTTCGACTGGATCCGCAACGCGTTCGAGACCTGCTGAAAAATGAAAATGTATAGAACAGTCTTTTTGCTTGCGCTCGCTCCGCTGCTGCACGGTTGCATCGCCGTAGTCGCCGGCGGCGCGATCGCCGGCGCACACGCGGTGCACGACCGCCGCGCGCTCGGCACCGTGCTCAGCGACCGCAACATCCAGCTGAGCGCGATCGACGCGATCAACAAGCACCGCGAACTCACCCAAGACGACAACAACGTCAAGGTGGTCGTGTACAACGGCGTGATGCTGCTGTGCGGACAGGTGCGCAGCGAAGAACTCAAGCAACTTGCGCAATCCTCGGCCGCGGGCTTCGACGGCGTGGTGCGCCTGGTCAACCAGATCGAGGTGACGGACGAACCGGAAGGCTTCTGGCGCCGGCGCGCGGACAATGCGACAACCGCGCGCATCAAGACCGGCCTGCTCGATATCACCAGCCTGCCCGGTTTCGATCCGACCCGGATCAATGTCACCACGTCCCATCACGTCGTTTACCTGATGGGGCTGGTCAAACACGACGAGGCCGAGGCTGCGACCGAAGTGGCTCGCAACACCGACGGCGTCGTAAAGGTGGTCAAGCTGTTCGAATATACGGATTGACGCACCGCCCGAAACCTGTGACGCGCTTCACATTTCCCCACGCTGAGGAGTAGACTCGCCGAGGCTTTTCCGAACGGGGGTGTGTCGTGGAATCCAAACTGTTGCGTCCTTTGTCCCAGGCCGTCGCACTGGCGCTGGCCGCTGGCGGTGCGCATGCCGCCAGCATCACCGTCACCGACGGCGGCGATGCCGGCACCACCACGACCTGCACATTGCGTCAGGCCATTCAATCGGCCAATACCGATTCGGCCTCCGGCAGCGCCTGCACGGCCGGCAGCGGCGCCGACACCATCACCTTCGCGCCTGCGCTGGCCAATTCGACGATTGCCTTGCAGTACGGCCAACTGCTGGTGTACAGCAGCGTGACCATCAGCGGCAGCGGTCAGACGATTCAGGCTGCTCGCAACAGCCGTGTGATGTCCATCAACCACTCTGGCAACACCGCGCCGACGGTAAATCTGACTGATCTGACCCTGACCGGCGGCAATTACAGCGGTCCCGGCGCAGGCTTGGCGATCAGCTATTCCACCGCGCCCCTGCGCCCGGTGACGCGGCAGCACAGGCATGCGTCGCAGCGCAAAGCGCCTGCTCCACCGCCGTCCTACGCTCCGATCGTGAGTCTGGACCAGGTGACGATCAGCAACAACACCTCGAATGTCACGGCCGGCGGTTTGTTCATCGATGCCGCCACCGTCACGGTCAATCAGTCCACGATCTCGGGAAATTCATTGACGCCATCGCAAAATCAAGGCGCGGGCGGCGTTTTCATTACGAGTACCTATTACTACGGCTATGGCTCTGCAGTGACAGTTACCGATTCGACCATATCCGGCAACAGCGTTTCCGGTAGCCGCAGCTACGAGACCGGCGGCGTGTACGTCTACGGAAGCAGCCTGAGTGTGACCAACTCCACCATCGCCGGCAACAGTGCCAGCGGGAACACGGAGCTTGCGGGAGGTTTGTCGGTTCGCTACTACGGGGCGGCGGCCGTCGTGAACAACAGCACCATTACCGGCAATACCGTGAACTCGAATGCCAATGTTGTGACCGGAGGCATTCTGGTGGGCACCGGGTATGCCAACCTCGGCCTGTACAACACGATTCTCTCTGCCAATCAAATCGCGCGCCTCACCGCACCGACGATCGTCGCCGTGGGCCAACCGGACCTGTTCGTTGCCAACGGTTCCAACGTTATCGCCCAGTCCAATCTGATGGGCAGCGCGCTCTCCGGTCGCTTCACCGGCAACGGCAATGTGTTCAGCGACGTGCCCGGCCTGGCCACTCTGGCCAACAACGGCGGCCCAACCCTGACCATGAAGCCCCTACCCGGCAGCCCAACGCTGGGCGCGGGCAATATCGCCCTGATTCCCGGCGGCGTCACCACTGATCAGCGTGGTGCGGGCTACGCACGCGTGGTCAATGGTTCGCTCGACCTGGGATCGGTGGAAGCCGCCGCCGCACCGGCAGGCCCGGCTGCGCAGGCGGTTCCGGCACTGTCGCACTGGGCCATGCTGGCGCTCGGCGGATTGCTCGGCCTGTTCGGATTGCGCAAGCGCAGGCGCAGCGGCTGATTCGCGGGTGTCGCCGGCGTAAACTGGCGGCATGCCCGTCTCCGCTTCCGCGCTGCGCGACATCTTCGGCGCCGCGTTCACGACCGATCCCGCCGAGTGCCTGGCCTACGGCTACGATAATTCGCGCCGGCAGGCGCAGCCGGATGCCGTAGTTTTTCCGACTGCGCACGAACAAGTCGTCGAACTCGTGCGCGCCTGCCGCGCGACGCACACCCCGCTCGTCGCGCGCGGCCGCGGCACCAATACCACCGGCGCGACGGTGCCGGAAGCTGGCGGCGTTATCGCCTCTTTCGAACGCATGAATCGCATCGTCCGTATCGACGTGGACGACCGCTTGGCCGTCGTCGAGCCCGGCGTGCTCAACGGCGACCTGCAGACCGCACTCGCCGCGCATGGATTCTTCTGGCCGCCCGATCCGACCTCCAGCCCCTATTGCACCGTCGGCGGAAATCTCGCCTGCAACGCCGCGGGACCGCGCGCGGTGAAATACGGCAGTTGCCGCGAGAACACGCTGGGCCTGCGGGCCGTGGCCGGTACCGGCGAGGAATTTCGCTGCGGCGTCAACACCACCAAGGGCGCGGTCGGCTACGACCTGACGCGACTGCTGATCGGCGCGGAAGGCACGCTCGCGATCATCACCGAAGCCACGCTCAAGCTCACGCCGAAACCCGCAGCGAAGACCACCCTCAGCGCCAGCTACACCGACGTTGCCGCCGCGACTGCCGCGGTCACGCGCATCATGGCGCAGCCGGTCGTGCCCTGTGCACTGGAATTCATGGATGGCGAAGCCCTGCGTCTGGCGCGCGCACATGCCGGCGCGGTGATCCCGAATGCTGGCGCGCTATTGATCGTGGAAACCGATGGCGAACCCTCCGACCTGCCGCACGCGATCGCCGCACTCGCCATTGCCGCGCGCGGCGCGGGGCTGATCGAACTGCACACCGCCGCCGATGCGCACGAAGCCGAGACCCTGTGGGCCGCGCGCCGCGCCCTGTCGCCGGCACTGCGCACCATTTCGAATGACAAGATCAACGAGGACGTGGTCGTGCCGGTGTCACGCCTGCCGGAATTGATCGATGCGCTGCGCGGCATCGTAAAAAAGCACGCCATTCCCATCGTCAATTTCGGTCATGCTGGCAATGGCAATATCCACGTCAACCTGCTGCCGCGCGACGCGGCCGAACTCGCGCGCGCGCAGACCGCGCTGCCCGAAGTTTTCCGCGGCGTGATCGCGCTTGGCGGCACGCTCTCGGGCGAGCACGGTATCGGCCTCGCCAAGCGCGACTTCCTCGCCGACGCCCTCGATCCGGCGGCGCTCGCTTTGATGCGCCGGATCAAGACGCAGTTCGATCCGGACGGCATTCTCAATCCGGGCAAGCTGCTGCCGCCGGCTTGACCCGCCTGCGCGATGCGCTGCGCGCGCGTACTCGCATCAATGCGACGGCTCAGATAAACCGCAACGCAAGGGCGAGTGCGGCCGCCGCGTAGATTCCGGCAATGGCGTCGTCGAGCATCACCCCCAGGCCGCCGCCGATCCGGCGATCCGCCCACGATACCGGCCAGGGCTTGACGATGTCGAAGAGACGAAAAAGTATAAAACCGGCGAAAATCCACAAATAGTCATGTGGCCGGATCAGGAGCGGCGTCAGCGCGATCCACTGACCGACGAATTCGTCCCAGACCACGGCGCTGGGGTCGGCGCTGCGTAACCGGCGCACGGCCCAGGCGCAGACACCCACGCCGAGCGCGAACGCGAGCACGAGCGCGACGGCGAACCACGGCCACGGCAATGCGCGCAGCACCAACCATGGCAACAACGCCGCGAGCGAACCGGCCGTACCGGGGGCGACGGGACTCAATCCCGAACCGAAACCGCTGGCGATCCAGCCGAGCGGATGACCCAACAGCGCGCGGCGAGACGACGCATCATGGCTCACGCGAAATGCTCCCAGCCCCGGCGCGGCAGCGACACCGGGTTTCCTGCCGCATCGCGTAGGCGCACGCCGCCACCGGTGCCGATCCTGCCGATACGCGTGGCGGCGCAGCCGCTGCGGGCGAGCGCATCGAGCAAATCGCCGCTACCCGCATCCGACGCGGTGAAGCACAACTCGTAATCGTCGCCGCCGGCAAGCTGGAAAGCGCGCCGCGTGCCGGCAGCGCATGCGGCCAGAAGCGCCGGCGAGGCCGGCAGCGCGTCTGCGTCGATTTCCGCACTTACACTGCTCGCCGCGCAGACGTGATCCAGGTCGGCGGCGAGTCCGTCGGAAATGTCGATGCATGCCGTGGCGCGTCCACGCAGCAGCAATCCTTGCGCGACACGCGGCGTCGGACGCTGCAGCCGTTCGAGCAAACGCGAGTCGCCCGGCGGCTGGGATTGCATTTGTCGCAGTCCCGCCGCCGCATCGCCGAGCGTGCCGGTGACGTACACGCCATCGCCCGCCCGTGCGCCGCTGCGCGTGAGCGCGAATCGTTCCGGCAACAGACCGTGAACCGTTACCGTGATGCTCAACGGCCCCTGAGTGGTGTCACCGCCGACCAGCGCGACGCGGTGCTGTATCGCGAGCGCGGCGAACCCTTCCGCGAACGCGTTCACCCAGCGCGCATCGGCCACGGGCAAGGTCAATGCCAGCGTGGCCCACGCGGGTTCCGCGCCCATGGCCGCCAGATCGGAAAGATTCACCGCAAGCGATTTCCAACCGATGTCGCGCGCTGCCGCGTCCTGCATGAAATGCACGCCGGCGACCAGCGTATCGGTACTGACCGCAAGCAGCGTTCCGGCCGGAACCGCAAGCAGTGCGGCGTCGTCGCCGATACCGAGCACGACGTCGTCGCGCGTTTGCGTGCAACGCGCACGGATCGATTCGATGAGTTCGAACTCCGCCACGTCAGCCGCGTAGCGGGCCTTCGGGTTCCGCCCCACGCCAGGCGCGCGCGGCCTTGTCGAGCACACCGTTGACATAGGTGTGGCCATGCTCGGCGCCGAAGCGCTTGGCGACTTCGACGGCTTCATTGAGAACGACGCGGTACGGCACGTCGGGACGGTGGCGCAGTTCGTAGGCGGCCAGACGCAATACGGCGCGCTCGAGTGGGTCGACCTGTGCGATGTCGCGGTCGAGCCAGGGCGCGAGATTCGCGTCCAGTTCGGCGCAGTGTTTTTCGACACCGCGCAGCAGATCCTCGAAGTAGGCCATGTCCGCGATCTCCATGTCCTGTTCGTGGCGGAATTCCTCGATGACGCTGGCGATCGGATTGCCGCCGATCTGCCAGGCGTAGATCGCCTGCGCCGCGCGCCGGCGTGCGCGCGAGCGCGCGGCCGGGTCGATTCCGTCGGAACGATGCGGTTGTGTCATAGCTTGGTATACAAATTTGCAATTTCCAATGCGGCCAGCGCAACATCCTCGCCCTTGTTGCCGCAGGCGCCGCCGGCACGCGCCTGCGCATCGGCCATGCGTTCGACCGCCAGCACGCCGTTGAGCACCGGCACGTGTGTGTGCAACGCCACGCGCATCAAACCCTGCGCGCAACCGTCGGCCACGTGTTCGTAATGCCGCGTGTCGCCGCGTACCACGCAGCCGAGCGCGAGTATCGCACGGTACTTTGCGCCGCGCGCGAGTTTCGCGGCGGCCTGCGGAATTTCCCAGGCGCCGGGCACGCGCACCAGGTCGATCGCCTGCTCGGCCACGCCGTGGGCGGCCAGCGCGCGCCGTGCGCCGTCGATCAACGCATCGACGATGGAGGGATTCCAGCGGCTGGCGACGATGGCGAAGCGCGCGTCCGCAGCCACACGAATCTCGCCGGAAAATTCGGGCACGGGTGTGTCCTCGCTGCGGCGGACGCCGCATGCGTAGTTTACCCGAGCGCGCCTTCCCGGAACCGCGTCAGCCAGGACATTTCAGCCGCTTCGCCAAAGACCGCAAACACATCGCACGATGCGTCGACCTGGCCATTCCAGGTCCGCATCAGTTCGGCGGCCAATTTCGCCAACCCATCGTGCAAGACATTCATGCGGCGCAGTTCCAGGACGCCGTCATGCAAGGCGATGGCAAAAATGCGCGCATTTAGCGCGTCCAGTTGGGCGGCGAATTGCGCCACCGACGTCCCGGCCAGTTGCTGCAATCCCGGGGCGAATTCGAGCAAGCAGCCCAACCTGTCCTGGTTGGCGCGCAGCAGGGCCGACATGCCGGCGAGAATCCGCGGCTCCGACCCTTGCGTGTCGATCTTGATGAAATCGACTGCAGTCCCGTCCAGTGCCGTGTCCAGATCGATGGTTTCGACCGCGACGCGAGCGCGTCCCGGCGTCGCGGCGAGGCGATGATCGCCGGCGTTGTCACCGCTCAGGTGCAACCATGCACTGCCGTCACGCTCGGCCAGCGCCAGCGGCCGTGCCTGTACATTGCCACAATCGTTGAGCAGCAAATTGGCGAGCAGCAGGCGAAAATTCGCCGGGTGTGGCTCGAACGCCAACACGCTGCCCGAAGCGCCGACCAGATGCGAGAACAGGACGCTGTAGTAGCCGGCATGCGCACCCGCATCGACCGCGCACATGCCGGCGCGCAGCAGGCGCCGACACAACGCGGTTTCGGGAGCCTCCCAAATCGCGTTGGCCCGGATGTGCGGGGCGATGATGCGGTCGGATTGCGTTTCCAGCGCGAGCACGAACGGCGGCACGTCCGGCGCACGAACCTGCAATAGCTCGATGCGACGCACTGCACCGGGTTCGCTCATGCCTGCATCATCCCGGAATGGCGGGTAACGATGGTGGGATCCAGATAGACCGGGAATCCCAGCCGGCGCAATTCGCGGCAGACCCAGTAATCCTCGGACAGGTATTCGTCGCCGACCACGCCGGTACGGAACACGTCGTACTGCACGCTGGACTGAAGCTCGACGCCGCGCACGTTATAACCGCTGGAGTAGACGCGGCCGTGCGTGCGCGCATCGTTGACCAGCGCATCGACGGCGGCGCGCGACAATAGCAACGCGGCCGTGCCGACGCGTTCGACTTCGTACAACGCGCCGTCCTCGCCACGCAGCGCGCCGATATTGAAGATGCGTCCGCCGGCGGCATTGCGGCCCTTGAGTGCAACCGCCGCGCCGATGACATCGCGTCCGCTGCCGAGCAGGCGGCGCAACCCGGCTGGCGGCAGCAGCACGTCGGCATCCAGGAACAACAGGTGGCTATACTCGGTGCGCGCGTGGAATTCGGAAAGAATCGTATTGCGCGCGCGCGTGATCAGGCTTTCGTTGCCGATGCTCATCAGCGCGAAGTCGATGCCGGCGCGCTGGTATTGCAGCAACGCGCTCACGCAGTCGCTGTGGATCATGCCGCCATACGCCGGCGTACCGATCAAAAGGCGTGGCGCGGGCGCATTCATTCGGGTCGGTACTTGTCGCGATTGCCGATCACCTGCGCCTGGATCTCGGAAAAGCGCTCCAGTTGCGCGTCTTCCAGATGTCGATAGGCTTCAAGCAGCGAGCAGTTGGCCGCGTAGTGGGGCTGCTCGAACGTCGCCGCGCGCGGCCGCGGATGGGCGAGGTGAACCGCGGGACGGATATCGAGTTCGAGTGCGGGCGCACGCGCGCGTTCCAGACGGTAGCTGAAGGCATCGTCCTCGCCGCCCCAGCCGCGAAAGCGTTCGTCCCAACCGCCCAGGCGAACGAACGCGGTGCGTGCGATCAGGAACACGCCACCGGCGAAGACGATGCGCTCGCCCACGCCGTCGCGATTCGGCGCGGCGCCATGGCGATCCGGTACAAAGTCGAATTCGCCGCCGCGCACGCGCACGCTTTCGGATTCGTCGAGATCGATCAGGCGCCGATACGGCTTGATCGCCCAATATCCCTTGTCCACGTGCTCCAGCGCGCCGGCCAGGGACGCGCCGAGCACGAGGTCGGCGTCGGCGAAGGCCAGCCAGGCGTGCGCGCTGTGGCGGAAGCCGACATTCAGGCCCCAGCTCTTGTTGAAGGGTCCCGGGTTGTAGGCGAACACGTGCCTGCAATCCGGATGCGGCAGGCCGCTATCCAGATGCGGCGCCGTATCCTGCTCGACTAGAATGGGCTCGAATTGCGGCTGGCGCGCCAGCCACGCCAGCACCGCGAACAGGTTGGCGCGGCGGCTCGCATCCTCGCCGTCGCGCCAGGTCAGGATGTAGCCGATCTTTTGCATCTGTCCACTACTGCACGTCCGTTACAATCGCGCGCCATGATCAGTTGCCTGATGATAACCCAAGCCTCGCGCCTGGCACTGGCGCGGCTGGCGATCGGCGATTTTGCGGCACAGACACATGCGGCGCGCGAATTGCTGATTGTGCACGATGGCGATGCGGCGTTTCACGCCGAACTTTGCGCGCTCGCCGCAGCGACGCCTGCGGCGCCGGTGCGCGTGCAGCGTCAGCCGCCCGGCGCAAGTCTCGGCCGCTTGCGCAACGCGGCGATCGATGCCGCACACGGCGAATTCGTGTGCCAATGGGACGACGACGACCGCTACCATCCGCAGCGGCTGGCCTTGCAGTGGCAGGCCATGCTGCGGGAAACGGCGGACTTCTGTTTCCTGTGCGACCAGTTGCACTGGTTTCCGGCGCGCGGCGAACTGTACTGGGACGACTGGAACCGCGAAACCTGGCCGCTGAATCTTGTCCCGGGCACGCTGCTCGGCAGGCGCGAGCGCATGCCGCGCTATGCGGAACTCGCGCGCGGCGAGGACACCGACGCGCTTTTGCATATCCTGCGCCGCGGCGACCGTGTCGCACGCGTGCGCGATGCCGGTTGGTGTTACGTCTACACCTACCACGGTGCCAACACCTGGGACGCCGGCCACCACGTCGCGATCTCGCGCGCCAAGCGTTACGGTCAGGCACGCCTGCTGCAACGTGAACAGGCCTTGCGCCGGCATCTCGCCGAATATGCGCCGACGCTCGGATCGCTGCGCATGCCGCACGAAGCCGGCGCGCTGGAAATTCATTCCTGATCGAGAAACCGGCGCGCCAATTTTGCCAATGTGCAGTCGCGCGTGCGGATCCACTTCTCGTCGATCTGCCCGGCATGCACCGTGGAAAAATCCTGACGCGCCGCTTCCCACCACAAGTGCGCCCACAGGTGCACGCTGTACAGGTCGGCGTGATCGCGGTCGGATTCCTCGAGCAGACTGCGCAAGCCGGCGATCGTGCTGCCGTAACGATAGAAGTACTCGCGCGGCAGCACGCGCAGCGCAGCGGGCATCGCCCGCCACAAGCGTGCGGCTTCGTGACAGGAATGCCTGCTCCAGCTGCCGTCGAACGCCGTGGTCATGCGCTCGCGCCAGACGCCGGCGAAATGCGACTGCGGCCGCGCGAACATGACCGCATTGCACAGCGTCGGCTGAATCGCCTGCCCCGGGGTTCGCGGCGCGTTTTCGTCGCCGATGGCGAAATCCTCGGCGAACCAGGCGTCCGGATACGGCCGCACGAACAACGTGTCCATGTCGGCGTAGACGCCGCCGTGTTCGATCAGGATGTCGAGGCGCAAGAAATCCGCCTCGTGCGCATAGCTCAACCCTAACTGCTCGATGAAGCGTCCTTCCTCGCTCTCGGCATAGCGCGCTGGCGCGAACCCGGCCACGGTGGCGGGCGCATGCACCAGGCGCAGATGCGGCTTGATCTTTTCCCACCATGGCCCGAACGGCTCGTGACGGCAGTGGAAATGAATCGCATCGGGCCGGTTCACCGCACGACAGGACGCCAGACACAGATAATGCAGGACATGAAACGGCGCGTGCTGCCCGCGCAAGCCGAAAATGAAATGGAAGTCGCGCCGCGCACTCATGCGATGGCCTCGAGCAAAGTCTCGACGACGACGGGTTCGGCGTAGTCGCGCACGATACGTTCGCGGATCGCGTGCGCGCCTGCTAGAAGGCTTGGCGCGGCGTCTGCGGCGACGCGCAGCGCTGTGGCAGCGGTCTTCGTGTCGGGCTCCGCCCAGCGTTGGCTGGGAAAATAGGTGGGCCGATGGGGAGGCCAAAGCGGCACGGCTCTCAGCGCACACGGAATAGCACCCTGCCAATCTGCGCCGAGGTAGTCACGGTGCCCGCCCCAGCCCGTCATCAGCACGGGCTTGCCCAGCGTGGCGGCCTCGAACGCGCCAAGGCCCCAGCCCTCGCCGTGCGTGAGCGAAACATAGACGTCGCCCAGTGCATGGATCAGATCGATCTCGTCGCCATCGAGTTCCGTGTCGACCAGAACGACGGGCGCCATCTGTCGCCCGGTGGCGTTGGTGGCGGCGCGCATTGCGCGCCGGACGAGTTCGGGCGTGGGAATGTTGGGATAAAACGGCGCCTCGCCATGGCCTGTCGGACCGGTCTTGATCAGCAGGCAGACGCGGTCGTCCGCCGCGAAGGCATGCGCGAACGCGCGGATCAGCGCGGGCAGGTTCTTGCGCGGATCCCAGGCATTGATCGAGTAGAACACGCAACTGCCGTCGGCGACGCGCAGGCGCGCGCGCGCGGCGGCGAGCTCGCGCGGCGAATACTCGCGCCAGCAATGGCGGCGGATGTGTGGCACGACATGGATCGGCGTGTCGAGACCGCAGCGCACGAAGACATCGCGGTTGAATCCGCATGGCACGATCACGCGGTCGACGGCACGCATCAGCGGCAGCCAGTGCGCCGGCGCACGGTCGGTTTCCCAGACCGTCATGCCGATATTGCGCTTGCCGCGCTCGATTAGCGGCATCCAGGATTCCGGCGGCGCGTGCACGACGACGACATCGTGCGCAACCGGTGCCGCGGTTCTCTCGACCAGCGCGGGCAAATCCGCCAGATGGCCCAGCGTCCCGCACTGACCCAGCACGCGCCGGCGGCTGCCGTCAGGCAGTTTCCATGCACTCGGGACTGCACGTTCCGGCGTCCAGCGCAGCGGAATCCATTGCACCGGCACGCCGGCATTGACCAGCGCGCGCACATAATCGACCGCGGCCAGGCCATAGCCGGTCACGTCGCCACCGCCGTAGTAACGAACGCCGCGCGGCGCCGATGCCATCGTCAGTCCGCCGCCTCGTAGCCGGTTACCTCGAGACCGAAGCCGGACAGGCCCGAGAAGCGCCGGGGCGTGCCGAGCACGATCAGGCGGCGCGCGCCGAGATCGGCGAGAATTTGCGCGCCGGCGCCGTGGCGGCGCCATTCCTGCGCCGGATCGGGCGGCGGCAGCGCCGTTTGCACGATCCGATCCAGCGCCGTAGCCGCTTCATCCGGATCGGTCAGCAGCACGACCACGCCGCGTCCGGTCCGGGCGATGCGGCGCAGCGCGGCGGCGAGCGTCACGCCGTGATCGGCGCGCGCCAATTGCAGCGCATCGGCGAGCGCATCGCGCACGTGCACGCGCGCCAGCACCGGCGCGCCGTCGTCGATGCGGCCGCGCACCAGGGCGAAGTGCGGCAACTGCGTGAGCGCATCCTTGTAACCGATCAAGCGGAACGATCCGAACGCGGTTTCGACCTCGCGCTCGGCGACGCGCGCGACGGTGCGTTCGGTCGCCAGCCGATGCCGGATCAGATCGGCGATGCTGCCGATTTTCAGGCCATGCGTGGCGGCGAATTTTTCCAGTTGCGGACGCCGCGCCATGTGTCCGTCCTCGGCCAGGATCTCGACGAGCACGCCGGCGGGTTCGAGTCCGGCCAGCGCGGCCAGGTCGCTTGCCGCCTCGGTGTGGCCGGCGCGCGTGAGTACCCCGCCCGGCTGCGCGGCAAGCGGGAAGATGTGTCCGGGCTGGACCAGGTCGGAAGGTTTGGCCTCGCTCGCGACCGCGGCACGAATCGTATGTGCGCGGTCGTGCGCGGAGATGCCGGTGGTGACGCCCTGCGCCGCCTCGATCGAGACGGTGAAATTGGTGTGGTGGCGCGAAGCGTTGGCGCTGACCATCGGCGGCAGGCGCAAGCGTGCACAGCGCTCGCGCGACAGCGACAGGCATACCAGGCCGCGCGCGTGGGTGACCATGAAATTGACGTCTTCGGGCCGCACCTTTTCCGCAGCCATGATCAGGTCGCCTTCGTTCTCGCGGTCCTCGTCGTCGACGATCACGACCATGCGCCCGGTACGGATGTCGGCGATCAATTCGGCAATGCTGGCGAAGCTCACGCGGCTTCTCCGGCACGCAACCGTTCGAGGTAACGCGCGATCAGATCGATTTCGATGTTCACCGCATCGCCAACGCGCTTGCCGCGAAACGTCGTGGCCTCGACCGTGTGCGGAATCAGGTTCACGCCGAAACGATTCTCGCGCACCTCGTTCACGGTCAGGCTGACGCCATCCACGCACACCGATCCCTTTATCGCGATGTAGCGCGCGAGCGCCGCGGGAACGGCGAATGACCAGCGTTGCGAGCGCGCATCCGGCTCGATCGCGGCGATCGTGCCAACGCCATCGACATGACCGGACACCAGATGCCCGCCGAGACGATCCGCAAGCCGCAGCGCGGGCTCCAGGTTCACGGCATCGCCTTCACGCAACGCGCCGAGCGTGGTCAGCGCCAGCGTCTCGCCGGAAACATCGAATGCGTGAATCGCGTCTTCGTGCGCGGCAACCGTCAGGCACACGCCGGACACGCAAAGGCTTTCGCCACTCGCGAGTTCGGTTTCGAGCGCGGACGCGTCCACGAACAGGCGCAAGTCGCCGCCGCGCGTCTCGATGCGCGCGACCATGCCGACGGCCTGGACGATCCCGGTGAACATAGAGTCATGCCCTCAACAACACACGCCAATCCTCGCCGATCCGGCGCTGGTCGACGACGCGCAACTGCCGACCGGCGGAGATTTCCGCGATGGACGGCAGGTTCAACAGCGGCCGCGCCATATCGCCGAGCAGCAGCGGCGCAATGTACAACAACAGTTCGTCGACGAGGCCTTGTGCGAACAGCGCGCCGCACAGCGTCGGGCCGGCTTCGACCTGCAGTTCGTTGATGCCGCGCGCGGCGAGCAATTCCAGCACGGCGGCGAGATCGAGGCGTCCATCGCGCACGGGCGCGCCGGCCAGTTCGGCGTTTGCGTAGCCCGCACCGCGCGGTTGCGCATGCTCGGCGTGCACAACCAGCGTCGGAGCGCTGCCATCGAGCAGGTGCGCATTCGCCTTGAGCGCATCCAGCCGCGCATCGAGCACCACGCGCAGCGGCTGAAAAACCGGGTCGAATTCCTTTTTCTGCAAAAAGGACTCCGATCCCGTTTTTTCCATGCGCACCGTCAACCGCGGATCGTCCGCGCGTGCCGTGTCGGCCCCGGTCAGGATCGCGCTGCTGCGCGCGCGCCAGCGCTGCACGTCCGCGCGCGCGGCCGCGCCGGTGATCCATTGCGATTTGCCATTGGCCAGCGCGGTGCGTCCGTCCAGGCTCATGGCCAGTTTCACGCGGACCCACGGCCGGCCGCGTTCGATGCGGGCGAAGAATCCGCGATTGAGTTCGCGCGCCGCGTCGCGCATCAGTCCGGTTTCGACGACAACGCCGGCCGCGCGCAACTTGGCGAAGCCGCCGCCGGCGACTTTCGGATTCGGGTCCTCACTGGCGGAGACGACGCGCGCCACGCCCGCCGCGATCAGCGCGTCGGCGCAGGGCGGCGTCCTGCCGAAATGCGCGCAAGGTTCCAGCGTGACGTACGCGCTCGCGCCGCGTGCGCGTTCACCCGCTTCGCGCAAGGCGAAGACTTCCGCATGCGGCTCGCCGGCGCGCGCGTGGAATCCCTCGCCGACGGTTTCCGCGCCATGCGCGATCACGCAGCCCACGCGCGGATTCGGTTGCGTCGTGTACGCCCCTCTCTCGGCCAGACGCAGCGCGCGTGCCATGTGCGCGTGGTCGGCGGCGGAAAACGCGCTCATGGCGCTTTCTTGCGCTGGCGCAGTTCGCCGAGCAGCGGCAATTGCAGGCCTTCGAGTTCCGGCAGGTCCTTCTCGAGCCTCTCGATTTCTTCGCGGAACGCCTGCACGTCCTCGAAGCGCCGGTAGACCGAGGCGAAGCGCACGTAGGCGACCTGATCCAGGCGCTTCAATTCCGTCATCACCCATTCGCCGACGAGGCGCGACGGCACCTCGCGCTCGTTGACACCGCGCAACTGGCGCACGACTTCGCGCACCACGGTGTCGACCGCGTCGCCGGCAACCGGACGCTTCTGCAGCGCACGCTCCACACCGACGCGCAATTTGCGTTCGTCGAACGCCTCGCGCCGGCCATCGCTCTTGGCGATCAGTGGCAGCTTGATTTCGATCGTCTCGAAGGTGTTGAAACGTTCGCCGCAATGCGTGCATTCACGGCGGCGGCGGATCGTCGCGCCGTCTTCGGATTCGCGCGAATCGATGACGCGCGTGTCTACATGCTGGCAGAACGGGCAATGCACTTGGAACCCTCTGATTAATCTGCTGCGCTCGATAATTTGCGTGCCGGCGGTGCTCGGAATCCTCATTTACATGCGAGTAAACTCCGGTTCCTGCGCTCCGGCGACCCGCAAATTCTCATCGCTCGCGACGATTAATCAGAGGTTCCCGATCAGCTAGCGTCAGCGGCGTATACCGGATATTTTCGGCACTGCGCGGTTACCTTCGTGCGCACGGCCGCGATCACGCCGTCGTCGTTCGGCGCATCGAGCACGTCGCAGATCCAGCCGGCCAGATCCACGCAGTCGGCCTCGCCGTAGCCGCGCGTGGTCACCGCCGGCGTGCCGATGCGCAGGCCCGACGTCACGAAAGGTTTTTGCGGATCGTTCGGCACGGCGTTCTTGTTGACCGTGACGTGCGCACGGCCCAGCGCGGCCTCGGCGTCCTTGCCGGTGAGTTTCTTGCCGATCAGGTCGACCAGAAACAGGTGATCCTCGGTGCCGCCGGATACGATCTTGTAGCCGCGCGCAATGATCGTTTTTGCCATGGCTTTCGCATTCTTCACGACCTGCCGCTGATAGGTCTTGAATTCCGGCTCCAGCGCTTCCTTGAAGGCGACCGCCTTGGCGGCGATCACGTGCATCAACGGACCGCCCTGGATGCCGGGGAATACGATCGACTGCAGTTTCTTCTCGATTTCCTCGCCGGCGTTGCGCGCGACGATCAGGCCGCCGCGCGGACCGCGCAGGGTCTTGTGCGTGGTTGACGTTACCACGTGCGCGTGCGGCAGCGGACTCGGATACACGCCAGCGGCGACGAGGCCGGCGATGTGCGCCATGTCCACGAACAGATAGGCGCCGACCTTGTCCGCGATCGCGCGCATGCGTGCCCAATCCACGACTTGGGAATAGGCGGAAAATCCGGCCACGACCATCTTCGGCTTGTGTTCGAGCGCGAGTTTCTCGACTTCGGCGTAGTCGATGAAACCTTCCGCGTTCACGCCGTACTGCACGGCGTTGAGGATCTTGCCGGACAGGTTCACTTTCGCGCCGTGGGTCAGGTGGCCGCCGTGCGCGAGCGACATGCCGAGGATGGTGTCACCCGGTTGCAGCAGGGCGAAGTACACGGCCTGGTTGGCCTGCGAACCGGAAT